>JBEKZY010000206.1:0-19910 GCA_049509395.1 Thermoguttaceae bacterium | reverse complement strand
TTGAACTGTTGATGCAATGCGTCTTTGCTATTATACTTATGTTCATGCCGCTTAATGTTGAACTCCTCCGACTTCCACTACGTAAATATGGGTAAGGACAAGGCGTTTACGCGGGTGGGAAGGCAGTAAACCACTTATCTTCCGCATGGAGCGTTGTCAGCCGCGTTCACGCGGCTCCTGATCGCCAACGCCAGGAGCGCCCGGCGGCCAGGCAAAATTCGCTTGGACTGACTTTAACCAATCGCTTTTCTCTAGTCGCTCATCTTGCCCAACAGCATTACGGCCACGTACAATATCACGCGTGGAAAATCAAATCACATAGCAATAAGGAGTTTATGAAATGCCCGATATCACCATGAAACAAGCCCAAGCGGTCATTGCGGCCGCGATTAAAAAGGCCGATGAAATCGGAACCAAAATGAACATCGCGGTCGTCGACGCGGGCGCGAATCTCAAGGCCTTCATCCGCATGGACGAGGCCTGGCTGGGGAGCGTGGATGTCGCCATAAAAAAAGCGAAAACCGCGCGCTTTTTCGATATGCCCACCGGTGAAATCGGAAAACTCTCCCAGCCCGGCGGCCCGCTTTACAACATCGAACATTCCAACGCCGGCCTGATCTCATTTCCCGGCGGTGTGCCGCTGAAAAACAAACAGGGCGATATCTTCGGCGCAATCGGCGTCTCCGGCAGCACCGTGGAAAACGACCACGCCGTCGCCACAGCCGGGGTTAATGCAATAGGGTAATGACACCCGACTTGTCACTCTACTTGATTGATGCTAAAATGAATCCGGCATTTAGCCAGGAGGCATCTATCATGAACGTATCCATACCCGCTGAGTTAGAAGGTTTTGTGCAAAGCCTTGTCGTATCGGGCGATTATCGCAACCCCGACGAAGTTGTGGGCACGGCCCTGAAAATGTTGCAACATAAAGAAAAACTGCGCCGTGAAATTCAAGCGGGAATCGACGAACTCGATCAAGGCCAAGGCCGCGATGCTGACGACGTTTTTGCACGATTGATGGAAAAAGCTCGAGCATTATCCGGCATATCGGGCGGGAATAAATGAAGAAGCAATTGTTCTTTTCTCCCCATGCCGAGGCGGATTTAGACGCAATTCTGGAGTTCATCGCTAAGGATAAACCGGTCGCGGCAGCCTCGTTTGTAGAAAAACTGCGTGAAAAGTGCTTTATGTTAGCCGCCAATCCCGAACTCGGTGAACTTCGGCCTGATCTCGCGGAAAACCTCCGCTGCTTCAGCTTTAGAAACTATGTAATATTTTATCGATCGGTGCAAAATGGCGTGGAAATTATTCGCGTGGCAAGCGGCTTTCAAAATATTGAAATGCTGTTTTAAGACTCTACCAATTCGTTCCCAATAAATACCGTAAATCAAATGTAAAAAGCGTCCTGTTTTAGCTCAGGAAAACCACATGTCCTACGGCGAAGTGCGAGACTTTTTAGTAAAGCATACTCAATTGATCGAGTTGGCCGATCCCGGCGGCGCTCGGATGGCCGTTGCGCCCATGTATCAAGGCCGGGTGATGACGTCGAGCTGCAACGGCCCGGACGGCATGAGTTTCGGGTTTGTCAACCGCGATTTCATCTCCGCCGGGATACCCAACCAGCATTTTAACAACTACGGCGGCGAAGAACGCATGTGGATCTCGCCCGAGGGCGGGCAGTTCAGCCTGTGGTTCAAGCCCGGCATCAAACAGCAGACCCTCGCCGACTGGTTCACCCCGCCGGAACTGAACGACGGGCCTTGGCCAGTGGTTGCCCGGGAGGGCAATACGTCGGTCCGCATGGCCGCGAAAATGAAACTGCAAAACACCTCGGGCACGCGCTTCGACGTGGAAGTCAACCGCGGCGTGCGCTTGCTTTCCGCCGCCGATTGCCAGAAACTCTTCGGCCCGGCGGCGGTCAAAACAATATCGCAGCACGGCATTAAAATGGTGGCCTATGAAACCATCAATCAAATAACCAACCTCGGTCCGCCCATGAGCAAGGAAAAGGGGCTGATCTCGATTTGGATGCTGGGCATGCTCAATGCGGGTCCGGAAACCGTGGTCCTGGTGCCTTTCAAACCGGGCGATCCGTCGCAACTCGGCCCCGCGGTCCAAAGCGATTATTTCGGCAAAGTCCCGCCCGAGCGCCTGAAAATCCTCCCCGAGGCGGTCCTGTTCCGCGCAGACGGCCAGTTCCGTTCAAAGATCGGAACCTCGCAGCGCCGCGCCAGGGACACGGTCGGATCGATCGATTTTCTGGCCGATGTGCTAACGCTGGTGAAATTCAGCATGCCCCGCAATCCGGCGGAAAATTTATACATGAGCAATCTCTGGGGCGGTCCTCTTGCCCAGCCATACGTCGGCGACGTGATGAACAGCTACAACGACGGCCCGCCCGAGCCCGGGAAAAAGGGAATGGGAGCGTTTTACGAACTCGAATCGCTTTCCCCCGCCAAGGAACTCAAGACCGGCGAATCCATCTCGCATACAAACGTGACCCTTCATATCCAGGCCGACAGGGATATCCTCGCCCAGTCGGCCAAGGAAATTCTCGGAGTAGATCTGGAAAAAGTCCGCCATGAAATGCAAATTTAATGATGCGTTCCCACTGAGAACCGGGTGCCATGCCCACGCTTGTCGTGGGCATGTTGGAAGTGTGGGAAAACCGCGGCATGGCCACGCAAGCGTGCCCATGGCACCCGTGCTGGTATAAAGTAGGCACTAAACTGCCCACCCCCAATCCCCAATCCACAATCCCTAATCCTTGTCATGCTCCAACGCGTACTAGAAACCGAAGCCATGGACAGCCTCGAAGAGGCCCTGGACTATAATTCAATGGACCATGGCGAGGTGAATCGGGTCTTTGCCGCCGATTTGCTTGCCGCCGGGGAAAAAGGGGACAGGTCCAATTTGTGCGAAGCACCCATCGGGCCTTTCAGGCAAATTGGACCTGTCCCCTTTTTCCCAAACGGCGAAATCCTCGACTTGGGCACGGGCACGGCCTTGATACCCATCGAACTCTGCCGCCGGGTCCCCAACGCCCGCGTGCTGGCAGTCGATGTTGCGGAACACATGCTTGCACTTGGCCGGCAAAATGTGGAAAAGGCGGGCCTGGCCGGCCGCATCCGCCTGGAATGTGTCGACGCCAAACGCTTGCCTTATCGCGACGGGCAATTCGCCACGGTAATTTCCAACAGCATAATTCATCACCTATCCAATCCCCACGTAGCTATAAATGAGGCCTGGCGCGTGACCGCTTCGGGCGGACTTGTCTTCTTCCGCGATTTGTTTCGGCCCGACAATGAAACCGTGCTTTGTCGTCTGGTCGAAACCTACGCCGCCGGCGCGAACCAGCGCCAGCAACAGATGCTGGCGGATTCATTCCGCGCGGCGCTGACGGTGGAAGAGATTCGCCAGTTGATTATTCCGCTGGGGGTTCCGCCCGAATCCGTCCGCGCCACCAGCGACCGCCACTGGACCTGGGCCGCACGGAAAACCACAATTAATTAAGGCTTCTATGTTGGGGCAGTAGTTTAACTGCTGCCCCAACATAAGACACGATCATATAAGGAGCAAAAGCTTTGCCCGACCAATCGCCGTCACCGTTTGTGGATGAACAACCCGACTCAGCGGGAATGACTCCCGATGAGTTGGCCGAGGCAAAACGCTACGGCCGGCTGGAGTTGATTTGCGGGCTTGCGGATAAAGCCATCGACATCGCCTACTTGGCCGTTGCCGCGTTTCTGCTTGCCCAACCCGTGGAAAGGTGGCTAAAAGATTTTTCGCTGCCAAAGCGCAATGACTCGCTGCGTTTGCTGCTGCTATTTCTTCTTCTTACGGCGGGACACATCGCGGTGTCATTTCCCTTGTCGTTTTATTCCGGGCATGTTTTGGAACATCGATTCAGCCTGAGCACACAGACGTTTGCCGGCTGGCTATGGCGATATGTCAAACGAAATTTGCTGGGTTTGGCATTGGGCGCGGTCCTTATTCTCGGACTATTCTGGCTCATCTGGACCACCGGGCCGATTTGGTGGCTCGTGGCGGCTGGGGCCTTTTTCCTGGTCAGCGTTTTGCTGGGACAATTAGCCCCCGTGCTCATTCTGCCCCTGTTTTATAAGATCGAAAAACTCGACGTCCCGGAACTGACCAATCGAATCTCGTCTTTGGCCGCGGGCACCGGTTTATCCATCGAAGGAGTCTACCGCCTGGATCTTAGCCAGGAGACCGTCAAGGCCAACGCCATGCTCGCCGGTCTGGGCCGCACCCGCCGCGTGCTCCTGGGCGATACGCTAATAAAGGGCTTCTCGCCCGAGGAAATCGAAGTTATTTTCGCCCACGAAATCGGACACCAGGTTTTTCATCACATACGCAAGATGATCGCCGCCGGCATTTTTTACAGCGCGGCCGGATTTTTCATCTGCGACCGGATTTTGGCCGCCTGGGCCGCCGTGGACCATGCTCCCCTGAATTACTCGCAACTGCCCGTGTATACCCTGCCGCTGATTATGTTTATTCTCACCCTTTTTGCCATGCTTATGGAACCAGTGCAAAACATCATCAGCCGGCATTACGAGCGGCAATCCGATCGCTATGCCATCCAGCGGACCGGCAATAAAGAGGCGTATATTTCAGCGTTTCGCAAGCTGGCCAAACTCAATAAAGACGATCCCCATCCGCACCCGCTGGAAGTTTTTCTATTCCACTCCCACCCGCCCATCGCCGAGCGGCTTGCCATGGCGGAGAAGGCGGATGGTAGGTAGTAGATAGTATGTGGTTGTCAGTGTTCAGTTTATGTTTAGCCGCGACCGGGCACCGTGCGTAGCATGGTCGGGGAGCGCGATCTCTCAGACTTCCAAATATTCTTCCACCGCGTCGCGGAGCACTTCGCGGTCGGGATCCACGCCGGTCCACAGTTTTACGGCCAAGGCGACTTGCTCGATGAATATGCTCAAACCGTCCACGGTTTTGCAGCCCCGCCCGGCCGCTTCCTGCAAAAGCCGCGTTTGCGGCGGATCGGTGCATGCATCGGCCACGAGTAATTCCGGCCTCAAACTGTCATATAGCAGCGGAACCAGGGCATCTTCATCTTGCCGCCCGATCGATGTGGCATGAACGAGCACGTCCGCCTCCGCCGGCACGGCATAATCGCCTTGCCACTGCACGGCCGAGACTGGCGCCTGGCAGTTTGCGGCCAATAGGCCGAGCAACTCATTTGCCCGTGATTCGCTGCGATTTACGATGGTAATTCCGGCCACGCCCGAAGCACCCAATTCCAAGGCGGTCGCCCGGGCGAGCCTGCCGGCCCCCAAGAGCACAAATCGCTTGCCGGACGGATCGGCGATTCGCCCAATTGCCTGCAATACGGCCTTTCCTTCGAGATTGTCGCCCACCAGAGCGCCGTTCTGGAGAGTGAAAATATTAACCGCGCCGATAGCTGCCGCGGTTTCGGTCGTGCCATCCAAAAGCGGAATGACAGTTTGTTTGTGTGGATCGCCGAAATGTCCGCCGTAAAAGCCCAATGCCTTGAGCCCTCGGATCGCATCGCCCAGATCTTCCCCGCCGACTTCGAAGGTAAGATATCGCCAATCAAGATCGTGATGGGCAAAGGCCTTTTCGATCAAATACTGCGTGGGATTCCCGCTCACGGGCTGGGCCAACAAAGCGAGAATCGAGGGCACCGAAGAACTGGTCAAGGCTGGAACCTCACATGGCAAGACGCATTTTTTCCCGTCGCATAGCCGCTATTTTCACCCGAAACCGCAAAAAAAACAACCACCCCCAAAATCCAAAATCATGCGTTCGCGGTTTCTGCGCCTTGCCGGGCGAGTTCCAGGCGCAGGAGGCGGATTTCCTGCTCGTACTGCATCCGCGCCACGCGCCACTGTTGCGATTCTTCCTCGAAGCGCGTTTGTTGCTCCAAAAGCGCCTGTTCCCGGGCGATTAGCATCGCGGCCTGCTGTTGGGATTCTTCCCGCCCGGCGTCCATCCGGCCCTCGAATTGTTGCTTCTGCTCGACGAGATTGCGGTATTGTTCGACCAATTGATCTCGGATGCCTTCGAGTTCTTCTTTCTGCTTGAGCAATTCGGCATTGGCCAGCCGATACTGGTCGGCCAGGCGGTTGCGGATCCGGCCCAAGGGATGGGTCAATGCGTCGGGTGGGGCCGCGCCGGAAAGTTTTATCCACAGTTCCTCGGTGGCCAGGCGGATTTCCAACGTCTCCCGGTGCATCTGCTGCAATTCCCCGCGAAGCTCAAGCAGCCCGGTGCGGCATTGTTCCGCATGCTTAGCGCGTCGTTCCAAGACCTCTCGTTTCTTTTCCAGTTCGGCCAGGGTTTGACGCTGCTCTCGAATCAGGCGCTGGCGTTCTCGATGGATTTCTTCGCGCAGTTCCCGCCGCTGGGCCGTTAATTGCTCCTGAAATTTTTGCGTTTCGGCCTGGGCCTGGGCAAGGCGATTTTCGGCCTCTTCCAGTTGGCGTTGCCGCTGGTCGTTCAAATTCCACGCTTGCCGGGCAGATTGCGCGTTTTCCAGAGTTTGACCTGCCGAACGGGCGGCAAGTTCGGCTTCGGCCCCCGTTTTACGTTTCAACGCGGCGTCGGCCGCGGCCAATCGCTCCAATCGCTCCAAGATTTCCTTTTCCCGATTGTCCAACTCTTGACGCCGCAGTTCCTGTTCGGCCTCCCGTTCGGAAAAGCACAACCGCTCCTTGCGCAAATCGGTTTCCAACTGGGCGATCTCGGCATTCAAATGCGCCTCGCGATGATCAAGCTCTCTTTGCCGGTCGCGTAAAAAATGGGCCAGTTGCTCGGCCTGTCTTTGAAGTTGTTCACTTGTTATATCATCTTTTGGGAACTCTTCCGCCGCGTGAACGGGCACATTTTCAGCCGAATCCGCGACATCTGAATCAATATTCGCATCAATTCCTGAATCTGATACGGCCGCCGACACAAGATCCGAATCCGGCCCATTAAGAGTATGAGCGGCGTCTATGCGGGCATCCTGCAGCAGGGCTTGGACGCCCTTTTTAGGACTCTGAGGCAACGCCGTTTCGGTTTTAGTGCTGGACATCGTCGCCATACCAAAGGATTTGGGCACGGTCGCGCGACAAACTCCGCGCAATCGGAAAAGTTTTCCCAAACTCCTTAATCGGCAGGCGGCATGTCCAAATTAACTCTAAATAAGGTCTGAAGTCCTACAAATTGCTCTCCTCTCCCTCTGGGAGAGGGGCAGGAGTGAGGGCATGGAGAAAACGCGTAAACAAGGCAAAATTTTTTACCCCCACCCCTTATAAACCGAAGTTTAGTTGGCCGTTATGAAAGATTCGCAACGCCTGTTGTTGTTACACGAGCGCGATTAATGGTCGCGGCTTTACAGAATAAACAACTTCAAGATTTCGCCTGATCGAGCGCCTCTTGCAGGCGTTTTTTCGGCTGGACACCCACGAAACGTTCCACGACCTGCCCGCCTTTGAAGATCATTAAGGTGGGAATGCTGCTGACGCCATATCCGGCCGCAGTGTTCGGACTGTCGTCGATGTTGAGCTTGCATACTTTAACGGTGTCGATATTTTCCGCCGCCAATTCCTCGACTACCGGGGCAATCATGCGGCAGGGACCGCACCATGTCGCCCAAAAGTCGACCAAGACGGGCAGGGGGGACTTAAGTACTTCTTCCTCAAAATTTTGATCCTGAATTTCAACGGCGTTGTGCATGATTACCCACTTTTATTTAGCCCCGGGTGAATACACCCGGGGTTGCTGCGTTTAGTATTTCCCTTTATAACCCGCTGTGTATTCACGGCGGGCTATATATGAATCCCAGGACGACTTCAAATTCCTAGACTATTATAGAGCCGGCGCATAAACCGTCAATCGACCGGAAACATTTCATTTTCTGCCGATGGCAAGCATATAAAAGCCAAGATTACTCAGTAAATAACACAAGCCCGAAGCGCAAGGGGCGGCAAATAGGTTGCCATCGCTTGCGCTTCGGGCTAATGTTAGCCTTTAACCCTCTTTTTCAGCCCTGGCGCCGATTATTTCAACGAGCAACTCACGGAATTGTTTAGTAGTGACGGGCATAAAAACAACGCGGCGATGATCGGAAGTCTTGGCATGTGCGGCCAGTTTCTTCTGAGTCTCGTCCACCAGTAATACGGTGGGAATCGAGGCCGTGTCGTTATTCTCGGTCAATTCGTTGAACAATTCCAATGCGGGCCAGCCGATGAATTCCGCGTCTATAATCAAACATTCGGCGATTTTCGCGTCTTGATGCAGCCGGCTTAGTGCCCGGCCTGGATCGCTGGTCAAAAGCACCCGAGCGCCGGCCTTCTTTAAACTCTTGCGGAAGTTGTCCTGCCTTGGGCCGTCAGACTCCACAACCAATACCGTTCTGCCCATTAGGGGGGAATTAAGCAGCGAAATCCCCGAATCTCCGCCTTCCACTTGCGTGTCGTCGGGCGATGGTCCTTCGCTTGTGACTTGCGACATCTCGGTCAGACGCCGATACGCGATTTCCAGGTCGTTTAGGATGATCGATGGATTCTGATACCGGCGAGCGGGATCCAAGTGCATCGCCTTGCCGACCACCATGGACACGCAATGAGGAATTGTGGGTCCTTGCGAACCCCGGTTGCCCGTTCCAAGGCCGCATAATCAATCGTGCGGGGGTTGGGCAAACGGTCCAACTCGTCATCGCTCAGGGTTTCATCTATCGATGCCAGGCCGAAATCGACCAACTTGGCTTGTCCGCGGCTGGAAACCAGTACGTTGCTCATTTTCAGATCGCGATGCGTCAAACCGTGATCAAAGGCGTAACGCAGGCCCTCGACTATGTCGAGCATCAACCGGGTGGCTTCGAGCGGATGGAGTTTCTTCCGTATTTTAACAAAATCCCGCAGGTTTCGTCCCTCGATGAACTCCATTACGAAAAAATGCATGCGGCCATGCGATACAACCTCGTCGATTCGGACAATGTTGGCATGGCGCAAGGTGCATCCAAACTTGCCTTCGCGGACAAATTGCTGGTATTGATCCGGACGTTCGCTAAAGCGGCTGCGCAACACCTTCAATGCCCGTACCTCGCCCGTATCGCAATGCACGGCCCGATACACGCGGGAGAAGGTGCCCGTGCCAACCAGATATAGAACCTTGTATCGGTCGAAGAAAAATCCCGATTTATCGCCTTTCAGCAAGCGTTCGACTTGGTAATTGGTCAGAATTTCGCGGCGCACAAGGGTTTGCATGAAATCTTGCACGCCAACGTTGCTGCCCCCAAACGAAGCCTGGACCTCGAGCAACTGCTGTTGAGTAAGCAGACCGAGATCAACGGCATGCTGGCCGATTTGTTCGGCATTCGCATGTACCATGCCGACTCTTTCCGATTAACTTGACTAAATAACTGATGATTAAAAATGATGCCTAAAATAAACCTGCAATTAGCAGGCTGTATTTTTATGCTAGGATCGTTTTACAACGGCAGCAACCCAGCTTATGGGGTATTCGCCATGATATCCTTTAAGTTTCTTCAATTTTCCGGCGGTACTCATCTCGTTCGCGACGCGTGGCTTCCAGGTCAAAAGCCAGATATTTCATATCCAATCGTAGTTGGCCAAGTGCGTCCTGGACAAGGGAAAGGATTCTTCGGCGTCGGCGGGTGCTGTCGATCACTCGGGTCAGAAAGGGATCGACTTTTTGCCGGCAATCATCGGGCAGGAGATTTATCGCTTCGGCCAGATCCAGAATCTCTCGCGGAATTTCATCGGTGCTCGGCTTCATAACAGGTGCTGGTTCACTCATTGGTGTCTCCTTCACGGTTGGTTGTTTTTCATATAAAGCACGCCATGTGCCGAGATGTGCCAAGCGATAAAATAAATCCTTAACTTCTTTTTAAATAACAACTTACAACAAAACACTCCTTTGCTTTGCATGCAATGCATGCTTAAAAAATACAACGTTTGATCTGGATATTATTCGCAACTCCTGATACAAGCACCAGTTACGTCGAGGTGCGCAACCCGGCCCATGCGTGGCGGAATGGGCACATTCGTTTTTGCCATGTTATTTCATGGTAATGGGTAAATTGCAGTGAGAGTAGTTCCCCGTGCCCGCGAAACAGCAGAATTACGTCCTAAAACCTGAGTCCACCCATACTTTGCAGGACTAATCCTTAATCTCAAATCTCAAATCTCAAATCCCCAATCCCAATCCCTAATCCCCAATCCCCAATCCCCACCCAAATGTTTTCCCCCCGGCCGATAGCCCTGTTTTTTATAGTGTCCGTGCTCACGGCTGCGGGAACGGTTCATGCTCAAACTGCATGGTACGAAGGATTCGAAGGAGCGGAAATTTCCTGGCGCGATGCCGGCGGCGATGCCCAATATCGCATACTCGACCACCGCCGGGTTCAGAACGAAGCGCACACCGGCAAGGGATGCGAGTGGCTAAGGCTTTCGGGCAACGGCGGTTCCTATGTCTACATTGCCCATGATGTCGGCCGGCCCATAGTCATAGACGAACTCATGCCCAGCCTGTGGATCAAGTCCGATCGATCCGGCCTGCAATTGCTTGCCCGGCTTGTGCTGCCGCGGACGATCGATTCCAAGACCGGCCGGCCGGTTTCCACATTGGTTGCCGGAACAAGTTACACCGACGCCGGGCGCTGGCAGGAATTGCGGATTACCGACATGCCCCGGCTTCTGGCCCGCCAAATCCGCTTTTTGCGCAGCCAGACCAGCACAAACGTGGATGGACGCGAAGCCTATATCGACGCCGTGTTGTTGAACGTCTACGGCGGACCGGGCGTGACAAACGTGTGGATCGACGATTTAGACGTCGCCGGGTACGTCAGCGCGTCGGCCCCGCCGCAAGCGCAGACGGTTACGCCTTTGCCCCCGATAGGCAATAATGCGGCCTCGGGCAACACCGCCTGGATGCCCAAAGGAAGCGGTGCCCCGGCTTCGGCCGCCGGTTCCGTCGCCGGAAATCCCGCAAGCGACCCTGCCTTTGCCGCCGCCGGTTCATACATGGATAATCACAGGCAAGATGCCCGTGCCACACAAGGTTTTGCCGGCAACGATCTTTCTCGCACACCTCCAATTGTGACCATCCAACCCAAGCGGCATGAAGTAAAACTTTCGGGTTCGGTGCTTACGGTCGATAGTCGGCCTTTTTTTTCCCGGGCAATCGAACACCAGGGCGAGCCGCTGGCCGTCTTAAAGCAATTGGGCTTTAATACCGTCTGGCTAAAAAGGCTGCCCGCCCAGGAAATCCTGGAAGAGGCAGACAGGCTCGGCCTTTGGGTCATCTGTCCCCCGCCCAGCCCGCCAAGGGCCGACGGCGTAAGCGACCCCGCGGCCGTGCTAAGCGATGTCGGGCCGGCCTTCGATCCAGTCTTGATCTGGGATTTAAGCGGCGATCTGTCCCCGGGTGCCACTGGCGTCTTGCCAGTGCCGTCGGGTGCCACTGGCTATTTGCCAGTGTCCCAGCGCCTGGAAACCACCCGCCGTTGGGCCGAACAAATCCGCAACGCCGACCATCGCGGCGAGCGCCCCCTGATCTGCCGTCCCAGCGCCGATCTGCGCGGGTACAGCCGCCTGGATAGCGCCATGATTTTGCTTATCGACCGCCGCCCCTTGGGCACCAGCATGGAACTGACAGACTACGGCACGTGGGTCGGCCGGCAGCCGCTTCTGGCCCGCCCTGGAACGTCCGTCTGGACCACCATCCAGACTCAGGTTAACGAATCTCTACGCCAACAGATCGCCGCGCTCGAACCCGGCAATGCAACGCCGCTGGAAATTTCTTTCGAGCAGATGCAGCTTATGGCCCTTACGGCTATAACCGCCAAGAGTCGCGGACTGCTGTTTCTCTCTTCCTCGCCCTTGGATGCAAACGACACTGAGACCCGCCACCGCGCCATCGCGCTGCAACTGTTGAATTTGGAACTGGAACTCATCGAGCCTTGGGCGGCCGCGGGCGATTCCGTGACCACCTGCAAAAGCAGCGAAAAAGATGTTGTCACCGCGATGCTTCAAGCCGAGCGGGCTCGATTGTTGCTGCCCATTTGGTATTCGCCCGGGGCGCAATGCGCGCCTGCGCAATCAGCCGCGAAAAACCTTACCCTGGTGGCGCCGGGCGTGCCCGAATCGGCCGGGGCCTTTGAACTCAATCCCAGCGGCATCAAACCCTTACCGCACAAGCGCGTCGACGGAGGGATGCGTGTAATTTTGGGGGAATTCGATCTGACCGCCCAAACGCTTTTGGCCCAGGATCCGCTGATCGTCAACAACATAACCCGGCGCTGGGCCGTTATCGGACCCCAGGCCGCCCAATTGGAGCATGATCTGGCCGTGCATGATTTTTATACGGTGCAAAAAATCGCCGGGCAGTTGGACGAGCGCCCGGGGGCCAAGACCCCGCCGCCCGCCTTGCTCGATGACGCCCGAAAAAGTCTGCAATCGTGCGACACGCAAATGGCCGCCCGGCAGTACGCCGCCGCAAAACTCGCCGCCGATCAGGCCATGAGTTCTTTGCGGGCCATCCAGCGATTTTACTGGGACGACGCCGTGGACGACAAAAAACTCGCCTCTCCGGTCACCAGTCCGGCGGCCTTGGGCTTCCAGACTCTGCCCTCTCACTTCCGCTTGGTCGACCGCATTCGCGCCGCCCGCTTCGGCCCAAATCTGCTCCCCGGCGGCGATTTCGAAAACCTCGACATGATGTTTCAGACCGGCTGGCGATATCTGAAAACTCCCCTCCCCGGCGTGCAAACCGCCGCCGATCTCTTGGCCGGCTCGGCCCATAGCGGCGCGTTCGGACTGAGATTATCGGTTACGGCCGACGATCTTAAACATCCGCCGGCCATGCTGGAATCTCCGCCCATCAGGTTCGTCAGCCCCTCGATAATGCTCGAGGCCGGGCAAATCGTGTGCATTCACGGCTGGGTGAACGTCCCCAGTCCCATCACCGGCAGCGTCGACGGACTGATGATTTTCGATTCCACAGGCGGCGAGGCCCTGGCCGATCGCGTCGGCCATTCCACCGGCTGGCGGCAATTCGCCCTGTATCGCATCGCCCCGCAGTCGGCCGCAATGAACGTCACCTTCGCACTGACCGGCCTGGGCGAAGCCTGGATCGACGACGTCTATATTCAGGTCCTCGATGTTCAGCCCCCAACTTTCACCGCTCGGTAAGGTTTTAATGGGTAGCACCGGTTCTTGAACCGGTGCGAAGAATCAGGGTAGCACCGGTTCTTGAACCGGTGCGACAAGGTCGCAAGAGGTTTTTTGACCAGGTTTGACCTTCCGGTTCCGCCCTCTTGCGGCAAATCCGCCCAGGTTCGAGAACCTGGGATACCCAGTTTCCTCCTATTTGAATAATATTCCCGCCACTGTTAAAATTGGTCAGGCCATTTTAATCCGACAATTCAGTATTCCATCTTCATATTGGAGGCTTTTATGCACACGTCTTTAAAGCAAAAATTCAATATTCTAGGTTGGCTATTACCGACGTTCTTTCTGGCCGGTGTCGGCCTGCTATTGGCGATAAACATATTTGCGGCCGCGGCGGAGGATAAAGAAGAAAAAATCGTCCCGCCGAAAATGCTTGCCGATTTCGAGGATCAGCAGGCCGTCAAACTCAATCCAAACGAGTGCGAGGCAAAAAGGGCGATGGTTGATGGCGGCCACGCCCTCGAGATCGTTACCCAGGCCGAGGCCTCATGGCCCGGGGTGCTCATCGAGCCCCGCCAAGGAAAATGGGACTTAAGCCCCTTCGACGCCGTGGAAATGGACATAAGCAACCCGCAGGACGCGGCGGTCCGAGTGCTTTTAAGCGTCAACAATCCCGGCGCGGAAGGGCAGAAGAACAACAACACCGAATCCGTCACCGTCCCGCCCCGCGCCAAGGCCGTCTTGGTTGTCCCCTTCGGCATGTGGCACGGCACTTCCGGCCATAACCTCGACCTCAAAAACATCGTCTCGGTCAAAGTATTGCTCGATAAGCCGGGCCGGTCCCATCGTTTCCTGGTCGACAACATCCGGGCCGTGTGCTTCGACCGCGGCGAAATGCAAAAAATCTTCGCCGACCCGTTTTTCAAACAATTAAAACCCGTGTTCGGCCGCGGCATAAATCTGGGCAATGCCCTGGAAGCACCCAAGGAAGGCGAATGGGGCGTCGTGCTCAAGGAATTATATTTTGAAAAAATCGCGGCCGCCGGATTCGACACGGTCCGCATCCCGGTCCGCTGGTCGGCCCATGCCGACCAATCGCCCCCATACCGCATTGACGCCAAGTTTTTCGACCGTGTGGACTGGGCCATCGATCAGGCCCTAAAACGCCATCTTATTCCCGTGGTGAACATGCACCACTACGAGGAAATCTTCAACGAGCCCGACAAGCACGCCGAGCGATTCATCGCCCTATGGCAACAGATTGCCGAGCATTACAAGGACTATCCGCCCGAACTGGCCTTCGAGCTACTCAACGAACCGAATAAAAACCTCACGGCCGAAAAGTGGAACCGGATTGCGAGCGAGGCCATCCGCATCATCCGCCCCAGCAATCCCACGCGCCAGATCGTGGTTGGCCCCGTTGGCTGGAACGGCATCGGCGACCTGCCCACCCTTGAATTGCCCGAGGACGACCGTCATCTGGTTGCCACGGTCCATTACTACAGCCCCTTCCAGTTCACGCATCAGGGCGCGGAATGGGCCGGCCCCGAAGCCCAAAAATGGCTGGGCAATAAATGGACCAGCACCAAGAAGGAGCAAATGGCCGTCATGCTCGATCTGGACAAGGCCATTACCTGGGCCGTCGAGCATCGCCGCCCGATGTGGCTGGGCGAGTTCGGCTCGTACAACAAGGCAGACATGGACTCCCGCGCCCGCTGGACCGCCTTCGTCGCCGACGAAGCCCTAAAACGCAAAATGGGCTTCGCCTACTGGGAGTTCTGCTCCGGCTTCGGTGTCTTCGACCCGCAAAAAAACCAGTGGATCGAGCCCCTAAAACAAGCCCTGCTCGATGCCGGGCAATCGGAAAATAAAATGGACGCGACTCCCAGCGGGTAGCACCGGTTCTTGAACCGGTGCGACAAGGTCGCAAGAGGTTTTGGACGAGGTTTGACATCCTGTTTTTGCCATCTTGCGGCAAAGCCGCCCTTATTTTGGAATGAAAATTCGATCAAGCCCACGGGTTGCAACCCGTGGGCTTAGCGATGTGGGATACCCATCAACTACATACGACCTACCATCTACCCATAAAACGCAGCCACGGGCAGGCCGGTTTGGCGGCGCACGGTTTCGGCTATGGAATCGACTTCGTCATTTGCCAGCGGCGTAACCCAGGATTCGGCGGGACGACGGGCGATGGTGTGGATTTGCACCAGCTTTATCTTTCCTCCGGCCGTGACAATCTCTTGCAACCGCCTGCAGTAGGCCTCTATTTCGATCAACGACGGGGCTATGTCGTTGATCCGCATGAAAAGCGTCTGGATCACTATGGGCCTTGCCCGGGCCGCATCGCGGAGGTTTTCCAGAATTTGCTTAAATGGCACTGCCGAGCGGGCGACCTGGCGGTAATAGGCCTCGCTGCCGGCGTCGAGTTTGGCCCAGATTTCGCCGTTGTTCTGGTCCAGGATCTCCAGCCCGGGCAGCACGTTCCAGCGGTGCAGCAGACTGGCATTGGTTATGAGCACCAGCTTTACGTCATCCAGCCCGTGACGGCGGCGGACACCTGCGCACACTTCCCCGGCCTGGGCAAAGTTCCGATATGCCGTCGGTTCGCCGTCGCCGGAAAAGGCGATATCGTTAAGCCGCCGCAGCGGCACCGCTGTTCCGCCGAATTGCTCGCCTTCAAAGATACGGCCGGAAGTGACAAGATCGACGGTCCAATCGAGTTCCTGCTCCAAGCGCTCTAGATCAACAAGGTCGTCTTCGCCCGGCTCGCTCAGATCGACCTGGCAGTAAATGCAATGAAAGTTGCAAAACTTGTTGCGATTCAGGTTCACGCCGATGGAAATCCCGCCTGCCCGGCGGCTCAACACCGGATAGACGTACAGATTGCTTTTATAATCCCGTGGATGCGCGGCAAAAAGCGGATCGTTGGAGGCGGACATGCGAGGGAAATTATCAAAGTTTATGTAGTAGGCACACTCCGTGTGCCATCGGCCTAAGTAGCAGGCACACTCCGTGTGCCGTCGGTATTATAGCCAAGAATGTCGAAAAAAACAAAATGGCATGCAAAGGTTGCACGAAAAAAGTCACTGCTTTCAAGCAAGCAGCGGCGCACGTCCAGACGGCACACGGAGTGTGCCTGCAACATTATGCGCGGCGCAGCGTGGTGTATTCGTCGACGGCGATGGCGGTCAATTCGCCATCGGGAAGTTCCAAAAGGATGGTGTCGGAAAAAACCTTGTCGTCGAAATTCCGGCGATGGTGCAGCCCGTGACGCCGCCGCTCGGTCCGCAGCACGGTTCCATAGGTTTTGGCGGGCCAGCTGCTGCGGCCCACGGTAACGGTGTGTTCGACCTCGATCCGATCGCCTGGCTCAAGTTCGTCGAAAAGAGTGTGTGCGCGACTGACGGTTGTTGACATAATAAGAGGTGACGTAAAAAAAGTTGAACCGGTAAATAAATTTGTCGTATGCGTAAAAAATCCTTTTCCGCTCCCTAAAACTCAACCCGCCACGGCCTGCCTGTCCGCAACGGATCGCGGCAAAAAATTGTTACAGAATCATTATTATCCGCATTTAATCATTACGGAGTTTAAGCTTTTTTTGTTCGCTATCTGCCTTGAATGCCGAAAAGAGTGCTTGATTTGCAGGCAGAATTAACACGATTAAGACTATTTTGACGATATTGTGGCTTTTAGCAATAGGGGTTTGGGCGGATAATAAGCCATTATTCGGAAACGGCCATCACCCTATCCCTATCGGAGGAAGAAGAGACAGTTATTCGGGGGTATTCGCAGGGGACTAAATGAGTTGCATGCAGACTATATCACCAGATGCATGCAAACCGTGCACAAATCCCAAATTAAGCCCCTAGCCCCTAGTCCCTAATCTCTAATCCCTTCTTAAACTTCCTTGGCGTTGATCCAGGACATCAACTTGCGCAATTGCCGGCCGATTATTTCCACCGGATGGGAGCGTTCTTTTCGGCGCTGGGCCTTGAACGATGGTGCGTTGGCCTTGTTCTCCAGGATCCACTCGCGGGCGAATCGGCCGTCCTGGATTTCGGCCAGAATGCGTTTCATCTCGGCCTTGGTTTCCGCTGTGATGATCCGCGGGCCGCGGGTGTAGTCGCCGTATTCGGCTGTGTTCGAGATGCTGTAGCGCATGTAGTTCAGCCCGCCCTGATAAATCAAGTCCACTATCAGTTTCACCTCGTGGACGCACTCGAAATAGGCCATCGGCCTTGATCAGCGCCGATAGTCCGCCGCAAAGCACCACTTGCTCGCCGAACAGGTCGGTCTCGGTTTCTTCGGCAAAGGTGGTTTCGATAACGCCCGCCCTGGTCCCGCCGATGCCCTTGGCATAGGCCAGACCTATTTTCAAGGCATCCTGTCCGGCGCCCTCGCCCAGGCCGATCAAGCAAGGCACGCCCGCCCCGCGAACGAATTCCGAGCGGACCAGGTGCCCCGGGCCTTTGGGCGCCACAAGTATGACCGCAACGCCCTTGGGCAGGTCGAACTGCCCGAAATGCACGTTGAATCCATGCGAACAAACAACGATGTTGCCCGGCGATAGATTATCGCGGATATGCGTGCGAAATACCTCGGCCTGAAGCTCGTCGGGCAGAAGAATGGTGATGATGTCGGCCTTTTTCGCGGCCTCGGCGGCCGAAATGGGCTTGAATCCGTCTTTTACGGCCAACTCGTAATTGTCCGTGCCCGGCAATTCGGCCACGATTACGTTGCAGCCGCTGTCGCGAAGGTTTTGCGCATGGGCGTGTCCTTGCGATCCGTAGCCCAATATGGCCAGCGTCTTGTTGTTCAACAGCGAAATGTCGGCGTCTTTGTCGTAATAAATTTTGGCGGGCATGGTTATCCTCTAAGTTATCAGTTTTCAGTATACGGTTTTCAGTTTTCAGCAAGCAGTGGGTAGCCCAGGTTCTCGAACCTGGGCGGATCTTCCGCAAGAGGTTGTCCGGGAAAGACAATACATCCCCAAGACCTCTTGGAACTTCGTCCCACCGGTTCAAGAACCGGTGTTACCCCGTTTCCTTCATCCTTCATCCCTCATCCTTCATCCTTTATCCCTCATCCCTTATCCCTAATCCCTCATCCTTAACTACATTGCTTCCCCGGACCATCGCGATTCGGCCTGTCCGCACGACTTCCAGGATGCCGAAGGGGCGCATCAATTCGATAAAAGCCTCGACTTTTCTTTCCTGGCCGGAGATTTCGACCACCACGGCGTCCAGCGATACGTTTACGATCCGGCCGTTGAATATAGTTGTCAGTTCGCTGATCTCGCCGCGCTTGTCGGGCGGGGCGCTGACTTTGATCAGCATCAAGTCGCGTTCCACAAAGTCCTGCGAACTGATATCGTCCACGCGCACCACGGTCACGATTTTTTCCAATTGTTTGCGGACCTGCTCCAGCACGCTGTCGTCGCCCACCACGACAAAGGTCATCCGCGACAAATGGGGGTCTTCCGTCTCCCCCACAGCAAGGCTGTCGATGTTGTATCCCCGAGAGGCCAGCATCCCCGATATGTGCGACAGCACACCCGGTACGTTCTGCACCAAAGCCGATAAGACGTGCCGCATAAGTTATCCTTATAAATATTAAAACAACTATCTTAATGCCCAGGAGACCATCGAACAAGAGGCGGCAATAGGGCTCGCGGTTCGCCGATCCTCAGAGCCCGGCCGTATCTCGGCCCGGAGGGTTTGGGGTTCAGGATTCAGGAGTTCTTGGCTCAGGGTTCGAGTTCGCAATAAAAGGGGGTGGTCAGTTTACTGACCACTTTTTGATGATCACAACGCGAAACCGCAATCTATTTCATCAATACAAAACCCTATCTTCATCCCTCATCCCTCATCCCTCATCCCTCATCCCTCATCCTTCATTCTTCATCCCTCATCCTTCATCCCCAATCCCCAATCCCCTAACTCTCACAAATCTTCATGTTCGACATCGTGGATTATCTGCAGGAATTTTTCCATCGATGGGCAGCGCAGGCTGAGCGAAGGCTCGATGCAGGCGTGAATGGCCTTGGCCAAAACAGGATTGATTTGCGGGCGATATTGGCTGATCTCGATCGGCGGACGATCGTGAGTCATGGCGGCCATGCCGGTGGTGCCCCGCATCCAAGGCAGCTCGAAGGTGCAAATCTCGTACGCCGTCACGCCAAAGGCAAACACGTCCAGACGCTGGTCCGTGTCGCGGCGGTGGACCAATTCCGGGGCCATGTAGTTGGGCGTGCCCGTGCGATTGCCCGGCTGCTTGAATTCCTTGGTGGCAGGCACGGTCAGCCCGAAGTCGATGAGTTTGATGTCTTCGCCGCCGTTAGCAAGCATGAAGTTCCTCGGGCAGATGTCGCGGTGGATGAATCCGGCCGCGTGCACCGCCGCCACGGCCTCGGCCGCCTCGCGAATAAATTTTACCCGCCGCCCTTCCAGAATCGGATCGCGGGCGACCAATGCCGAAAAAAGCGTGGCCCCATCCAGGAACTCCATTACCAGGTACAGTTCGTCTTCGGTCGTCAGCCCGTATTCGAAGGTCTCCACGATGTTAGGGTGCTTTAGCAGCAATGATATCTCGCCTTCGCTGGGTTTGCGCAGGCCCCGGAACCGGGCGTTGAATTCGGCCGTCTTCTTGGGATTGAGTATCTTCAGCCCCACGATGGCGTTGCTCCTCAAATCGCGGGCCATGTAAAAACTCGACATCGTTCCCTGA
>JBEKZY010000205.1:0-15019 GCA_049509395.1 Thermoguttaceae bacterium | reverse complement strand
CATGTTCGAATAGACGTTGGCCAGGCGGCCGAAGCCGTATTGCGGAATCCGTTTGCAGTCGAACAATTTCCAGCCGGTGGCCAGAACGATGTTGCCCACGTCAAGCTCGACGATCTCGTCTTTCTGATCGTAATCGACCGCGGCGGTCGGGCAGACCTTCGAACACACCTGGCATTTGCCCCGTGAAAACCAGGTGCAGTTTTCCGTGTCAATGACCGGGATCCGCGGCACGGCTTGAGGAAAGGGCGTGTAAATCGCCTTGCGATAGCCCATGCCGGCCTCGAAAACGTTGTCGATGATCTTTCGCGGGCATTTTTCCACGCAAATGCCGCAGCCCGTGCATTTTACCGGGTCAACATGGCGAGCCTTCTTGCGAATCTTGACTTTGAAATTGCCCACCGATCCGCTTACCTCTTCCAACTCGGAATAAGTGAACATGGTCACGTTCTCGTGCTGCCCGACTTCCGACATCTTCGGCGTCAGTATGCAGGCGGAACAATCCAAGGTTGGAAAAGTTTTGTCGAACTGGGCCATGTGCCCGCCGATCGACGGCTCGCGCTCGACCAGGTATACCGGATAGCCCGCGTCGGCCAGTTCCAGCACGGCCTGCAATCCGGCAATGCCCCCGCCGACGACCAGCGTGGCCTTGTTCACCTTGACGGACATTTTTTCCAGCGGCTGCTGATACTTTACCCGTTCGGCCGCGGCCGACACCAGGGCCTTGACCTTTTCCGTGCCTGCCTCCTTGCTCTTGGTGACCCAGGACACGTGCTCGCGGATGTTGGCCATTTCAAATAAATAAGGATTCAAACCCGCGTTTTGGCAGGCGCGGCGGAAGGTCTTTTCGTGCAGATGCGGCGAACAGGCGGCCACCACTACGCGTGTAAGTCCCTCTTTCTTTATGTCGTCCTCGATCATCTGCTGACCCAGCGACGAACACATGAACTTGTAATCGCGCGATACGGCGACGTCCTTGATGTTCTTTCCGGCCCAGCGGGCGACCTCTTCCACGTCGACCATGCCGGCAATGTTGCTTCCGCAATGACAGATGTAAACGCCGATCTTCTCGGCCATGGCACTTTCTCCGTGACAATTGATTATTTAGCCCCGGGTGAATACACCCGGGGATATTCGTTTAAAATCAAACCCGTCGTGTATTCACCGGGGACGAAATTACATTAAACTCCTGCCACGACCGGTTTGCCGTTCATCTTTGCCTTAAGCACCGGCAAGGCGGCGACAATCTCCTTGCCGAAGCCCAGCGTCTTCGGGTCGATGCCGAATGCCACGCCCAACAACTGCGTGAAAAACATAATCGGCATCTTGAAATTCAGGCCGAAAAAGCCGTTTACCCGGCTCTGGTAGGCGTCCATGTTCAACTGGCACATCGGGCACATGCACAGAATCATGTCGGCCTGGTAATCCACCGCGCTTTGCAACAACCGGCGGATAAGCTCGAAGGCCTGGGGCTCGCTGATCTGCGTCATGTGTCCGCCGCAGCAATGGGCCTTTACCGGATAGTCGATCACCTCGGCCCCCAGCCACTTGAACAATTCGTCCATTTTCATGGGATATTCGGTGCTGTCTACGCCCTTGATCGGCCGGACCACCTGGCAACCGTAATACGGAGCAATCCGCAGCCCGGTAAGCGGTTTTACGACCTTGTCGCGGATGGCAGTCTCGCCGATGTCGGTGTGTATCACGTCCAGGATGTGCCGCACCCGCACCCGGCCGGGCTTGTACTTCAATCCGCCGGCGGCCAAGGCCTGGTTGATCTTCTCGTTCATGTCCGCGTGCTCGCTCATCAGATTATCGACCTTGGCAAGGTTCAGATAGCAAGCGGCACAAGGCGCCACAAGCTGGTCGAACTGCAAATCGACAAGCGCTAAATTTCTGGCGATTACCGAACAGGCGGTCAACTCGTCCTGGGTGAAATACTCGGTGGCGCCGCAACAGTTCCAATCGTCGAGTTCCACCAGTTTTATGCCCAACAAATCGGCAACCGCGCGGACCGACACGTCATAGGCCGCGCTGCTGCACTCCAGCGAACAACCGGGAAAATAGGCGTATTTCATAATAGTGGTCAGTGGTTAGTGGTCAGTTTGTTTAGCCGCGACCCGAAGGGGAGCGCGCGAAACCGGCTTCATTTATTCATCCTTCATCCCTTATCCCTCATCATTCGCTCTTCGCCCCTATCTCCCTGGCCTTCTTAATGATGGCCTGTAGTTGTTCGAGTTTTTTAATTTTCGTGGGCGTCAGGGCCATTCGTCCGCGGGTAAACATCGACAAACCCATCGGTCCCATCTTGAGCATGGCCAAAGGCTTGTTGAACAAATAAAATCGGCTCGCCAGCCCGAATTCAAAACTCCGCCCGTATTTGTCCAATAAATCGGTGAATGTCTTGGCCAGTGCCGGGGCATCGGTGTCCTTGGCCATCCCCTCGGCGATGGATATCCGCTTCAGGCTGTAAATAATATCCGTTATGGGGATATTTTGCGGGCAGCGGGTAGTGCAAAAATAACACGATACGCAGGCCCACATCGTATTGGCCGCAAGCACTGCTTGGCGCTGGTCGGCGTTGATAAGTGCAAACAGCATCCGGGGCGTATACTGCATATCGGCGCCGCTAGGGCACGACCCTCCGCAACTGCCGCATTGCAGGCAGTGCAATAATCGCTCTCCGCCAGGCGTGGCCTCGATAACCTGGGCCAGAAATGAACCTTCTTTGACCGCCGTTGCATGTGCCATTAAAGTCCTCCACCGCATGAATAGTGCATTAAATATACTGAAAGATAAATGCCTTGCAACAATCCCTTACGCATATTACGCATATTACCAAATCAATCCGTCCTAACTCTTAACATTTTGAATCGAGCCTTATGTAGCAAGATTTATGCCGACTGGCCTATCATCTAAGAAAAGAAATGAAATGTCTATGGCCTGCAAGAATAAAGGATAATAATGGAGTGAATTATTATATATGGATATTTGAAAATCCCACGGAAATCCGCCACCGCTCGCGGAAATCCGTAAATAATCATCTACAAGGACCACAAACCTTGATAATCAGTGCTGGAGTTGTGAAATAGGACCCTCTAACTGTAATTATTTATCGAATCTCAGCAAAGGAATGCCGCGTTGCATGAAAATTCAAGCCAAGCCCACGGGTTGCAACCCGTGGGCTTTTAGATTTGATTCTCTGAGACTCAATAGTCCGCCATAAATACGCGGCCGGCAATTGATAAAACAGTAAAGTCAAGACTCAATCGATACTCGAGAAAGTGATTCTTATTATTTAGTCCGGCTTGTGCAGAAAAATTTCCGTATCAAAGGCCGCAAAGCCAATAATCTCATCCATACGTTTAATCGAACATCTCATCCGGCATGGTCAGTAATCATCAACATAACGCAATTTTTCCCGAGAAAAAGGGCATTTCAAGAAAATAGAAACGCCCGGTCAGCCGTGCCGGGCGTTCCTTTCTCGTCGTAGCTGCTTCGGTGTGCCGAAGAGGTTGTTTGCGCGGTTAACTAACCGCTAGTCGGCTATCTCTTCTTCTTTTTGGCAACCTTTTTCTTGGGCGCCTTCTTGGCTACCTTTTTCGCCGGTTTCTTCGCAACCTTCTTCTTCGCAACCTTTTTCTTGGCCACCACACGTCCTCCTAATTCGGACCGGGCGATTGCCTTGTCGCCCCCAGGCTGGGGCCGAAGTACGACCGGCTCATCGCCACAGAAACAAGACAACGAACTTCATCGACATCCTGTCCGCGATGCTCCGAGCATCGAAACAAGCCGTCGTTCGTTTCTTACATCGATTTGAAATCCTTTTCCATTTGAGAAATTTCAAATTCATCAGGTCGATCAACAACCTGACTCTACATGATGTTATCTATTTCCAAAATTATTTCAAGTACAATTTTTGCAATAGTGCAAAAATTTTTCTCATTTTTATCGCCGAGTCTCCGCGCCGATACTCATGCAAGGGTCGAACAACGCATCTGTTGCAACAACTTTTTCGTTGCCGCTTGCGTGATCGCCGTCCGGATTGTCCGCCTCGCACGGCAATCGCAGCCGCGCGCATTCCGCAAGACAATTTCAAGCAGAGTTACCATGGTCAGAACATATTTTCGGCTTGCACTTTCATCGATCGAGATTGCCCGACTGACAAAAATAAGTGTGTAAAACCGGCATGTATTTCTTGCTCGCATCCGCTCGGCTGGAATATTGTAGACAAAGTTTTGCGCATATCCTTAACTTCAAACACAATAACTACTTACGATATCTGCTCCTGATTCTTTTTCCTGCCTTAAATCGCCCCATGATCGATAAAATTATTGCCGTCTCACAGTACTCGCTTGCGCACGACCACACACTTTCAGTATACTAAAATTCCTTGGAAATAATTTTATCGATCCCACCATCAATCAGCGCTGTTCAATTCCTATTTCAACTCTATCCAGATGCCGATTCGCCCATCAAACGCGCCGCCAAACGAAATAAATCTGATGCATAAGTGGTACTCAAACTTTAAAAAATTGATCTTGTCTGTTACCCCAAATCAAATAGCCGGGACATCAAAAAATATTTTAAAATATTTTTTTAAAAGATGGAAAATTTTTCCAAAATTGATCCAAAAGGACATTTTAGAGGTGCAACCTGTCGCCTGAGCACATCCGCAACCGATTATTTCCGCCACGTCGATAAGTTTAGTCTCACGAACATCGTCGTCCCGCTGCCCTTTGAAAATGCAATTTGACCATTTCATAGTGACTCAGGAGGCGATGTTGCTTCGTATTCCATGGTCATCTTAAAATCACTCGGCAAATACGCACCAACGATAAATTACAAGTTATTTTGCCCTATTCAGTAGGAAATCCAGCCCAAAAAAAGCCTATGCACGGTATTTTTTTCCGATCGGCATAACTTTTTTCTTCAACAGTCCGCCAACCACATGCGGAAGATACGGTCTCCCATTTATTCAAATGCAACGCCCATTGGTTTTTTTAGCCGATTACCGACTGCTCAACGGTAAAAACTTCTCAAGCCGGTTCGCCGGGAAAACGAAATATCGCTTGTCATCCAAAAATCTTTCATCATTTTCGATCCAAGATGTTTGGTTTGAGTTCCTAAATGCAAAATGAAAAAGCGAAACCCTTTGCCCCGTTTAACAAAACTCGCTAAATTATCACAAATCACTTTTAAATGCGTGCCAATCTGTTAGTATTGAATAATTGAGTTCAATTGACTTCCTGTTTTCTGTTTATTGCGACTTAAGAAATTATTTCAAGGTGTTATGAAATTGCACAACTCAAAAAATTAGTCCTGGATGATTACTTCCGGATCAATTTAGTCTCAGAAAAAGGTTGCATGAAAAGTCAGAGCCGGGGCGTGTCACACCGGTAATTCCAGGCCGACTCGGCCCGGCTCTGATGGAAAAGTGCGGAGCATAACGGTGGATTTCTAATCGGGATAAATGCCGCATCGGTTCGGCAACACATCAATATTGCCCCGCCTTGTATATCAGGAGAAGTTGCGTTACCTTGGGCTGAAGACTTTTCGGAAAAATCCTGAGAAAACCGCCATGAACACGTCATCAGAACCCTTGCCGCCCCAAGCGGTTCTGAAGCCGTCGTTAACCGTCGTCCGGCAGTCCGGCCCGGCGGCAAAATTAATGGTCGGCGTGGCGGCTTTCGCCTTGGTGGCGGTTTCAATTGCCGGATATTTCTACCATCGATTCCAGATGGCCGCGATTGCCGCCGAGCATCTGCGCCTGATGGTGACGGGTCCCTCGACTTTGCAGGCCGGAGCGGCTGCCCAGTTCGACATCCGCACGACCGAGGTCACCGCAGCGCCCGTATCCGTCCCTGTTGAAGTCGATCTTTTATCCCCCGATGGAAAAATTCTAATTGGACGGAAAGAGTCCACCGATCAGCAAGGGCGCTTGCAGGTTTCTATTCCGGCCGACATGTACCTGCCGGCCGATGTCATCCTAAAGGTCATGGCAGCGCATCGCGGCAGCCCTGAGCAGATGTCCGCTCCCTTGGCGGTCTATCCCGCCCTACTGGCCACTCAAATATCGCTCGATAAACCCTTGTATCAGCCGGGCGAAACCATTTATTATCGCTCGCTGAGCCTGTCGCGTTTCGGCCTGGCCGTCGATCGGGAAATTCCCATCCATTATGAAATCCTCGACCCCGCCGGGGCCACATTGCCTAATTCCCGGACCGATGGCACGACCGACCACGGCGTAGGCAACGGCACATATAACATCCCGGATGACTTGCCCGGCGGCCAATACACGATCCTGGTTCGCAGTTCGGACGAATCTTTCCCCGAGGAAAAACGAAAATTCCTCATCCGCCGTTACCGGCCCCCGCGATTGAAGAAAGATTTGGTATTCCTCAGCGATAGTTATGCCCCAGGTGATACAGTGGCGGCCGATTTTTCCGTCACGCATTCGGAAGGCGGTCCTGCGATTGCCGCGAAACTGCATCTTTCAGCCTATGTCGACGGTCAATCAGTGCTGGAAAAGGACGTCCAGCCCGACAAGGCCGGTACGTTCCGCATCGAACTGAAATTGCCCGAGAAAATCACCCGCGGCGACGGTCAATTGGCCGTAACCGTCAGCGACGGCGGCGCCCGCGAGACCATTGCCAAGGCCATTCCGATCAATCTGGGAAAGGTCGACGTGCATTTCTACCCCGAGGGCGGCGATCTGGCGGCCGGTTTGGAAAATCGCGTTTATTTTGTGTGCCAAGATCCCCTGGGCAAGCCTTTACGCATCTCGGGCGTTGTTGTAAACGAAAACGGCCGGACAATGGCCGCCGTCGAGTCCATCCGCGAAGGAATGGGCCAATTCAGCTTCACCTCCCAGCCCGGCGAATCCTACAGGCTGAAAATCATCGCACCAGCAGGCATAAAAGATGAACCAAAGCTGCCTGCCGCCGTCGCCGATTGTCCGATTGTATTGACTACCGGCACGGGCGCGTTCGGCCCGTCGGAAATGCTGGAGTTCAATATCCGGTCGTCCAAGGCCGGACTTCCGCTGGTTGTCGGGGCCTGGTGCCGGGGTGTTATGGCGGGCCAAGTCGCTCTGGTCACTAAAAAAAGCGAAAATGGCCTAAACCCAGTTGCCCTCCCCCTGCCCGACGAGGTGGGAGGCGTCATCCGCCTCACGGTCTTCGACTACTCGATTAACCTTGCCCAATCCAACCGGCAATTTCCCAAACCCCTGGCCGAACGGCTCGTCTACCGCTGTTTGGATCGCCGATTGAACGTCCGTGCCATCGACTGCCACGAACATTACGCCCCGGGCGAAAAGGTTAATATGTCGCTGGCGGTGACTAACGAAAAGAACGAGCCTGTTGCCGCCGCCCTGGGCGTATCAGTGGTCGACCAGGCCTTGTTCGCGCTGGCCGGCGACCATACCCCTACCATGACAACGCAGTTTTTGCTCACATCCGAAATCGACAACCACGAGGACCTGGAAAACGCCGATTTCTATATTTCCGAAGACAAATCATCCACCGTGCCGGCGGCCGTGGCACTGGATCTGCTATTGGGCACGCAAGGTTGGCGGCGCTTTTCCGGGGACTGTCCCGATTTTCGTGTCAACGAAAATGGGACTGTCCCCTTGGGATTGCCTGAAACCAACCGCTCCGCCCGCTTGCCGGCCTTAAGCGGCCAATTCGGCCCTCCCATAATGTACGATAACCTCAGCCGCATCCGGTACGACTATCAAAAAAGTCTCTCCACGTATTATGCCGATCGCAGCCAGGCCCTTTACACAATTGTAACAATCTGCTTTCTTGGCGCTTGGGGATTGTTGCTTTTGGTATTTATGCTCGGGCTGCTAAGAATTGTCCGAGGCGCAGCGTTTTGGTTGCCGGTCCTGGGGATGATTGTCTGTTGTTCGTTCATCGGGGCGTTATTGATGGATCCCCTGCGATCTGCCGGCGAGAACGATCAAGCCGTGCCCTTCTTGTCGTATCAGGCCCCCACGGCGAAACCCGCCGCCAAAAATGACCTCAAGTCCGGAAAAAAGTCGAACGAAGAAAAAACCGCCGATAATACGGCTGCCCAGCGAGTGCCACTGGCTCAGCCAGTGCCGCCTCCCAGACGTTCGGAAACCGCCGCCGCCTTATCCAGTCCGTCGCCCCAACTCGAACAAGTTGTTCCCCGGAGCAACTCCGCCCGTGGTGAAAAGACCGTCTCAGGCCCAACCGAACCGGCGAAAACAGAACATTTTATCGTTCGCCAATACGCCCATCAGCACGTCGCCGCTCAGCCTGGCGCTCGAGATGACACTGCCGAATCGCTCTTTTGGAATCCGCTTTTGATTGCCGGCGCGGACGGCAAATTGCCCGTGAGTTTTGATCTGCCCGATTCAATCACATCTTTCCGCCTGCAAGCCGACGCCAATGGCGCCGCCCGTATCGGCTCGCTGCGCATGGAAATCTCCACGCAAATCCCCGTGGAAAACAACACGAAATGAATCTTTGTTCAATTTGCAATTTGAAATTTGCAATTTTCAATTTGCAATATCAAAGGATTAGCTTCCCGGCAACCTTCGCACGGTCCCCGGGACGACCGGCCGGCGGCTTTCCGCGCTCGCCACGGCGGCAAAGCAGAGTTCCAAACTGCGGAGATTATCCCTGGCGCTGTTCGAAGGGTCCCGGTTCTCCTCGATAGCGCGAAGCAACTCGCCCATCGCCCCGTGAAAACCGTCGGGAAACCAGCAGCCTTCCAAATTGGGCTCAACGCGTCCGGCGGCGGTGTGCAAGGCAAGCCTCTGGTGCCGCGAGTCCGGCCCAATGCTCAGAATCGTCCCCTCAGTGCCGGCGACACATAATCATATAGTATCAGGTGCTTGACGTTCTCGAATGGCGTGCCTTTGACCCAGCCGTGGTCCCAATGCACCGAAAGATGCGCGGCCGTAACCTGCCCCAATAACCCGGCTTGGATGGCCTGCCCGATATAACTAAAATGCGGCGCCCAGCGCCCATTCTGATTGACCGCCAGGCGGAGTCCGCGCTCGTCGGCCAAATCGGCCAGGCGCTCGCCCACGTCCAGATCCAGGACAAACGGTTTTTGGCTGAGCACGTGCTTGCCGGCCGTTAGGGCGTCTTCGATGATCGCCGCCCGCTCCGGCGGATGCGTGGCAATATCGACCACTTCGATATCGCCCCGTTTGAGCATATCGCGATAATCGCCATAAACCTCGGCATCCGGATAGAATTCGGCCTTTCGGCCGGCCGCTCGGCTTAATACCACGTCGCACAACGCAACCACGCGATAACCGGCGGCACGGTATGCGGTAAGATGCTCCTTTGTGATCCCCCCGCAACCGATCAGCCCAATTGCGGGCCGATATTTTTCGGGATCCCGCGGCTTGTAAGGCAAATTAGGCGCTGCAATTTTTCCAACACTGGGAGTTTCGGCCAAGATATCGGTTGCCTTTTTTGTCATGTTATTATCAATTCAAAAAGTTTAGCCTGGTTACTTGTGACCGGCGGATGTTGCCACTATGCTTTTATTGTATCCAATATCGCCAACCGCAACATATTCAGGGCGTGTTTGGCAATATAGATTCTTAACCAGGCCGGATGGCCCGCATAAGCCACAGGCTTTATTTTTACGCCCTTGGCATCGGCCAATGCCAGATGAACCGGCTTGGGATCATGCGGATCGAAGGCGGGAAAACAGCCCACTGCCAGACCGTAATCGGCCCTGAAACGCTGGCGGCAGGCGGCAGCCATACGCTCCGATGCCTGTTCGCCCGATGCCGGCGGATTCCCAACTAGAATTTGATCCAATCCCAACAACCGGCCCGTGCTTTCACGATTCTGCACC
The DNA here is from genome assembly GCA_049509395.1 of Thermoguttaceae bacterium. Lineage (GTDB taxonomy): Bacteria > Planctomycetota > Planctomycetia > Pirellulales > Thermoguttaceae > JBEKIK01. Next base: position 5,170 of record JBEKZY010000205.1, on the reverse strand, counting down.
ACCAGCCCACCCAAAAAACATTTTGATTCTATTTCATGAATTCCCTCTCCCTCTGGGAGAGGGCTAGGGTGAGGGCATTTCACGCTAATGGAATCCAATAAATCTTTCTTTTGCAATTGATTATCCTCGGCCGCCTCGCCCAGCCAATCGGCGACCAGTCCGGCGGTGCCCCATTCCACGGTGGCCAGTGTCTTGTTCTCTTCCCGCAATAACCGCATCACGGCATGCTGTAGTTCTTCGTCGCCTTCGCCAAAGACCAGCGTGCCCAGGCATTTTCGGATGGTCGCAGCCGTAGGCTCGATAAGGGCGTTGCACTCTTCTTCCGTGGGCGCTTCGGCTGTGATGCGCAGGCTGATCGTAGTCTTGCCGGCGGTGATCCCGACCGTGGGCGTGCGCCCGCGCCGGATCAGATCGGGCAGCATGGCTTCGATCTGGCTTTCGCCCGCCCCGAAGCAGTTGATCTTCCGGCGGCGAATCACTTTTTGGCCGGCCGCCAACGTGCCTATCTCAGATGCCAGCGCGGAGTTCCACATTTCGATCATTTCGGCTGGCACGCCGGGCAGAGCGAAAAACCGGCAGGCTCTTTTGCCCGGCCTCGGTAATTCCAAATCGATTCCCGGGGCCGTGCCGTGCGGATTGGCGATCATCCGGCTGCCGGCGGGAAACATCGCCTGAATCTCGTTTTGCTGGGGCATCTCCCGCTTTCGCCGGGCAAACAACGAGCGGATGTGTTCCAGGGCCTGGGGATAAAGCACCAACTCCCGGCCCGCGGCCCGGGCCAAGGCGTCGCGCGTAAGATCGTCGGCTGTGGGGCCCAGCCCGCCGCTTGATATCACAATATCGGCCCGCCCCATGGCATTGCGAAAAACCTCCTCGCAAGCCTCCAACTCATCGCCCGCGGTGGAATGATATAACACCCGAACGCCCAACTCCTCCAACCTCAGGCTGAGCCAGGGGGAATTGGTGTCGAGATGCTCTCCGCTTACAATTTCATCGCCGATGGCGATAATTTCCGCGTGCATAAGAATCCATGCCAAACGTCCCCTCTCTCTTGCGAGAGGGGCAGCGAATTTCTCCCCTCTCCCTTTGGGAGAGGGGCAGGGGGTGAGGGTAGGGTGTAAATTGTAATTAAGGGCAGCCGTTTTTCAGACTTCATCGCGAAACCGCAAGCAGTTTCCCTCATCCCTTATCGCTCATCCCTCATCCCTCATCCCCGTTCCTCTTCACTCTCCGCTATTATCATTCCCCTTGCGCCGCAAAGTGAAGCTCATAAAGTGCAGCCCGCTCGCATCGTCCACGGCCATCGAGCCGCCGGGAGCAAGGTAACGCTGGATCACCTCGAACGGCGGCAGCGGACTCTTTTGCAAGCTCGAATCCAGTGACTTGAAAAACGGATTACTCTCCGCCTGCTTTTTCAACGAATCCCGGGTGCTGTCGGCGGTGATAATATCGTACCAGTACCTTAAACCCTCCTCGGGCCGGCTGAAACCGAGCATCACCGGCTTGGACCCGCCGCTTTGCCGCTGAATTTTGTTGGCAATCAGTTTGAACTCCAGTTCCTCGCCCAAGGATTTTGTGCCATCGGCCAGCGTGCTCAGCACTTTTTCGTACAGACTGGGCCGGTTTGTAAACACGAAATAGTCGTCCATAATGCCGAAGCAAGGAATCGGCATCGGGGGCGGCTCGGCCCCGGGTGGCATTTGCGGAACCGGAATGTTCACGCGATAATAATCCTTGCCCGAGGAATTCTGCTTCGAAATGCCCTCGCCCAACCGCTTGGCCAGTCCATCCAAGGCCTTGCTCAGCGCCTCGGTATCTTTAAATTTAACCGCCACCAGCGTTACCCCGCTCACCTGCGAGGCCGGCTTTTCGAACCAGGTGATATACGTCACCCGCCCTTCCAATGCCGGGAGAATTTGCTTTTCGACATCCACGCCCAGGGGCGTGGAAAATCGCTGCTGTACAAACGCGGAAAATGCCCAGGTTCCGGACAGGCTGTCCCACATCGGAGTCAGGGTCTTTACCGCCGTATCGAAATTCACGTGAACCGTCATGTACGAAGCCACGTCGGTGGGAACCCAGCGTTCGGGCTTGGACACGCCCGATTCCAAGGCGATCATCTTTATGATGCCCGACCGCGGATTTTCCAAAAGCACGTGAATATGATTCACCGAATCGTATTGGCCCGTGTCGTATAACATGCTCCCGCCAATGGCCGAAAGCCCGTCCAATCCCAACACCGGCAACATGGCCACCCCAACCCGCAAGCCCACGTTTTGCTCGGCCGCGCTTCGCATGATATTGATCGGATCGACAAACCAGACAACCTGCGGCGGCTCGTCCTTCGAACCCCGGCAACGATTCATGATCGTGCCGTAATTCGCGTTGTCCGATAAAACCCTGCCCTTTTCACCGTTCCAAATCCCCAGGATTCTTTTTACGGCCTCGATATTATTGCCTCCGACAATCGTGCCGTCTTTGTCGAAAAAGGCATAAGTTTTATTATTCGGGCTGTTTACAACAGTAATTTTCGTATCGTTGACGTTTAATTCCTGCTTTGTATCATCTTCTTTTACCATCGCATCCACGCCGCGCTGTAGTAGTAAACGGGCATTGGCGATCTGCTCGCCCGCATCAAACAAAAAAACAAATGCCGGGTCTGCATCCTTTACAGCCACATACGCAAACGTCACTTCTCCGTGCGGAAGATTCACAATCTCCGGCAGCGATAATCCAATGAAATCCTTTACCGAGGCCACCAGCTCGGACATCGAACCGTATAACTCATCGACCACCGGTTTCATTTGCGGATCCTGGCTCATCTGCCCCAGGCTGGTGTTCATAAACCGCTGGGCCAATTCCTGCGTGTCCGTAATGGAAACCAGGCCCAGCGTATCCTCGGGCAGCAACTCCGCAGCCTTTGGCCGCGCGGCATACGCCGAGGCCGCCAGGACCCCCGCCAAAATCGCCGCCCCAGCAAAACCTCGCCACAACCCAACCACCGCCATGCGTGCAGTAATCATGAGTATTCCCCCGTTAAAAAAATTAATCCCCTCTCCCTCTAGGAGAGGGCTAGGGTGAGGGCTTAACGCCCGGTTTCTTATCCAATCTATATTCGCAATCAGAATGAATATATTGGGATATTCAAATAATAAGGATCTTCGATCCCCGAAAAAATATTATACCCCAAGCATTATTTGCTTACCATTGGGAAGGAAAAATGCCTTGATTACATACTTTGGAGAGTGAATAAGGATGGATTTCAATCGTAAGCCGCGACCGTCAGCCGCGGCTTTACAATATAAATTTGCTCAAATCCTCATCTTCCGCCAAATCGGCCAGGCGCTCGCGCACGTACGCGGCGTTTATTTCTATGCGGCCCTGCTTCATGTCCGGGGCCTCGAAGCTCACGTCTTCCAGCAGCCGCTCCATGATGGTGTACAAACGCCGGGCCCCGATGTTTTGCGTGTTCTGATTCACCTGAAAGGCGAACGCGGCCAAGGCGTCCACCGCGTCGTCGAGAAAAACAATCTCCACGTTTTCTGTCTTTAAAAGCGCTACGTATTGCTTGGTCAACGCCCCTTTGGGCTCGCAAAGGATCCGCACGAAATCCTCCTTGGTCAGGTCCTTCAGTTCCACGCGGATGGGAAACCGCCCTTGCAACTCGGGCATCAAATCGCTGGGCTTGGCGCGGTGAAACGCGCCGGCCGCGATAAACAAAATATGATCAGTCCGCACGAATCCATATCGCGTTTGCACGGTCGTGCCCTCGACTATGGGCAGCAGATCCCGCTGCACCCCCTGGCGCGAGACGTCCGCCCCGTGCGTCTGCTCGCTGGCCACGATCTTGTCCAACTCGTCGATAAAAATAATGCCCAAGTTCTCGGCCAGTTCCACCGCCTTGGCGTTGACCTTTTCCGTATTGATCAAGGCGTCGCACTCTTGCTCGAATAGCACGTTGCGGGCCTCGGCCACAGTCATTTCCTTGCGCGATGAGCTGCGAGGCAGAATCTTCTCGAACATCCCCTGCAAATCAAAATCCATCTGCTCCATGCCGATGCCGGTGAACATCATGGGCACGGCCTTGTGCTCCAGGGCAAGCTCCACCCGCCGCTGCTCCATCTCGCCGGAGGCCAGCATCGCGCGAACCTTTTCCCGCGTGCGCTCGTAGCGCTCGGGCGAATCCGGACTGCCGGGCGTGGCGTCGAAGGCCGGCGGCTGAGGGGCCAGCAAATCCAACAGCCGCTGCTCGACCCGCCTTCGGGCTTCGGCCTCTATTCCTTGCCGCTCTTGCTCGCGGACCAGCCCAATGGCGTTTTCCACCAACTCGCGGACCATGCTCTCCACGTCGCGGCCGTAGTAGCCCACCTCGGTGTACTTGGTGGCCTCGACCTTGATAAACGGCGCCCCGGTGAGCTTTGCCAGGCGCCGGGCGATCTCGGTCTTGCCCACGCCCGTCGGCCCGATCATCATGATGTTCTTCGGCGCCACCTCCTGTCGCATGTCGTCGACAAGCTGTTGCCGCCGCCAGCGATTCCTGATGGCCACGGCCACCGCCCGCTTGGCTTCGTCCTGGCCTATGATGTGCCGTTCCAATTCCGCAACAATCTGCCGAGGCGTCAAATCTCGCACGTTTATTTCTCCAAGTTCTGATTAAATTTTTCGGTTGACTTTGTCACAAAGCTATCAGCTATCAGCAATCAGCTTTTACCATGAGGACTAGTCGCGGCTGACCGCTGAATGCTGAAAGCTGATGGCTATCGTAATTCATCCCTCATCTCTCATCCCTCATCCTTCGCTTAATTCCTCCACCATGATATTCGTATTCGTAAACACGTCTATGCCCGCGGCGATTTCAAGCGAAGTGCGTATTATCTCGGCCGCGCTAAGGTTGCTATGCGCGAGCAATGCCCGTGCCGCCGCCATGGCGAAATTTCCGCCCGAGCCGATCCCGATCACGCCGTCGGCCGGTTGAAGCACGTCGCCGTTGCCCGTTACCAGGAGCGTATTCTTGGCATCCACCACCACCATCATCGCCTCCAGGCGGCGCAACACCCGATCGGTCCTCCATTCCTTGGCCAATTCGGTGGCCGCGCGCGGAATATTCGAAGGATAGTCCTTCAACTTGGCCTCAAAGCGTTCCAGCAATGCAAAGGCGTCGGCCGTGGCC
>JBEKZY010000204.1:0-8942 GCA_049509395.1 Thermoguttaceae bacterium | reverse complement strand
ACAAGACAAACCTCAATATCAACACTGCCGCATTAGCGACCTTCGAAGTAGTAAACGGCGCGCACACGGTCGGCGCAATCGCCGGCAGCGGAACCACGCAAGTAGACGCCGGTGCAAATCTTACCGCCCAATCCATAAATCAAGGCACGCTCACCATCGCCAGCGGCGCAACAGTGACCATCCAAGCTATCCCCGGCGGGCCACTGGCCTTAAGCGATAACCTTCAGCCCGTCCCCGAGCCTTCCACCCTCGTCCTGATTGGCATGGGTTCCATTGGCCTGCTTGCCTACACTCGGCGATGGTCATGTGTCAGACTTCCTAAAAGTGAACTTTCCGGAAAGGGGAAGCTACCTGTCAATGGGTCCCTTCCGGGCAGGGGGGGCCGCCCGGGGTTGTGCCCACTCTCATGTATATAACTACATAGGTGTTAAGTAACATAGCGAAAGCAAAACAAAAAACCGATCTCACAGAGACTAACTTTGCGCCGCTCATGTCTGACCGTCCAGGTTAGCGTCCATTGCCTGCCGGTGCCGCTGCCCGGACCATCGCCACAATGCTTTGCCGCAACGCTTCGGGCAGGTCTGGCCATGTCGAAACCACTACCGCTAAGTCGGGTGGGAAATCGTCGGATTGTGCGCCGAGTGTGCCGGATTTCGTGCCGCCTATTTCAGAAAACCCCGTATTACCCGAGGATTTCGGAGATAGTTCGAATCCGGTATCGCCCACTTGAACGTTGGAACAGTATCGTAAAAGAAAGACTGTATTCCCCGGGAATATCGCCGTTCTCCGATATCACATGCAAGCGGATACGAGCCGATCCCGCCGCATTATGCGCCGCTTCAACTCCAGTCTCGGTTCCAGTCTTGGTTGGAACACACATTGGCTGCACGCCGAAGTTGACGTAGAAGCGTTCGCCTCCAGAACTCTTCTGAAAGCTGACAACCATCACAGCATCGCCCGTTCTTTTCCGGTAGTTCTGGCCTGAACCTTTGAATCCGAGCGACCTGAGCGTAGGCGCCATAAAACTAAAAAATATGTTTATATTATTCTTGTTCTTTCCGCTCCCCGAATAACAATCATGGACGACTGCCGGTACTATCGATTGTCAAGAACCGGTCCATTTTTTGCATTTTCGGAAACGAATGATGATCAGACAGCAGCAGAAAGCTACTTTTCTTGCTACCCTTTCGCGAGTCAGGTTAAGTAAGAGCGCCACGTTTTTCGACCGTTTCGCAGGTCCCCCTCCGCGCCGCGGTTTTGAGCGTTGTTTACGCCGTTGGTTATAGACCTATTATAACCGGCATTTATCGTATATAATACCTTTACTAATAGGATATTTTTTTTAAGCATTAGGTTATTTTTTAACTATATTACAGTACTTATATTATTTTACGACAAAGGCTATCGGATACATGAACGCGACTTTTAAAAAAATGATTTTGGGCCTGGCAGCGGCTGGCATTATCAGTCTGGCGCAGATGGCTTGGGCGCAAGGGGGTTTATTCGACGATGCCCAAGGCGGGGGATTCCAGGGGATGGGCGAGGATGCTAAGGACATTGTCAAACTGAACGCCCGATTCACTCCACCTACCGGAAAGCAACCCGCTATATTGTTTATCACGGCTGATATAAAACGGGGATGGCACATTTATTCCATAACTCAAGAGCCCGGAGGACCGATCCGAACGGAGATCCAATTGGACCAATCGCCGCGATACCGGCTTGCCGGCGAGTTCAAATCGCAACCTAAACCTAAAAAGGAAAAGGATCCCGATGCCTTCGGCGATTTACCGCTCGAAAGTCATTCTGGAAGGATAACCTGGTACGCACCGTTGGAATTGGCGCCGGGCATGGACCATGCCGGCCTGATTGTCAAGGGAAAGGTTTCTTTTCAGGCATGCGATGCCAATACCTGCCTTCCGCCGCAAGATTTGCCTTTTAAAGCCATGCTCGGCAGCGGTATAGAATTGTCTCAGGCTCAGCTAAGCGCGTTATTAACGCCAAAGCCGCCGGCATCAGAGGGCGTGAAGGATCAAATCCCGGCATCACCAAAACAATCATCGAATGAGGTTGATTCGTCCGCTCCCGGAGTTGCAAAACCGGAGGGGAAGGGATTGGATTGGCGTCCGTATTCGACTGCATCGTTTAAGCAACTGGCCGGCCCGACGTTCGATCAGGAAACACTGAAAAAAAATATTCAAAGCCGTCTGCAAAAGACGGGTTTGTGGCGAGAATTGTTGCTGGGTTTTCTTGGCGGCATTATCTTGAATTTGATGCCCTGCGTGCTTCCGGTAATCGGATTGAAAATCATTTCCTTTGTAGAGCAATCGGGAAAGAACCGTTTACACGGATTTCTGTTGAACGTGTGGTATTCAGCCGGGCTGATCTTGGTTTTTTTACTCCTGGCCGCGTTGGCCGCTTTTACAAAATTGGGCTGGGGACAACTTTTCATGTTTCCGGCGTTTAACGTGGCGATGGCGGCGGTGGTGTTTGTGATGGGGCTTAGTTTTTTGGGCGTGTGGGAGATTCCCATTCCGGGTTTTATCGGCAGCGGAAAAACTGCCGAGTTGGCTCAGCGCGAAGGATTATCCGGAGCTTTTGCCAAAGGCGTCATTACCACGATTTTAGCCACGCCTTGCACCGGCCCGTTCATGGCCTCTGCGCTTGCTTGGGCGGTAAGCCAACCGCCCCAAAACACGTTTCTGGTCTTCGCCAGCGTGGGATTGGGCATGGCAAGCCCTTATTTGCTCATCGGCGCTTTTCCCGAACTAATTCGTTTCCTGCCCAAACCCGGGGCCTGGATGGATACTTTTAAACACATCATGGGCTTCGTATTGATGGCCACGGTAGTCTACATATTTACCTTTCTGGATTGGGCTTATATCGTGCCGACCGTCGGACTGTTGATGGCCTTTTGGGCGGGATGTTGGTGGATAGGCCGTACCCCGTTATACGCCGAAATAAGCGCCCAATTTCGAGCTTGGACGCAAGCGGGCATATTCGTCGCCTTGATTTGGGTCTTCATGTTTCCCGGCCTGAGCGGGCTTAGCGGCGGACGAGTTAATTGGGGCGGTCTTTATGAGGTGATGAATAGTCGATTGAACGAGTCCTACCAACGCTGCGTCCAACGGCATTGGGAAGATCTTCAACTTCAAGGTTATGCATTGGTCCGGGACGGAGGCGTCTCGCGGCCGATAAACAGCGACGGCGGATCGAAAACTATTCTCGTCGATTTCACGGCGGATTGGTGCGCTACATGCAAAACTCTGGAGGCCACCATTCTTAATACCGAGTCCGTGCGGCAAATGGTCCAACAAAACGGCATAGTAATGATGAAGGCCGATTGGACACATGAAGATCCGCAAGTCACGGCGATGTTGGACCTGCTGGGCGCCCGGCAAGTGCCCACATTAGCAATATTTCCCCTCGATCGGCCCAACGATCCAATCATTTTCCGTGGTTGGTACAGCCGGCAGGATTTGCTCAAAGTTTTGGATGAGGCAGGACCGCCGAAAAGAGCGTCGTGAGAAGCGATGAAGGATGAATGCGGAATACTGAATTAATTAGGCTTCCGAACATGAACTGAGTTTCGCTCAGATCTATTTATCATTCCAAAAAAATGCTGCAAATGACTAATATGTTACGTAATGTTAAAATATTTGGACCCGCGATAATTTACTTGCAGCCTTCCTTTCAAAGTCTTAGCAACTCAAGGAGATTTTCAATGAAATCGTTATTCTTGTATTTCGCCGTATGTGTCTCCGGCGCCGTCGGCGCCGAAACCGCCGATGTATCCATTCCCAAAATCCCATACGAAAAATATACGCTCAAAAACGGCATGGACGTGATCTTGCACGAGGATCATTCCACGCCCATCGTGGGCGTGAACATCTGGTATCGCGTGGGCTCGAAGAACGAAGTGCCTGGGCGGACCGGTTTCGCGCATTTGTTCGAGCACCTGATGTTCCAGGGATCGAAGCATTTCGACCGGGATTATTTCCTGCCTTTGCAAAAAGCGGGAGGGCGGGTAAACGGCAATACAAGCTCGGACCGCACCAATTATTGGGAGACCGTGCCCTCGAACTTCCTGGAACTCGCCTTGTGGATGGAATCCGATCGGATGGCGTTTCTTCTGCCGGCCATGACGCAAGAACGGCTGGAGAATCAGCGGAGCGTGGTGAAAAACGAGCGGCGTCAGAGTTATGAGAATCGGCCCTACGGGCTGGCCCCCGAAACGATCATGGCCGCCATGTTGTCGCCGGAGCATCCGTACAGTTGGATCACCATCGGCTCGATGGCCGACATAGACGCCGCCTCGCGCGAGGACGTGGCCAATTTTTTCCGCCGTTACTATCATCCCGCCAACGCCAGTTTGTGCATAGCCGGCGATTTCGATCCGGCAGTGGCCAAGCGGCTGGTGGAGAAGTATTTCGGCCCGATCCCGGCCGGCCTGAAAGTTGAAAAACTCAATCTCTCGATACCCGAGCTTACGGAATCGAAGCGGATCCGCATGACGGACCGCGTGGGCCTGGCCCGCTTGTACCTCAACTGGCCGACCGTGCCCGAGTTCGCCCCCGATGACGCGGAATTGGAAGTTTTGGCCGACATATTGGCTGGCGGCAAAACATCGCGGCTCTATCGGAGGTTGGTCCGCGACGAACAAATCGCCCAGGATGTGTCGGCCTCGCAAGGGTCCGAAGAACTTTTCGGGATGTTCTCCGTCACCGCCACCGCCCGTCCGGGCAAGGAGCTTGGCGCCTTGGAAGCCATCATCGCTGAAGAGCTGCAGAGGATTCAAGACGAAGCGCCCAGCCAGGCCGAAATCGACCGGGCCGTGGCCCGCCGCGAAACCGGAATCGTGCGATCGCTGGAGGGCATCAGCGAGTCCGGCGGGCGGGCCTACCGGCTTAACATGTACAATGTATTAACCGGCGATCCGGGCTATCTGGCCAAGGATTTCGCGCGGATTCGGCAGGTCGATCCCCAGGGCGTCCAGCGCGTGGCAAAAAAATACTTGAGTCGGAACAAAGTGGTTTTGGAAGTCGTTCCGGGCAAGCAAACGGAGATCACTCCCGATCCGCGCGGACCGGCCGCCGAAGCCCGGGTGCAGTTGGCCAAATCCGTCAAGGTTATGTCCGTGCCCGAAGCGCCCGGCGTTCCGGAAGACGCGGACCGCACGACGCTGCCCAATCCCGGGTCGGAACCGGCGTTCCAGCTTCCTCCCATTCATAGGGGAAAACTCTCCAATGGAATGAATCTTCTTGTCGTGGAAAATCACAAGACGCCGGCGGTTAGCGTCCACGTCACGTTTCCATTTGGAATGGCCGACAACCCGCCCGATAAACTCGGCCTTGCCGGCTTGACGGCCGCGGTCTGGGACGAGGGCACGGAAAAACGCACCTCCGAACAAATCGCCGAGGAAATGGCCAATATCGGCGCAAGCCTTTCCATCGGCGCGGGCTTGGACGACACTTCGGCGAGAGTATACACTTTGAAACGACATCTGGGCAAAGCCCTGGAAATTTTCAGCGATGTTTTGCAGCATCCCTCATTTCCCCAAGCCGAACTCGAGCGGCAACGGAACATGGGCCTGGGCCGGCTGGTCCAAATCCGCAACGAGCCGTTGGCCCTGGCTGCTCTGGCGCTGAGTCAAACTATTTATGGTTACGATCATCCGTACGGGCAACCCGGCCAAGGCACGAGCAGCAGCCTGAAATCGATCACTCGCAATGATCTGAAAAATTTCCATCAAGCCGCGGCCGATCCAAGCCAGGCCACGATAATCGCCGTGGGCGACACGAACCTCAACGAAATCAAGACTGAGTTGGAGAAAGTTTTTTCCGGCTGGAAAAATCCGGGCAAGACAAGTGAAGCGAAATTTCCGCCGCCCGCTGAACGGCCGGCGGCGATTACCTTGATCGACAAGCCCGGGGCCGCCCAGTCGGTGGTTGTCACGGCCTTGGTGGGAACGGTGCGCAAAACGCCCGATTATTTCCCGCTCTTGGTGATGAATTCGGCCTTGGGCGGACAATTCGCCAGCCGCTTGAACATGAACCTACGCGAAGATAAAGGGTATACCTATGGCGCAACTTCAAGGTTCGATTGGCGGGCCCGCGATTTGGGCATTTTCGCGGCTTCGGCCAGCATACAGACCCCCGCAACCGCCCCGGCCTTGACGGAATTCATCAGCGAACTGCAAGGCATTACCGGCAAGCGTCCGGTCCAGGGCGAGGAACTCGATTTTTGCAAGAAATACATAACCCGCGGTTTCCCGGCCGGTTTTGAAACCTCCGCGTCCTTGGCCTCGCAGTTGGAAACCCTGGTGCAATTCCAACTGCCGGATAATTATTTCAACACCGTGCTGCCCGGCGTGGCCGCGGTCACTAGCGACGAAATCTCCGCCGTAGCGAAAAAGTATCTGAAACCCGATAATTTAGACGTTATTATCGTGGGCGACCGGTCGAAGATCGAACCCGCCTTGCGCGAATTGCCCCTGGGCAAGACGCTCAAAGTCATGCAATTCGACGACGACTTCCGGCTGGTGCCGGCAAAAACGCAAGCGGAAACAGCGAAGTAGATGAGGGTGTCCTGAAATTGATTATCTTATTGGTGCGGCAGTTGTACTGCCGCACCTATGCTCGACCGATCGAGGGGCGACAGTACAACTGTCGCCCCAACAAGGTTGTTTTGTGATTTTGGATATGCTTTTAAAGTCTATCTACGACATCGGCGGACAAAGGTCTTCGTCGAGTTTGAACTTCACGCATTTTACCACGTCATCGGCACGGGAAAGAACCGTCCGCGTGCCGCCTCGGATCCGTAGGCATTGCACGCTTGAATATCTTCGACTGCCAGATGCGGATAAAAAAACCGACCCCTGTCCCGAAGGAAAGGGGTCGGAAGTCGATAATCTCAAAAACATGTTCCAAGACAAGGGAAATGCCATTGTCTTTTACTAGTTCTTTCTCCGATATACTCGTCCGGCATAGCCGAGCATGGCAAGGCAAGCCGTGATCAACATCGCGAACGTACCAGGTTCGGGAACTACGTTTAGGACCAAGTCGTTGTTGGCATAATTCACCGACAAATAAGCGTTCAGGCCGGCGATCTGGCCGGAAACGGTGGAACCCAGACTGCCGGTGATTGTGCCGGCGTCGATCAGGGTATATACGCCTGGGCCGAAACTGCCGGAGGGGTTGAAGTTGAAATCGGTGAACTGTTGGCCGTTTAGCGCCAAGGTCGAGGCGCTCATGGAGATCAGGTCGCTGGCAGCCGGGGTACCCAGGTCATAATCCAGCACTGCGCCGGAGGCTAGCGTGAGACCCGTGTCGGTAAGCGTGCCAACCCCGGAAACGCCCGGAGCGATGTGTCCGCCCGCGTTTACCGTAACCAAGCCGACCGAGCCGATTCCGGCCAGAATCGCGTTGGGGCTTACGACTACCGAGCCGATGGAACTCAACGAGCCGGTGACCGACAGGGTGCCGACCTGGACATCAGTTTCGCCGGTATAGGAATTGGCGTTGCTGAGGGTCAGCGTGCCCGAGCCAACCTTATTCAGTCCGCTCGAACCGGAGAGTATGCCGGAAAGGGTGACCGGAACGCCGGCGGTGTCGACCGTGGCTTGTGTTACGGTGCTGTTGACGCTGCTGGCGCCGTTGAGGTTCATGTTGACCGAGCTGGAAAACGCTGCGCCTGCCTGGAGGGTTCCGAGGCCGAAATTGAAGTACGCCGTTCCGTTGCCTTTTTTGAGGAACTTTAGATTAAGCGTCCCGCCGTACAGGTCGTAAGTGCCTATGGAATTAGTTTGACTGGCAAAAGAAAGCCCGTTTGTGGTTGACATCAGTGTAACCGTGCCGCCGTTTTGGTCGAATTCTCCCTTGCCATAGACGGCTAGGCTGATCTGGTTTGCACTCAGTGATCCCGAATTGAGGGTGTAGGTGCCAACGCTTTGGTTTCCCGTGGGAAAATAGTAACCAATAGTCATATTGGTCCACGCTGAAGTAAGACTACTATACAATTTGTTAGTTCCGCCATTTTGTGTGAAATAGCCGGTGCCGTATTGGCCAACAATCAAGCCGCCTTGACAGTTTAGAATAGCGTTGCCGCTCAGATTATAGTTTCCAGTGTTGAAATAATATACTCCGCCAGTGTATGTTCCACCGAGAGTAATACCGCCGACGCCAGTAGTGTAGGTCCCTGCGGACTGATTGAAAGTGCCGTCATTGGTAATTCCAATCTGACAATTACCTCCTATGTACTGGGTCAAATCGCCGCCGGTCATACTAACGTATCCGGTGCCGAGGCCGGTATAACCAACGTACACACTGGTACATACCGCACCCGGCTGAGTGATGTTGGCGATTGCTCCGGTCAGCGCGACATACGCGTTGTCGCTGCTGGTAGGCACGGTTCCACCCCAACTGGCCGGATTTGACCAATCGCCGGTTGTGCTGGAATCAACCCAGTAATATGACGTCGCCTGGGCGAAAGACGAACTCAGAAGCAGAATTGCCGTTGCCAAGCACAAAAAACTTAAACGATAAATAAAGGACTTTTTGACTCGTTGTTTAGACATAAGAACCTCCAAAAATAAAACCATCTGTTGCTAAAACCATTGTGTCGAAAAAGGCATTCTCCATATCGTTATCATGGAGATGGCGAGCGCGGATGAACGGCTGCTATGCCTTACGAGATTGCCGGCGAAAAGCCTTGGGAAGCGATATGTTTCCCAATGTTTGAATTAGTTTTTCGCTACCGGCACACTAAAAAAGAGCGCTGCCTCTTGAGGATTTACAAAGTAGAAAACCAGAAAACCATGAGAGTCAGTGTAAATGGATAATAATCACTATAGGGGTTATTGTACATGAAATAATCTGCATGTCAATCAAATAATGCTTGATAATAGGTCGGTATGTTGTAGGCATTGTCTCGATTTCTGCACG
>JBEKZY010000203.1:0-8988 GCA_049509395.1 Thermoguttaceae bacterium | reverse complement strand
GATAGAATACATACTGCGGCACGATCTCTAAATTTTATCTAAAATTGGCGGCTTGGGGAGTTCTTAGGACTCAATACACAACCATTATAGATAAAAAACAATAATTATCTATGATGCCTTTGGAATTCGGCCGTCAACCGCCAAGCAGCCGCCTCGACGCCGAAACAGGCGCTCTATGTGGATGCTCAGCGGCCGGGTCTTGTTGATTGACTTGCCTCGTTCAATAACCACTGCGCCAAGGATTCAAAGCGAATCGTGCCATCCGAGTGCTTCCTGGCAAAAAATACCTCCACCAATAGATTGGGGGCGAACGAGCGGATTCGCTCGGCAGCGGTCTGTAGGTCTTCTCGCTGACGCGTTTCCAACGGCACTGCTGATACGCGCATCTGTTGGGCATAAAACGCACAGTCTTGATGAGCGATCAATACAAGCCGCTCAAGCGCATGTGCCCTGATCAGAAAATGCACTTGCTCCACTAGGGCCCATTCTTCGCGATAGGCAAACAGGTGGCCGGCCAGGCAGGCGGCGCCGCCCGGCACCGCAAGCCGGTCATATCGCGGAAGTTTCAGGGCGTTGTTCAGGAAATCGTCGACCTGTTCGCCAAATCGCCCGTCGCTGCAATAAACGGCGGCTGCGCGAATGCGGTCCTCATCGAATCGCAGCGGACTTTCGTAAACGCTGAATTCTTCTCGGGTATTCATGTTGCGATGAAATCCCTACGTCACTTCAACTGCACGTCCCAGACCTTTGAACGCCTTGACTTGCCCTCCGGCCCTTCCACGTCGAGCACCAGAGTTCTGGGTACGCCATACACAACCATTATAGATAAAAAACAATAACTATCTATAATCTCCCTGGAATTCGGCCAGCACTTTAGGAAAACTAAATAATGCGTTTCTGCATTGGTTGGAAGCCGAGAATGTGATATAATTATAATATGACGGATTTTGGAAAAGGACCGGTTTTGAAAGATTTCTCACCCTGGCTTCGAAATGAGGCTGAGCGGATCGAACATATTTTAGCCGTCACGGAAACAGACAGCGTAATAGAGGGGCTACCCCCGTTCCAAGAGGAAACACGCGAACGTATCCGTCTGCATCTTATGAATCTTGCCGCGCACGCGCCAACGCCCGAGAAATGATCTCGATCATGGGCGTATAGCATTTTTTGAAAGCGGCTTTTGCGGCTTCGACATATTTCGCTTGGCCTTCCTCAGTCGAGCTGTAAACGAGAAGGGGACGCCCAGTTTGAGTTGCAAGCAAATTAGTCAGCAACTTGATGGTTCTTGCATTGCCTTCTCGAAATGGATGGATTACAAGGAACTCTCCTTGAATTTCGCCAACCGCGGCACAAAAGGAATCGTCATCCTCCAATGAGCCGGCCGGATATTTGTGTAAAACATTACACTCGAACTCCGCCATATTTCGCTCTAGAAAATCAGGGGCTGGCCAAGTAATGTCGGATTTGCTTATCCATACTGTTCGCCAACGGCCTGCCCATTCGTAAAGGTCTGCGAAGATGCGAAGATGGATATGACATAACAGTTTACATGTCATCGGCGTATCAATTCGCACCTCGCCCAAGAGTGTCTCATACGCCCGGGCCAGGGCTTCCTCTTCGGCCACTTGCAAGATATGAAGATTTGTGATTCCTTTTTTGTTAATGAGTACAGAATGCTCGGCATCGATGTATTGGGCCTCGACATTACCTGAAATATCGTATCGATCTCCGCGTTTTTTTGGTTCATCTATCATAGATATATGAAAGCAGACCTTCCATTTTTTGATTTTTGGGATCGTTCCAAAATAAATTCTTATTTTAAATGTTTGTGTAATTTTGCACGGTGCTATCTGCGTTATCACTTCAACTGCACGTCCCAGACCTTTGAGCGCCTTGACTTGCCCTCCGGGCCTTCGACATCGAGCACCACGACGATATTTCCGTTTCCGTTTTGTTTATACTGATGGATCGGGTTCTGCTGGGTGGATGTTTCACCATCGCCAAAATCCCATTTCCAGGACGTGATCTTGCCGTAGGACAAATCCTTGAAGGCTACCAGGCGGCGGTCCATGTCTACGACTTTGAAGGACCATTGGGCCTCGATGGGCTTGCGGAACCGCGCCTCCAGCGGCATGAGCCTAAATGCGCACAACTCCGAAGCATTCCCGTACATCGTATGCTTGCGCGACAGATTCCAAAACCCGTTGTTATCCTTGCTGTTCACGTCGTCGTAATCGATCACCGCCCAGGACATGCCGATAATTTTATTTTCGTAGAGCACCGATTCCACGGCGCGTTGCGGCCCTTCCGGCCCGGCGTAGTCGAAGGGCGTGATCCAGAATTCCAGCACCAGTTTGCCCGACTCGCCCGGCTTGAAATCGTACGAGCAAGCGGCGTTGGCGTATGGCAGTTCCTTGATCCAGGTGGCCGAACCCCAGGCCATGCACCAGTCTTTGTCCTTGGCGGGCGTAAAAATGTGGTAGTTCTGCGCGTGCACTCCGTGGAACGACCAGTGGTCCTCGGCCGGGTCCAAACGCTTGTCAAACACCGACATTTCCGGCCCCACCGCCTCGGGCGTCCAAACTTTAGGATGCCCATGGTCGACAAACGGCCCGCCCGAAGCGTCGCCGTCCACCGCCAGCTCGAACGTGTCGTTGTGCAAGTCGGGCCGGGAAAAATCCCAATAGTCGTCGTAAGCCTCGTACAGAAAATACAGCCGATTAAGCCCCTTCACCCACCCCACGCGCACGCGCACGTCCAGGTTCTTCGGGTCCATCTTGGCGTGCTTGCCCGTGTCGTCCACAAGTTGGTCGCCGCCGATCACATATTCCTGCGGCACAATCGCCCAGTCATCGGCGTTGCCGTCGATCCGCGGAATCTTGTCGGCGGGAAACTGAAAGATCTTAAACGTAACCTCCGGCCGATCCAGGGCCAGTGCAGGGAAACAGGTGAATGCGACGATAACAACGACCAATATGCGACAGAAGTTCATCGGCAATTCTCCAATCGTAAACATGATTATATCCATTCGCAGAATGGCCCCAAAGGGGCAAAAGTTCTCCCAGCCCTGGGCAACGCCCAGGGGATGGGGACGCTGCGATTCCCAAAATCGGCCCAAAGGGCCAACTGTTTTTTGAGGTGAACGATTGGCCCGTTGGGCCGTCATTTTACATTTTTTATCTTCATTACCCTGGGCGTTGCCCAGGGCTGGGCGAACAAATGGACCTCCGGCCCAACCATTGACGCAATAATTTGCATAACTCCTAATAAACTTAAAAATCGATCTCGTCCCTCACTCAATCAATATCGCCGCGTCGCGATCCGGATGCGCCGCCTCGCCCGTGAATTGCGTAATGCCCAGTTTGCTCACGTTCCGGGCTTCCAGGGCGCTGGTGAAGTAGTCCGGCCGTTTGTTTCCCCAGGCCACGCTGCATTTTTTCAGTACGACATTATCCGCGTGGCGGATGAAAAAGCCCGGGGTGCCGTGAGCTTCGATTTCGGCGAAAACCTTTGTCGGCCGGTTGTCGAACAGTCCGCCCGGGTAAGACGTCCACCGGTCGAGTGTCACGGCCACGTTTTCAAGCCTGACATTTTTAATGCGGCTCTCGGCTGAGCCACATACCCGCACGCTGTTCTCGGCCCGGCCGCTGACGTTATGGATATGCACGTCGCGGATGGCCCCGACTTTAGTCTCCGCCATGCGCGGGATGGCCGTAAGCGAGATGGCCTCGCCCCGTCCCCACCACGGATCGCTGTGATAACGCGAAACAAACGTGATGTCGCGGAAGTCGATATTGTATACGTCGGCTTCATCGCGGAGTTGGATGCAGATGCCCCGGGAACTCGAACGGATTTGGCAGCGCTCGAATACGATGTCGTGGATGTCGCTTGTGGTTTCCGTGCCGATCTTCACTCCGGCGTCCTGGGTCTCGATTACGCAGTCCGCAACGCGGATATTCACCGACGGCCCGTAGTCCGTAGTCTGCCGCGTGGTCTTCACCACAATCGCATCGTCGCCGCAAACGATATCGCAGTTGCGGATTTCAACGTCCCGGCAGTGGTCCGGATCGATGCCGTCGCAGTTCGGCACGTCCAGCAGGTTGCGTATCTTCAGATTATCGACCAGCACGCCCTGGCAACCGATCATGTGCAGCCCCCACTCGGGCGCGTCGCCGAAGGTGATGTCGCGAATCTCCAGATCCTTGCAGGCCGTCAAAACGAACATCTTGGGCCGGAAGTCGGCCGGCAGCCACCACTCGTTTTCTTTGTCGTAGCGCTTCATGAACTCCTTGGCCCGGCCGTTGATCTTGCCGGTTCCCGATATTCTAAGGCCCCGGGCGTCGCGGGCGGTGATCACTCCAGGACTCTTATAATCGGCCTGGTTGGCGCTGACGACCAACTCCGCGTCATCGGCGAGGTGGAAATCGATGCCGCCTTTCAGCTCCAGCGTGCCGACAAGGTAGCGTCGTCCGCCGCGAATCAATACCTGCGCGCCGCCGCCCAAGGCCGCGGCTTCGTCGATCGCCCGCTGGATGGCGGCCGTATCGAGAGTTTTTCCATCGCCGGCTGCACCGTAATCGCGGGCGTCGAAGATTCGCACCTTCTGCCCGGTATTCTGAGCCTTCACCGACGAAGGAAACAGCGCGGATCCGAAAACCGTCGCCGTGACAAGCCCGGCGCCAAGACGCAAAGCATCACGCCGACTGAGAGGGGATTCTTTCATGCGCCGCTCCTTTATTTCGACTCGTCGAGTTCCAGGCGTAGGTAATCGTACTCCACTCCGTTCATCGCGCGGCCTGCCGGTATGGTGAGTTTGAGCACGTTTTTGCCCGCCTTCATCAGTGCGGCGTCGAAGGTTATGTCTCGCTCGGTCCAATAGCCGCGAATTCCATCCCGATTGATGGTTGCCGTATATTGCATCGGGTCCGTCTCGCCTGCGGGCTGGTCGTTGACCGTCGCCGCGATGCTCCAGGCGCTTGTGCCGGCCAAGGCAAGGCGCAGCGTCGCTTTGCCGTGCGGGGCTTCCGCCAGATCGAATGTAACCGACCATGTCGTGCCGTCGGGCCGGTCGGCGCGCGGACACTGGCAGTAATTCCAATCTTTATGGTAGTCGCTCTTGCCGATGATGAAGTTTACGTCGTCGGGAAAGTCCTTGGGGTATTCATTGTACAGGCCCCATTGCCAGTAGTGGTCGCCATGCAGAAACTCGGCCGCGGTGCGGTCCGCAATGCCGATGTCCCAAAGCTGCTTGCCATAGCGCACCGGTTTCCACTCGATGCTGCCAAGATCCACAGACTTGCCCGCTTCGACCGTAACATCCGTCTTGGCATACTCGCCCAGCACGCCGTCGGCAATGGCGTGCAACGTGTACACGCCCGGGCGGACGTTGGGAATGGAGAATAGGCCTTGATCGTCGCCGCGGACCCAAAACTCGTAATACTTGGCATCGCGTTGCCAATCCACGGGCCCGCCCCCGCCGAATCTGCCTCCGCCGAAACCGCCGCCGCCGAAACCGCCTCTGCCGCCGCGCGGCGGCGGTGTGTAGTCAGGGTGCGCAAGTCCGACCAGCAGATTGCTCATCTTGGCATTGGGCGCCTGGGGGTCGTTGAGCACCATCCTGCCGGAAACGCTGCCTCGCTCGTTCTTGTGCGGGTAATCGACCCCTGCAACCCATTCATACGGCCACTGGCCTGCTTCCTTCTTGGCCCGGGCCAGCGCGTCCTGCCACATGTCGTAAGGGGTTGCGGCGGAATTACAGTAAATGAGGAACGGGCCGATGGTTTTGCTCCAGGCCTCGCCTTGGCCGATCTCGCAGCGGGTGCCGCCGTAATGGCTGCCGCGCCAGTAATTCAACAAAGTGGGTGCCCCGCCCGCGTTGTTGTCCAGATGCCCGGTAAGTTCGACCTTGGTGGCCCCGCCGCTTAAGTATTCAATCGTTGGATTGATGAACCAAAAACCGATGTGGTTTTTCGTGCTCGACCAGCCGAAGGCCGGAATGTCGAACTGCACGGCCGAATAGTCGTACTTGTGTTCCACCTGCCCGGCGTAAACGCCCGTGTTCATCCGGCGGACTTCCTTCATATTCAACTGCGTGCCTTGGTCCCAATCCTCGGGCCGCGGCATTAGCTTGTTGCGATTGGCGTCTATCGTCATCCAGTCGAATACCTCGTCGTTGAGTTTGGCGGCAAAGCGGGCTTCGCCGATCTGGGTTCCGGAGTACTCGGCTTTGTGGTCGAAGATCGAGTAGGTGTACACGCCCGAATCTCCGCGCCCCAGGCTGTAGCGAATCTCGATGTCGCAAATCGTGCTGCCGCCTGGCCCCCGGCCCATAGCCGTGCCTTTGGAAATCCCCTTTATCGAGACCTCGCCCCGCTGGCCGCCGTTCTGCTTCGGGTCGATAGTGATTGTATCAACCACCGATTTGCCCGAGGCGTCGTGAGACCAGTATCCGTAAACATGCCCCGACCCGCCGCTGAGGGTTTCTATGTCCTTATATCGCAGTGAAACCAGGTCTCCGGATCGCTTGCTCACTCGGGCCGTCACGATTCCGTTGGCCAGCGTATAGTTGTTGCCCTCCTCGGTTACGGTTACAGGCGGGGCAATGCTGTCGCTCACGGCCGGCACTGCCATTGATGTGTTCTGCGGCATCTCCACCCCAAAAACGGTTTTGGCTAATAAGCAAAATACCACGATGATCGTTCGCTGGATGTTGATTAACATAAGTTGTATTCCTCAAGAATTGGACTATTTTCGCAGGTCAGACTGTCCTTTTTAAGAAACTCTAATTGCAAAGCTAGATGGGCCAATACGTTATAATATATGCCCCTAGCGGAGATATTGCAACTATAGAGATCGCCCCGTCTAGTCCCTGGAAATCGATGTCGCAGTTTGGCTATGAAGGGCAAACTGCGTTTCGCTGATTCAGGATTCTACCTTGGAACGCTACCCTGTGTCTTACCTGCGGGCAGTCCACCGGATTTGTTGGAGAAGTTGAATAACAGTCGCTTCTTGCGATCTGTTTACTAATAAGACCGCCATAAACAAACCAGGGGAGCAATTAGGCTCCCCTCGCTTAGTGCGGATTAGAGATACACTTTTTATTGTTTAATGTCTATCAGAAATCCGACCATGCTCTGTTGGGAGCCGGTGTTCTGATTTCCCGTATTCTGTTGGGAATTATTATCAAGATTTTGAAGCAGCGTAATCAAATCATTGGTTGTGGAATCAGTGCCGCTCGTGTCTTGACTTGAGGAATTCGTTGGATCGGTCGAGACGCCCGTTGAGCCGGCGCCCTGGGCATGATGATGCCCATGCCCATGATGCCCCTTGTGACCCTCCGTTCCATTGGCCGCAGCGGATTGGCTGTTGGGATCGATCCCCGCATCTTTGAGTGCTTGATCCACGGCATCGTGAATGACTGTCTTCAAATCGGAGGTGTTGCCCGACTGCTCGGCATCTTGGATCGCTTTCAAGACGTCTTGCTGGATCGTGTTTTCCAAGCTGTCTAAGCTTTGGGAGCCGGTGCTCGGAACTGTCGTAGAGGCCGCCTCTGAATTCGTTTGATCGCCGCCGGCGATATCACTGACTCCATTCCCACCATTAGCCTGAGCTTGCTGGAGTTGCAGATAGTACAACAGGTCGGACGTGCTGCTAATGCTTGAAATTCCGGACATGATTGAAAACTCCTCGTTAAATTGAGAGGCAGGACTGCCCGTTTGCCCTCAAAAATTGTTGTCTCTCCCAAGTCAATCGACGAAATGGATGGCGGACTTTAAGGATTACACAGGTCAGATGGTTCCATAGTTAGTAATGTATCCAATAAACACCACCAATGATTTATGATAGGCTACCCAAGAGTGACTGTTGGGCAGACTGTGCTAACCAATACAACGGTTTTGTCCATCTCCTTGAATCATTGTTGCGTATCAAACAAATAGCCCAAAAGATTTTGAGATTGCTGGTTATTGTTATTCGGGTCTTGCAGCAGTGAGAGCAAATCGCTCGTTGCCGGATCAAGACTGGTGTCAGCGGTATTTTGGTTGTCGAGCAAAGATAAGGGATCGCTTGTCGATGTGTCGGATTGATCTCCCAGCAGGGAAAACAGATCGTTGGTCGAAGAATCGGTGTTGTCTTGGTCTCCGAGGAGCGAGAACAAATCATTACTTGAAGAATTGGCGCCGGTTGAGTCCAGCAAAGTTAGCAAATTACGCGTTGAAGGATCGAGGCTGCTGTTGTCGGCAAGCAAGGAAGCGGAATCAGTTCCCGCATCTTTCAGGGCTTGATTTACGGCAGATTGGACAACCGTCATCAGGTCGCCGCTATCGCCCATATTCTCGGCGGCTTGGACTGCCGCCATGATGGCCGACTTGATCTGATCCTGCAAAGTATTCGAGCTTTGCGAATTCGTGCCCGACGCCGGGTCGGTAGTCGATGCGGAAACCGTTGGTGTGCCGGTTGTGGCATTAGTGTCGGCAACCGAATCGCTCTGTTGATTAAGACCCTGCTCAAGCTGCTGATATAAGAGGTCAAGATTGTAACTGCCCACGCCTGTGATCCCTGACATGATTGGGAACTCCTGAAAAACAGAAAAAGTAACCTGCAAGCTCGCCCTAAATAGGGGGCAATTGCGGCTACCTGCAATCGCATCGTCGGATTACCCGTTAAGCTTTAACGATTACGGAAAGTAAAACGCTCAATGGCTGAGTTTGTTAACATTTGTATGAATTTTATACAACCTTTGGTTTATTTGAGAGTATGATATTGGTTCTATAAAATTGTGCAGATTGTTCATTTTTACCCAGCCCAATTGAAGCATGTAGCAGGCACACTCCGTGTGACGTTTTTGTAATTTCGATGTCACTCGTTTATCTGACAGACGGCACACGGAGTGTGCCTGCTACTATATACCTGCTGCCTCGTGATCGATTGCACAAAATCGAACAATCCTTCGAGTTCGGGAATCACTTCAATCTACGCTCCCTTGCCTTG
>JBEKZY010000202.1:0-9036 GCA_049509395.1 Thermoguttaceae bacterium | reverse complement strand
GGAAATCCGATTTTCAACCAATTTGCTGATCAACTCGTCCGATTCCTGCGCGGTAAGGAATTTAGCCGTGCTGCGGCCGTCGCCGATGTAAATTATTGCCCGGGGATTCTTCACGTCCCCGGCAAAACTCCCGGCCGCCGCGGTCAAGACTTTTTTCATGTCCGTTGCGCCTAAGGGAGCTCGATCTTTCAACCGGGCCAATGCATCGGCCATCTCCTTGCCCTTCGGATCGACGAATGTCTTAGTCATGGCATTGGCTTTCAAATCCACGGCCATCAGTTGGACCCGATCGCCCTCGGGCATGCCGGCAATCGTGTTTTGGAGCACTTCTAATGCCTTGTCGCGAAACTCGCCCGTCTGACCGGCCGATGTATTGAACAATACCATCACGTCGCGCGGCCCTTCTGCCGCGGCGATCCCTTCCGGCTTCAGACTGAGGGCAAAATAATTGGTCCCGTCGGGATTTGTAAAACAGTCCATACGCGACTCAATCGAACCCGCATAAGCGGCCGCGGGACTGTGAGCGAGCATGGTCGCGGACAATATGACTGCCGATAAAGTAACAGCCAGGCGAATTAGATGTTTTTTAGCCATCTTAAACTTCTCCAAACAATTATAAGCACTTGAAAAATCGACGCGGACGCCGTTAATAGCGATATTGTTCCGTTTCAGAAATCCACGCCAGCAACAAATTTTTTGCCGGCCCGGAAACTGTAACTAATAATTGATAACTGTATCTGGCAGTTATTTACACTATATAACCAACCTTATTTTATCTAACTTATCAATTTTTTGCCACTATAAAAACATAGAGTAGTGATTGTATGGGGTAGATCAGCAAATTGCATACTATCGGGGGGATATAAGCACCACCAACAATATCTTAACAGGCTTTATGCAAATCATTCCCGTTCTATCTTAGGGAGAGGTTTGCAAATCAGTCCCCTCTACCTTTGGGAGAGGGGTGAGGGGTGAGGGTGTTTTATGATTGCATAACGCCTCCTAAAACTGTTTCTATATAAGTTCAAAAAT
Source organism: Thermoguttaceae bacterium (assembly GCA_049509395.1). GTDB lineage: Bacteria > Planctomycetota > Planctomycetia > Pirellulales > Thermoguttaceae > JBEKIK01. Next base: position 8,004 of record JBEKZY010000202.1, on the reverse strand, counting down.
ATCGCCGCAACTCTTTATAAAATCTAGACTTGCAGTCATGAAAAAACTTCCGCCATCTCCTGCGATAAAATACATTGGTTTGCTTATGCCCTTCTCGGCATTGTCTCCCCAACGTGGGCACAAAGGTGTATGATTGAGAATGATCGAACAAATAATCATTCTCCAGTTGAATTATTGCCGCTGACAAACAAACCGCTTGCGATTCTGCAATAGGGCTGGGCAATTCATTGCCCAGTAAGCCGCTTGCGGTTTCGCGATGGACAGCCGCCGGCAAAAAACTACCACTGGACGACGTATAAACACAATTACACGGACATAATATTACTGGTGAAATCCATGCGGAAACTAGTTTTTCTTTGTTTATTATCCGGGATTGCAGGCACGGCAGCGGCCGTTGTGTGGTTCGGCGGACCCGCCGTGGAACCCCAATCGGTCGCCCAGGAACCGGCGCCCAGTGGGTATGTGCCCCCGGGCGGTCCGGCCGGCAGCGCTGCCACGACACCGAGCGCCGCCGATCAACCGACTGCCGCCGATCTGCAAAACTTGACTCCGGACGAGCGCGTCAACGTGCTCGTGTATCAAAACGTCAACCGCTGCGTGGTCAACATTAATGTAACAGGCGAACGTTCATTTTGGGGAGTCACTCCCGAAGGCGAGGGCAGCGGTTCGGTAATCGACCGCCAAGGACACATTCTTACGAATTTCCACGTCATTGATCTCGAACCCGCCCCCAAGCAAATCCTGGTTACTTTGTTCGACGGCAGCGAGTATCCGGCGCAAGTCGTCGGCTACGATCCAGCCACCGACGTCGCGGTGCTGAAAATCAACGCCCCGCCCGAGCTGCTCTTTCCGGTCGCCTTCGGCAGTTCCACTAATCTGCTCGTGGGTCAAAGGGTTTTTGCCATCGGTAATCCTTTCGGATTTGAACGCACTCTGACCACCGGCATCATCTCCAGTTTGAACCGTTCCTTGCCCGCCAAGCGCACGGCTCGCATCATCAAATCGGTGATCCAGATCGATGCGGCGATGAATCCCGGAAACTCCGGCGGACCGCTTTTGGACACCCACGGCCTGATGATCGGCATGAACACGGCCATCGCCACTTCGACCGGTGGAAGCGAGGGAGTGGGCTTTGCCATTCCCATAAACACCATCGCCCGCGTCGTGCCGCAACTGATCCAAAACCACCGCGTCTTACGGCCCGAATCGGGTATCGACCAGGTTCGCCTCAACGACCGCGGATTGTTGATCGAGCATCTAGTATCCGGCGGACCGGCGGAAAAAGCCGGTTTGAAAGCAACCCGAATCGAACGAAAACAAGAGGGTATTTTTGTCGTCCTTTCCCGCAATTTGGCCGCCGCCGATATTATCACCGCTGTTGACGGCAAACAGATTAAAACCCCCAATGATTTCCTCGACGCCATCGAAAGCAAACGCCCCGGCGAACAGGTAATGCTCACCATTATACGCGCCGGAAAACTGATCCAGGTCCCCCTGCCCCTGGAAGCCGCCAAATAACCGGCCATAAATAATTATTTAATCCGGGTGAACTATTTAGCCCCGGGTGAATACACCCGGGGTTTCAAAAACATCGTGCGAAATAAACACGCCAGCCTTTTTTCGATTATTTTGCTGTCCTTTGCCGCTGCAAACGCACGCTCGGCAACGGCCGATACAAACTCCTCGTTTACCGACGCCGATTACGCCGCCCACGTCAAAGAACTGCGGAAAAAAGCCGCTGACGATAAATTCACCGTCATCGTTACCCGGCCCTTTGTCGTCATCGGCGACGAAGCCCCGGCCACGGTCAAACGCCGGGCCGATGGAACCGTGGCCTGGGCCGTGAAAAAACTTAAAGATGCCTATTTCAGCAAAGATCCCAAGGAAATCCTCGACATCTGGCTCTTTAAAGACAAAAACAGTTACGAGGAAAATGCACAGCGGCTATTCCACAAAAAGCCCGACACGCCTTTCGGTTACTTCTCCGGCCAGGATCATGCATTGGTGATGAACATCGCCACCGGCGGAGGCACCCTGGTTCACGAAATTGTGCATCCCTTCATGGCCGCCAACTTTCCCGACTGCCCCTCATGGCTCAACGAAGGCATGGGCTCGCTCTACGAACAATGCGGCGAAGAAAACGGCCAAATCCACGGCTACACCAACTGGCGCCTGCCCGGCCTGCAAGAGGCGATCCGGGCGAAAAAAGTGCCGTCATTCAAAACACTCTGTTCCACCGGCACAAACGAGTTCTACGAAAAAGACAGAGGCACAAACTACGCCCAAGCCCGATATCTGTGCTATTATCTCCAGCAACACGACCTCTTAAAAAAATTCTATCACCAGTTCTACAAAAACCGCCGCGAAGATCCCACCGGGTACGACACCCTAAAATCTGTTCTCAACCGCGATGACATGGACGCCTTCCAGCACGACTGGGAACAATACGTGCTTAAACTCCGCTTCCCCGATTGAATAAGACCTTGAATGTTTTCTTTAACAATCTCGACCGGGCAATAAATTGCCCGGCCCTCTCTGTTCATCCCTCATCCCTCCTCCTTCATCCCTCCCCCCTCATCCTTCTTCTGCCTCGCCTCCCATTGCCGGTGCAATGCCTCGTTCATAGCCGTTTCGGCCTCGGGAATCAATCCGGCCCGCTGGCAAATCAGGCTTAGGGCCATGTAGCTGAACGGGTCTTCGCTATCCAGTTCGCAAACCTTTCGGGCGTGTTCCACGGCTTCGGCGTGCCGGCCCAACTTGCCGTAAAATACGCTCAGCCCGGCATACGCCAGCGCATAATCGGGAAACGATACAATTAGCTCTTCAAGCTTGCTTACCGCTTCATCCAGTTTTCCAGCTTGTTGTAGATCAATGGCTTGGTCGTAAAGTTGATCGGCTGTCGACATGAGGTGTTATCCTAGGTTTCTGATTTGAGGGGACTTTCCCCTTTGGAATGTCCGGGACAGGTCTTAACAAAATCAGTTTACATTAGCGGCATTCCCCAGCCAAGGGGAGGTCTATCTAAGCGGCCGTCCAAGTGTTACTCCCCTCTCCGGGCGCCGACCGAAGGTTGGTTACAAGAGAGGGGCCGGTGGTGGGGGCGTGCAGCCTTCCAAACTCAAATGTTTTTCTTGGACTGCCGCATAGCAAAGCCTAAACCAATAAGATCACATTTTTTTGCCCTGCTGATTATGGCACTGTCTCAAAACGCCGTATATAATCTTTATCATCTAAATGTAGCTTTACAGTCCCCCCTTATTCCCGGAGATTTCGCCATGCATCGCCGTGAAATGCTGTTGACCGCCGGAGCAGCCGTTATTGGGCTGTCGGCCTTTCCCCTGGGCTGGGCAGCGGCCGCCGATAATAAAAAACAAAAAATCCTTTACTACACCAAAAGCGCGGGCTTCGTGCATGACGAAGTCAATCGAAAAAAAACCGACGGTAAACTCAGCCGTTCGGAAAAATTGCTCACCGAGTGGGGCGAAAAATCCGGCTTCGAAGTCATGTGCAGCCAAGACCCCGCCATATTCGATGGCGACTTGGATCAATTCGACGCATTCGCCTTTTACACATCCGGCGAACCGCTTTCAGCCGATCAAAAGAAGAAATTGCTCGATGCGATTACGGCGGGCAAACCGTTCGTCGGCATCCACTCGGCCTCCGACACCTTCCGCAAACCCGATAGCGCGGACATCGATCCCTACATCGCCATGGTGGGCGCGGAGTTTTCCATGCACGACGCTCAGCAAATAGCGAAAAATCGCGTTGTGGACCCGAAATTCCCCGGCATGGAAGGCCTCGGCGATTCCATCGAGCTGATGGAAGAATGGTATCCCTTCACAAAATTCGCCAAGGATCTGCACGTAATCCTGGTGCAAGAGACCGAAGGCATGAAAGGCCCCCATTATCAGCGTCCGCCGTTTCCGGCCACCTGGGCCCACATGTACGGCAAGGGCCGCGTGTTCTACACCTCGATGGGACACCGCCAGGATATTTGGACCAACAAAATCTTCCAGCAGATCCTCCTGGGCGGCATCGCCTGGGCCCTGGGCAACGCCAAAGCCGATATCCCCCCAAATATCGACCAGGTTACGCCCGAAGCAAATACATTGCCAAAATAACTTCAAGTCTCCCGAAATCCCTATTTCACCCCCGATCTTTATTTAGCCCCCGGTGAATACACCGGGGGCCACGTGTGATATTTTTCCCATTTAATCCGCTGCGTATTCACGGCGGGCTAAATGTAAATAAATCAATTTCATGACACCCTGAAATGCCGTCTGTCAGTTATCTTTCCTTCCCTGCAGGCTGGCGCGGATGGCATCCAACTCGGCCCAGTAGTTGGCCAGGGCGGTTTGCCCGGCGCCTGTCAGACAATATTCCGTGTGCGGCATTTTGCCGTTAAAACTCTTTTTTATTTCCACGTAACCGGCTTGCTCCAGACGGTCCATGTGCGACGCCAGGTTTCCTTTGCTCAGCCCGAGCGTCGAAAGCATGAATTTGAAATCCGCGCGGTCCACTCCGGACAGGATCGCCATGATCCGCAGGCGGACCGGCTCGTGAATAACGCGATCCAAATCGCTCATGGTCGTTGATCTTCCTCCGCCTCATTTTGAAAACTGCCGCCGGCAATGCGGCGAAGCTTCCGCAGTGCAATCCGGCTGTAAACGTGGGAAATCAGACTGACTAACAGCCCATAGCCTACCGTGGGAATGAGCATGTTTAATGCATCCCACCGGCCGGAAAAAAGAATTGGAACTCCAGCCAGAATTAGAATCGCGTGCAGAGCGTAAAGCCCAGGCCATAAAAACGCGATGGGACCCCTGATGATCGACTGCTTGGATAAAACCAGGATGACCAAAAAAGGAACAACGTAAATCGCCGAAACCGGCTGCATGTATTGGTGGGGAATGAAACCCAGTCCATCCAGTGCGACAGAAGCAATAACACACCCGACAAATATCACACCCGCAAATTTTATAAGATAGCTTCGGCTATGGGTGTGCGGCGGTACTAGCCGGGCGCACCCCTCGCCCGCATAAAGTTGTTCGGTGATTCGCTCCATAAGTTTTCCTCCCCATCTGGGCGTGGAAAAATATATAAGAGCAATGATGGCAGCAACCTCCAGTAATATCGAAATCGCTAAAAGCAACCAATATCCCTTGATATAGGCCAAACCACCAAGGCAAGCCGGAACGCAGATCGCCGCACAAAGCATCAGGAAAAGCAGCATGTTTACCGCCATGCCCAGACTGCGATTCTGGGCATAAATGCGGGACCATTTACTTATTTTCCGGGAATCCTTCGATGTCTCATTGGACTGAGTAGCTGCCGGGCGGTTCATAAAACACCTCCTAGAAAACCACGACAAAACGATTAAGAGTTCTATTACTACATAGTTTGTATCACAAACTAGTTTGCGTGTCAAGCAATATTCTTTATTTTTTTCAATAATTCCTTCCTTTACCGCACTTATCGCAAATGCCCTTGTCCGCTCGGCAGGGGTTTGGTAGATTGCCTTGCCTCTAGTTACCAACCCAGCTTTTCAGGGGGGGCGAACGGGGGTCCTGATGGAAAGGAATCCGCATCATGCAGGCTACTCTGGGCGAGTTGGCGGCGCTGGTCGAGGGTCGGCTTTTCGGCGATGAAAATATTTTGATCCAAGGCGCTGCCTCCCTGCGCGACGCCGAGCCCGGCCATATTTCGCTTATCGACGGCGACGGAAAAAATCACCTCTTGCAGCAATGCAGGGCCGCCGCGGTTATCGCTCCTAAAAATTTCACTTGCCAAGACTTCCCCGCCATCCTGGTCGACGACGTGCACCGGGCCTTTGCCATCGTAGTGCTGCATTTCCATCCCCAGCGCCGCGCCAGGCGGATCGGCGTCAGTCCACTGGCCGTGATTAGCCCCACGGCCCGGATCGCCGAAAACGTCGACGTCCACCCCTACGCCACCGTCGGCGACGACGTCATAATCGCCGCCGGTTCGACGATCCACAGCGGCGTGCACATCATGTCCGGCTCGCAGATCGGCGACGATGTAACCATCTTCCCCAACGCCGTGTTGTACGAAGACACCGTCGTCGGCCCGCGCTGCGTGATCCATGCCAGTGCCGTGCTGGGGGCTTACGGTTTCGGCTATGGTTTCGCCGACGGCCGCCACGTGCTCTCGTCCCAACTGGGAAATGTGATCCTGGGCGCCGACGTTGAGATCGGCGCCGGCTCGACCATCGACCGCGGCACCTACGGGCCAACGGTCATTGGCGAGGGCACGAAAATCGACGACCTGGTGATGGTCGCCCACAACTGCCGCATCGGCCGGCACAACATGCTCTGCTCGCAGGTGGGCATTGCCGGCAGCACGACCACCGGCGATTACGTGGTCATGGCCGGGCAGGTGGGCGTCCGCGATCACGTGCAAATCGGCCATCGCGCCGTGCTGGGGGCAATGGCCGGCGTGACCAACGACGTGCCCGACGGGGCAAGGATGATCGGCATTCCCGCCACTCCCGAACGCGATCAAAAACTAAAGCAAGCCGCCTTCAGCAAACTCCCCGAAATGCGGAAACAACTCAAAATGCTGCAGCGAATCGTGGATAAACTCGCCGCCCAGGCCGGAATCGCCGAAAGGCCGTCTCTCATCGACGATTCCCCGGAAGCTGATGCGGACGTCATCCATCACGACCACCGCGCCGTGGCGTAAAAGAGTAATTAGTAAATAACCGGCACTAGATGGTTAAGGATGGACAATTTGTAATTATTTTTTAAACAATATCGAGCGCATTTAACAAACGCTCAAAACAAAATGAAAAAAACATGCATACCCACAGCGGTCGCCCTTTCAGCCTTGCTGTGCCTTACAGGATGTCTGGGATTGCAAATAGGAGGCGGCGACAAGCACGAAATTCAGTATGCCACAATGGGTCAGCAATTGATTGACCTGAAGGCCGCCAAAGATGCCGGAGCTATTACAGACGCCGAATTTCAGATTCAAAAGGCCAAGTTGCTCGGAAACAAGTAACCTTGTAACTCAACAAGACATTCGCCGCCAACACCGCACCGTGGCATAAACCAAAAAACCGCACTGTCCACCGCCCACTGCCCACCGTCCACTATCCCCTAATCATGGAATCCGCTTCTGATACCAAACCGCGTCGCGTGGGCATTCTGGCCGGCTGGGGACGCTATCCGCTGGTGATCGCCGAAGCCCTTCGCCGCCAGGGATGCGAAGTCTATTGCCAGGCGGTTATCGGACACGCCGACCCGGCATTGGCCCGGGCCTGCGATCATTTCCGCTGGCTGGGCCTGGCCCGCTTCGGCAGCGCAATCCGCTATTTCAAGCGGAACGGCGTGAGCGAAGTCACCATGGCCGGCAAGATTTTCAAGGTGCGTTTGTTTCAGCGTTTCGCCTGGATCCACCTCCTGCCCGATTGGCGCACGATACGCATGTTTACACCGCATCTCTGGACCCGGAAAAAAGACTGCCGCGACGATTCGCTTTTAACGGCCATCGTCGACGAGTTCGCCTCCGAGGGGATCCGCATGGCCCCGGCCACCGATTACGCACCCGAATTGCTCCTGCCGCCGGGCCGCATCACCCGCCGCGGACCAAACTCCTGGCAGATGAAAGACATCCAATTCGGCTGGCGAATGGCCAAGGAAATGGGCCGCCTCGACATCGGCCAGAGCGTGGCAGTCAAGGATCAGGCCGTGCTGGCAGTCGAGGCCGTCGAAGGCACCGACCAGTGCATCCGCCGCGCAGGCTCGCTCTGTCCGGCGGGCGGATTCACCATAGTCAAAGTCGCCAAGCCCCAGCAAGACATGCGCTTCGACGTGCCCACAATCGGCCTGGGCACGCTGGAGACCATGGTCCAAGCCGGCGCATCAGTGCTGGCCGTCGAGGCCGGCAAAACCATCCTACTGGATCAAGCCGAAGTGATCTCCTACGCCGACCGGCATAAACTCGTCATCGTATCGTTGCCCGACGCCGGCGATGGGCTAGAGG
>JBEKZY010000201.1:0-14394 GCA_049509395.1 Thermoguttaceae bacterium | reverse complement strand
ATTTTTGGACAGCCGCTTAGTTACAAAGTGAAGCCAATGCGGCAGGCGATGCGGAGGCGGTTCATTTCAGAGATTCTGTCGGGCTGGCACTGTGGGAATTCAACCAATTTTCAATCTGCTTGGCCAGCGCCGTCTGCCCCTGCGATCGGGCAAGTTCCAATGCCTTCTGAGCCGCGGCAACGGCCTCGGAGGATTGTCGCTGCCTGGCATATGCTATTGCCAAATTATTCCAGGTGTTGACGTCTTCCGGCATGAGTTGCAGCGCCTTTTTCAAATGTTCGATCGCCTCCTGAGGGCGACCCAGCTTGATAAGTGCGCCACCCATGTTGCTATGGGCTCTAGGATTATCGGGTTTGAATCGCAATGCCTGTTCATACTGTTTGATCCCCTCTTTTAACTGGTCTGTTTTTACCAATGCGTTGCCCAGGTTGTATAGATACTCGGGGTCATCGGGTTTGAGTTGCAGGGCTTGGCGGTATTGTTCTATTGCTTCTTGAAATCGGCCTTCTTGCGCCAGTGCGACGGCCAAGTTGCAATGGGCATCGGCGTAATCGGGCTCTAATCGCAAGACTTCTCGGTAATGCTCGATCGCCTCCGGCAGGCGGTTGGTTTTGTACAACGTTATGCCCAGATTGTTGTGGGCTTCAGGATAGTTGGGCCGGAACGACAGTGCCTGTTCATAATGTTCAATCGCTTCCTGATACCGGCCTGCCTGGTGCAGAGCCAGGCCCAGATTGTTGTGAACAGGCGCGTAATCGGGATTGAGTTTTATGGCTCGCTCGTAAAGTTCGATCGGCGCTTGAAGTTGGCCCGCATGAAATAGCGCTACGCCCAAGTTATTTTGAGCAATCCAACACTCGGGATTTTTTACCAGCGTATCTTGGTACAGTGTAATGGCGTCGCGGTACATCTCGTTTTGTTGATATGTTAGTAAGGCGAAAGCTCCCACCGTCACAACAGCGATGGCAGTCGTCCAGTGCGCTGCGTGGCGCGCCAGGTGACGCCACTCGCTCCAGCCCGCCGATGCCAATGCAATCGCACTAATAATTGCAATGTGCTGATAATGGTCCGCAAAGAGCGAATATTTCATGAAGCCCACGTCCGCAAATCCCATCACCGGCGCCAGTGCCAGGCAGAAATATCCCCAAGCAAACAATAATGGCCGGCTCCAGCTTGCTCTATAACGCCACAGCGCCGCAGTAACGGCCAATACCGCCAACAAAGGCAACCACCACAATGCATCGCCGGTATCAATGTTCCAGTTCGGATATATAAAAGCCAGGTCGAATGGCCAAATCGCCTTATAAAAGTAGAACCACACCACGCACCCTGCGTCCAACAGACGCTCCATATAATCGGCATTACGGATTACTTCGTTCGAAGCATGCGATTGAAACCACATGTTTACTACAGTCAGCACGCCGGCTACCAGAAAAAAAGGCGCGGTCCGCAACAAGTCTTGTCTCGTCAAAGGCCGCAACCACCAGATGATGCCTAATATCAGTACCGGCAAAACTATCACCGATCCTTTGCTGAGTATCGCCAATACGAACGCCGCAAAACTCAGCCGGTACCAGAAATGAAAGAATGAAGGATGAAGGATGAAGGATGAAAAAGTGGAAAGTGGATGGTAGGCGGTAGATGGTTTAGCCGCGAGCGGGCACCGACCGAAGGTTGGTCGGGGAGCGGATTTGAAGAATTTTAAAAACCACAGAATCGATAAGAGGAAAAAAAACATCGCCATCATGTTTTTCCGCTGCGCGATCCAGGCCACCGACTCCACGTTCACCGGATGAACGCTAAAGATCATGGCTGCCAGGAATGCCCCGGGAATGGCTAATCTGCGCAAAATGATCCAAATCAGCAACGCCTCGACAATGTGCAGGACCAGGTTGGTGACGTGGTAGCCCGTCGAGTTCATCCCCCACAATCGCCATTCAATCCAAAATGTGGTATTGGTTGCAGGCCAGTAGTCTGATGGTTCGGATGTGCACCAGAACCGATACAGGCCATCCGAGGTTTGGATGACTCGATTGTTTGTAACAAGTAAATCGTCGTCCAGAATGAATCCGCCATTTATAGAGGGAAGGTAAACAAGGAAGGCGGCAACGACGATAATCGCTGCTCCTGCCAGGATTCTATGTCGCAGCGCCGACTGAAGGAAAGTTGCCCAGCGGACCCGGGGAGCGTGTGCTGAGGAAAGTTTTTTGCGTTTAGGCATCAGCGAACTATTTTACTTGATAACCGTTTGCCCCTCAATAGACTTCCAATCAGCTTATTCTACTTTGCTTAACCGCGGGCGAATAAACGCATAAAGAATTAACAACGGTATAATCAGCAGGAACAATCGCGGCCACCTGGCCAGAACTAAAATCAATGCGGGCAATGCGATCCAAAGCCAGCGGGGAATGTTGCGCAAGTCCGGATACGCCAGCCAAAGCACGGCCAGACATCCCCCGATCCGCCAGCACGCCGCTTCCAATTGCATCAATGCCCCTTGATCCCTCGGCCACCAAATCCAAAGCACCACCCCTCCCACAAGCAACACCACGGCCATGATTCCAACTATATGTCTACGCATGGTCAGGCCGTCACATAGAGTAATATTATTTCAAAATAAATCCGGGCACGAGAATCTGAGATAAACAAGAGAGCTGATATAAGTTTTCCCATTTCAAATACTAACCCCCCACCGCCTTCCCCCTCGTCCCTCATCTCTCATCCCTCATCCTTCATCTCTCATCCCTCCTCAGATCCTATCCAGCATGTCGATCCATCGGGCAAGTTCGGCCAACTCCTCCGAATTGAGATAACGAGGTTCATCGCCCAGCTTTTTTTCGATCAGGGGTATATTTTTTTCACGCAGCATAGGCAAAATCTTTTTAAGCGATCGTGCGGCGGGCGATTTTCCGCTCATGGCTAAATAAATCTCAAATCGATATTGGGGATCACTTTCAGGCGGCAGTATAGATAACGGGGCGTCGACCACGGCCATGGCTCTAATAATCTCACGATTGCGAAACGAGATAAACGATGCCAACGTGCCGCCGGTTTCATAACCATGCACTACCACGCGGAGCGGATCGACGTTGTATTTGCCCTTTATTTGTGCGATCATTTGATTGACCAGGTCTACGTCGCGGGGCGTCCATTTTTTGGTATCGCCCGATTTCGGAGCCGCCAAAATCAAATCGTAACGTTCGCAGAGCGGTTTCCAGGATGCAACGGCCTTTGCCCAATCCAAACCTCCATCTCCATGCAACCAGACAACCAGGCCATAAGGCACGTTCGGATCGTAGTTCTCCGGCACGTATGCGAAAGCGTCGTTGGGAAACTCGGCGATTTTCAATTTGACCTTGCCGGTTTCCAGCCCCTTCGCCTCGCCCGGCGTTTGTTTTTCGCAAGCCGCGGGAAGCACGGCGGGCGGCGTCGATTCGTTCAAACTGCCAAGCTTAAACTTTCGATGCTCATTTTTACCTTCGTGCAGAACTTCCAAATCCACCGGCTGATCGGATTGATATCCCAACAGGGCCTCGATAAGATCCTCGCGTTTATTAACCGCTTTGCCGTCGATAGAAAGGACGGCGTCGCCAGCGATTATCCCGGCTTTGGCGGCCGGACCATCGGGAAAGACATAACGAATCTTTACGCCCGCTTCGCCCCCGCCGCGCATCGGCAGCACTCCCAAAAAAGGTCGCTGATATGCCGGGATTTTCTCGACCAAGGTCAATTCTCGCTCGAGTCGCTCCTTGCCGCGCAGCACCGCCAGTTCGATTTTATCGCCGGCGTATCGGCGGTAGATTTCTTCGCGGAATTCGGCCGATCGGCTGATTTTGCGCCCCTCGACCTCGACGATCCGGTCGCCCGGTTTCAGTCCGGCCTCGGCGGCGGGCGATTTCACGTGGCAAACGCCGATCACCGGTTCCGAGATGTAAACGTTTTGCGACTGCATGCTCACGCCTACAAAACCCTGCCGCAAATCCTCGCCTTTTTTCAAGCGTGGAAGGATTTTTTGAATGTGATCGGCCGGAATCGCAAAACCGATGCCCGAGTCGTACCACTCGTACCCGGCGACTTCATCGGCCGATTCCGGCGAAAGCGGCGCAATCAGGCCCATCACACGCCCGCGGATATCCACCAGCGGCCCGCCGTAATTGTTGGGCGATACCGCGGCGTCTGTTTGAATGGCCTTTCCCCAGATACGGTCTTTCGCGCTAAGAATCCCCACGGAAACGTTGGGCCGGTCGCCCTCGAATGTCCGCCCCAGTGCAATGGTCCACTGCCCCACGCGCATTTCCGAGGAAGGCACTATTTCGCATACCGGCAGCGGTTTATCGGCGTCGATCTTCAAAAGCACGATCATCCGCACGTGGTCCGTGGCCACTAGTTTGGCCGGCTTGCGCGTGCCATCGGCCAGACGAACGATAATCGAGGCCGGTTTGTTGCTGAAGGCAAACGCGCTGGATACGATGTATCCCTCCGGATCGATAACCAATCCCGTGGTCGGACCGGCCCCGAAATGGACATTTTCCACTTCTTCCAATCCCCCGATCGTCTCAATACGGACCACCGAGGGCGCGACCCGATCGACGGCGTCGTTTATAGCTTTTTGCTCCAGTGAATCTAAATCACCAGCCGCCATCGCAAGGGAAATCATTGCATGATGCATAAAACCCAGAACAATCACGGCCACTAAGACTTTTAACATGCCCACGGCAAGCCCGCGCATGGCGCCCTCATTTTCCAATTTGCAATTTGCAATTTGCAATTCACAATTTGCAATCATAAACTGTCCAGTCATGGCGTATCTTTCTTCGGCGCCGCCTCGGACAAGCTAAATTCCATCAAATCCCGTCCTCGCAGCACCGTGATCTTAACCGAATCAAAAGCATCCACGCATTCAAGATCCGACCGTAAGAGCTTGCAGGATTGAACCAGTTGGTCGCCTAAAAGAACCACAAGATCGTCACTCTGGAGGCCGGCCTTTTCGGCTGGCGACCCTGCCCGGACCAGTTCCACGTAAGGCGGAGTTCGTTCCAACACGTCAGGCACCAGCACGATGCCCAGGGCCTCTAAAGTAAGCGCGTGCGCCGGCTTGCGGTTGGGGTCGGATTCCACTTGGGCAACGAATTTTCCGGCTCGAATCGCCTCGACCGACTGGCGAAGCTCCTCCACGGGAACAGCGTAGTTAAGCCAGGTATTGTTCATCGAGTTTCTCAGCTCTTTGCCCAGCATGGCCAGGAGTTCGCCTTTGCGGTTGACCAATGCTCCGCCCGCGCTGCCCGGGTTGTTCGTCTTCACGTCGAGCACGTATATCGGTCCGCGATAAGGCGTTTCATAAGCACGGCCGCATCCAATCGCGGATCGGCCCCCAGCAGTTTAGCCTCGAATTTCCGGCCGTCGGCCAGATAGGCGGTGATATAATCGGTATCGAGTACGTGACTATAAGCTGTAAGAATATGTCCCTGGGGCGAAATCAACATGCCGCTTTGATAAGATTCCAGGCCGCGATATCCGCCCGCGCCGTAAATCTTCACCATCTTTGCCTGAATCCGCTCGAGCGTGCCGACCGTCTCCGATGGGCTTTCACTCGCGGCGACGGCATTCGAAGCGGACAATATCAACAAAATAACAAAACAAACGATCAACACGCAAATTTTCGCTCTATTCGTTTGCGACCGGCGACCCGCCGCAGAGAATATGGCGCATTTGCCACTTCTAAACGGCAAAGCATCTGGTTCCCACGCTCCAGCGTGGGAACCCACTTTGTCCGACGCTCCAGCGTTGTTTGCAGAGACACTGAGCCTAGCCGCAATTGCGTTCCCACGGAGGACCGTAGGAACGAGGATTTCACAGATTTCTGCACGATTACGACCCGATATCATTGCTAAAACCTTTATTTATCGGCCGTTTTCTCAAAGTGGAATTCGTTGATCGTAAATATCGCGAATACTTCATCCGCATAGCGCACTTCCATGCGCCCCGGCAGCGTGCGCCCGTCGACTTCGTGATATTGGGAGAAATAGACTTCGCACGGATCGGCGTCTTCTTCGGGAAACATTTCCATGGCCAGCAAATTGCCCCCGGCCGGATCGAAGTAGAAGCGGCAGTCCAGGCCTTTATGCGTGCCGGTTATCACGTCGGCCAATCCATCCCGCCCGGCCAGCGGCGCTGCGCCCAAATAGTACACTTCGCCGAAACGGGTGAAACCTTCCACGGCCAGCCGGCGCCAAAGATACAGAGCGGGCAAGAGTCCGCCGCTATGGGGTGGATTTTGTACTGAGCCCAAATCGCCGCTTGCCGTCCATTGCGCTTGAAGCGACGGCCCCTTAAGCACGGCCTGGTTGTCGCTTAATTCAAAGTTGAATGTACCGCTGTTTGGCAAACTGCCCGATATCAACCACGGCCCGCGCTGATCGGCAAGCGGGCATCTGCCGTTCCAAGCCTTCCAAATCCGCTCTTGATTCAGGTTGTTAAAGTAATAGTTGGCGTATCCCCGTTTTTGTTGAAAATATTTTTTCACGATCTCGGGAATCTCCGCCGCGGACAGCGGCGAGGCGACCGGCCGGCGACCGCCGGGAATGGGTATTTTCTGACTTTCGGGCTTTTCGGGATTTGGCGTTTTGGGTTTGGATTGCTCGTCTGGCGGAGGCAGCGGCAAGGGCTCCTCGGGCCGATGCGATTCGGTGGCCTCCAACAACTCCGCCTGGTTATGCAAACCCGGCAAACGCACGAGAATATCGTATCGCTTGCCCTCGCGGCGGTAACTCAAAGTCACGCGCCAGCCCTTGGGCAAAATTCCCAATATGTTTTTCAGTCCATTGGCGGTAGAGACGGGCCGGCCGGCAAAGCTCACAATTTCGTCGTTGTCGCGCAAACCGCGGCGAAATGCGTCCGATTGCTCCAGGATTTCGGATACCACCACCCGGCCTTCCTCGTCGGTGCTCACTCTGGCGCCGAGCGTGGCATGATCCACGATCCGCCCGCTTTTTAAATCGCCGAGGAAGTTCTTGATTTGGTTGATCGAGACGGCATAGCCCACGCCGACGCTGACCCGGCCGCGTTTATCGAACGAGCATCGGCCGTTGATGCCGATCAATCGGCCCGCCGCATCGAACAGCGACCCTCCCGAATTGCCCGGATTGATCGAGGCGTCGGTTTGCAGGCAGTCGGTGTATTCCAACAGGGTGCCGGTTGGGAATTGGTAGCGATGCACGCCCGAAATAATGCCGTATGTAACCGTGGGCTGCAAATTGGTGGAAAGCAAGAATGGATTGCCCATGGCCAAGACTCCGTCGCCGACGCGGACTTGATCGCTGTCTGCCGTTTCGGCGAAGGGGAAGTCGTCGCGCCCCAAAAGTTTTATCAAGGCCAGGTCGCCCGTGGGATCCAGCCCGACCAGCACGGCGTCGTACACCCGGCCGTCGGCCATGCCGCATTTCATGGCCGCTCCGCAGGGCTGCGCCACGTGGAAATTCGTAATCGCGTAGCCATCGGCCGAGATCACCGCGCCCGAGCCGCCGCCCCGGCCCTGCGCCTCGAAAATTGACAGCACCGCCGGCTTGGCCTTCTCGATTATCGCAATCCGCCCGGCCTCGGCATCGAGCACGGCCTGATCCGGTTCAGCGCCCAGCATGGAACACGTTTCCAAGGCGCATACCCCGATAATCGCGCAAAGGAATATCCGCAGACCAGGTATTCGCTTGCTTCGCTCGCGGAGAAAGTCAATCGAAAGTCGTTTCATTTTATGATTCTCGCGTTGCACAGATCGAGGTGATCGCCGAAGCCCGCCTGGTTGCCGAAATCGACAAGGATACTCAATTTCCGTATGCCGGACAGGTCGAGGTCTATCGGCTTGGGCGCATCAGTTCCGGCGATGGGCAGATCCAAGAGCACGTTATTGTCGCCGCGGATCACCAAACGCACGTTTCCTTGCGGCCGCACCGAGTCGTCGATGCCGGCTACGGCCTTGAGCCGGGTGAAAGAACCAGGCAGGCGGTAAACCACCTCGGTCCGGCTGCGGATCGCAAGTCCTTTGCTATATTCCGTTCCGGCCAGTTGCAGCGGATTGGATTCGAAATTTCTATCATGGCGAGGGGCGTAAAATTGTTCCATAGAGGGCAAAGTTTTCACAGTGCTGAAAAAAGGCGTCCAGGCCACGGATTCCGGCTTTAGATCGCTGAGATACACAATTTTCCCCAGGGAAAAGTCAATCGAAGCCGCGATTTCCGGCGAGCAGGAAAGCGTAACACCCGCGGGCGTTGTCAACTGTAATTTCTTCTCCAAGGCGATTTTGCTCACCTGCCAGTGCGAGCCGAAAATATCGATAAGACGACAAATTGGGCCGGACGGCTCATCGCCCGATGGATGCCGATATACAAACCCGTACACCTTCGCGCGATTGATGGGCAGATCTTCGCCGTCGAGTTGAAATCGCACAACTTCGGAGTTTATGTCGCCCAGCACGCCTTGTTGATAGTCCAAGTTATCGCCTTTGTGCACCACGAGCACGTCGCCGTCGAGTTTAGCGGTCAATATCTGCGACCATTGGTCGGTTACGGCTTCGGACACATGCTGCAATCGAACATTACGGATCGATCGGGTGGGTGTTTCCAGCACCTCGTCATCAAGAAGCGTAATCACGGCTCGGTCGCCCCGGACCGTGTATTGCCTGGCGACAATCGTGGAGCCGTCGGTCAGTTCGATCCAAGCCCCGGGCGACTGGGCCGATGCGGCAGGTTTGTGTTTGAGCGACACCTCCAACAGTTTTTCAGTTTCCAAAAAAACCTTGCCTGAATCTGTTTCCACGGTCAGCCGATCGGCCGTCAATGCCGCCAACGAACCCGAAACGATCCGGCCATCGATCGTTTGCACGTCAAACGTCGGCGATCCGCCGGTCAGTAATAAACAAAATATGATGTGCCACATGTGAGTTTTCAGTTTTCAGTTGTTTACATGGTAAATTAATTATTCATCCCTTATCCTTCTCCCTACTCGCCCCCTTCCGAGGCCAGCCTTTTAAAATATTGCTCAATAACATCGCGATAGTGCGAGGGAAAGTCGCGGCCAATTTGCTGCAGGGCCTCTTCGCGCTCCTTGGGCGGTAGATCGCCCCAGTCGCTTTCTGATCCGATATCGCGCTTGGTCACGTCGCCGGGGCCTTTTCCGCCCATGGGCACGCTGTCTTGGGCCGGACTGGTGGGACGCAGCGTATTGCCGGCGCCGGCCGATTGCTGCTGCTGTTGCTGCTGATCTTCTATTTTTTTTATGAGTTTGTCGAGCGATTCGATCACGCCGTCTTCAACTTTGCGCACTTTCGGGCCAGACCGGCCAAGATCCAGCCGACGGCGGATGTCGTCCATGCGCCGGGCGATATGATCCAGCGATTCTTCATCAAGACCGTCAAGATCGTCCCGCATCAACTGGGCGACCGCCACGTACCGCCGCGGACTCGCTTCGGCCTCGCCCAGCAATGCGTCAAGTGTTTTCAACCCGGATTCCTTTTCCAATAATTTGTGATAGACCACGCTTTGATAAAAAAGCAAGGTTGCCGGAGCCGCCACGTCCGAAGGTTCCAAGCCGGAAAGCTGGTCCCGGGCCTCTTCGAATAATGATTCCTGGACCAGCCACCGCGCGTAGAACAATCGCATGTTATGGGCGAGAAAAACCGGCGTCTGCGGATCGCCAAGCCACGCCTGGCCGGGCAATACCAGGCCGGCGCGGGGCTGCGAGCATAAAGCCGCCAACTTTTGCGAATTTGCATCTGCCAAGGAAAATGTGGCCGCCAATCGCGCTAAAATGTCTTCTTCTTTAGTTTGCCCGGAAACTGGTGCCCAAATTTCCTCGGCCTTTGCCAGAGCTGTCGCATCGGCACTGCTCTTCTTAAGCCAATCCATGGCCTTGGATTTGACCGATTCCATCGAAGGGGTTTGCCACTCTTGGGCTTTGCCCGCCGCATCAGACGATTGCGCAATCGATGACGCCGCACCCAGCAGTGTTTGAATAACAATAATAACTACGGCCGTCAATTTACACCCAAATACTACAATACTGACGCCTGAACCCTTAATTCTGAATCCTGAACCCTGAACCCTGAACCCCATTGCCCGATCTCGGATCTTCGATCGTTCATAGTTGTCAAAATTATATTTGTTGCAATTCATTCGGTTTTCCCCGACGACAAATCGTGTGTCACCCGGTAGACTCGTTGCTGGCGCTCGGCAAGTCGCTTCAGCGCATCGACCAGTTCGGCATTTTCGGCCTGTTCGCCTTCCACCAGTTTTGAATATCGCTCGGTGCGGGTGTTGATGCGCATCTGCAGTGCCCGAATCATTTTCAGTTCGGCCAGTTTATCGACCAGGGGCGAATCTTCCTGCCCGCTTGTGGGCCTGGGTTTATTTTGATTTTTTTCCAGATCTTTTTGCGCTTTTTTCAGGGCGTCGATCATTTCCTCCAAGGTGGCGATGATATCCATTTCGATGCCTTGGGTGACTTGGGAGACCTTTGCCTGGGAAAGGCGATCGACAACCTGTTGCATGTCGGAGCGCATTTGATCGGCGGCCTCGGCAAATGCCACAGTTGTGCCGTCTTCTCGCAATACAAGCAGGGTCTTGTCGATCTCCACTACGATCTGCATTTCCTTGCCGCTAAGGCGGCTCGACTCGATTTCATGGTTGTGCGTCCGCTCGGCCTGCGGAATTTTATCCAAGCGCACCGTTCCGTCGTACACGTCGCGTTGCATTTCCAGCATCTTGCGGAATCGGGCCTCGAGCATGGCCAGCACCCGCTCGACTTCCTCCTCGCGGAGTTGACGTAAAATTTGCTCCAACTCGGCCTTGGCTTGCTCCAATTCCTTGACGGCCTCTTCCTGATCTTTTGCGGCCCCTTCATGCTGGGCTTTTTTCAGTTTTTTCCTGGCCTCGTCCATGCGTTTTTCAGCGGCCTCGAGCCGTTTCCGAGCCGGATTGCCTTGCTGATCCTCGCCGGACTGCTCCGGCCCTTGTGCCTGCGCCTGATTTTCGCCTTGCCGGCCTTCACCTTGTTTTTGTGGTTGGCCTTTATTTTTATCGTCCGATGGTTTTCCTTCCCCGCTTTCCGACTTTCCTTCCCCGCCGGCCGATTTTTTATTATCGCTTTCCGTCTTCTTCTCTCCTTCTCCCGACTTCTTCTCTCCGCCCTCGGTTCTCTTTTCTCCGTCTCCGGTTTTTTTGCTCTCGCCTTCCGTCTTCTGATTATCGCCTTCCTCGTTAGTTTGAATATCCTTGGCCAGGCCGCCGGTTTTTTCCGCGATTTTTCCCTGTTGGCCGGCAAGCAGTTTCGCATCGTCGCGGTCGGCGGTCCTGGCTTGCACGTCCTTCTCTTGTTTTAGAATATTCCCCAGCCGCTTAAGATACTCGCGTATCCGGGCCTTTTCCGACTGGATGCGTTTGGCCCGATTCTCGCTCAAAAGCATTTCCAAAAGGCTGCGCAGATCCTGGTCGAGCTGGGTTTGGTTTTCAATTGCCCTGGAAAGCTGATCCTTTTCCAAAAACTCCATCAAGCGCTCGATTCTTACCTCGATAAGTTGTTCCTTACTCTGCGCTATGGCCTTTTTCAGCAAGGCCGCCCGCCGTGGATCAGTCTGGGCGCTGAGTTCGGCCATCTGCAGCATGACCTCCTCAAGATGTTTATATTTATCGGCGATGCGTTGCTCTTCCAGGGCGAGTTTATCGGCCGAAGCGGCCTCCGCGCCCGGCTTTTCTTTTGGCGATTCCGGCGTAGCCTTTTCCCCCGGCGAATCGGCTTTCTCATCCATGACCTGGCTCGCTTTTTCAATTTGCGCGTATGCCGGCAACCAACCGGCGCCGCATAAAAATATGCATGCGGCGACCGCGGCGACTAAAATCGATCGGTTGTAGGCAGCCACGTTTTATTCCTTTAACAGATCGCGAATTTTTTGCTTGTTTCGCTGTTCGGTTTGTTGGCGCAATTGATCCTGCATTTTAATTATATCACGGAGCATTTCCACCATCTCATTATAATCCTGCAATTCTATCATCCGGTCAAGCACGTGCTGCATCGCTAGCAGGACGGCGTCGGCCTGTTTTTTGGCATTGTCGCGAGCCGCCGGAGCGAGTTCCGCGTCCTCCAGTCCCGTTTGCAGGGTGTCCAGCAGGCGTTCCAATTCCGGAAACATTTCCCCGCCGATTTTCTTGAGCGGATCGGCAATGCCCGACTGCAAGCGCTCCTTGAGTTCCTCGGTATCGATGCGATTATTGACCAGTTGCATGCGGATGTCGTCGATGGCCTCAGCCACTCCCAGGGTTTCTTGGGCATTTTTGCGGCAATTCGTAAGCGTCCGTTGAACCCGCAGCATGTGCAAGGCAAGCCTCCGCTCGGCCGAATCGGCCGATCGCTGGTCGCCGGGTTCGTCACCCGGTTCGCTGCCGGGCCCTGAGACCTTGGCGGCATTTTGTGATTTATCCCCCGAATCGGGCTTGCTGTTTTTATTTTCTTTATCTTGACTTCCCCCTGCAGGCTCCTTCGACGAATTCGCTTCGGAAAAGTCCATGCGGACCAGCAGATCCCGGGTCTCAGTGGTTTCTTGGATTATGGCCTCGAATCGCTGCCGCAGCACAAGTTCGCGGGCCTTCAGCATCATTTGCAGTTGATCTGGAGTAACGACGTCCAGCAACCAGCGTTCGCCGGCGCCGATGTTGGGGCCTTTTCCCAAACTGCAAAGATCGGCCGCTTTGACGGCTAGAAAAAGTTTTTGCCCCGGCTTGAGTTTCAAATCGTGAACCTCCAATGCGGCGTAGCGGGGATCCAATTTGAACTCCGCGGGATGGCCCTCCGGCGCGTCGATCGTCGTGATTTCGTACTTGTCCTGATCGACGTCGTGTTCGAACCAAATCCTGCCGATGCCGTAATCGTCGGTTACTCGGCCGGCGACTCCCACGCGGGCCCGCGAAGTGATAGCCGTGCCAATGCCGTCCAGTTGGGCGGCGACTTGCGGCGCCTGATCGGCAACCGCCGCCAGACCCAAGCGGATCGGCTCGCGGTTCTTTATGCCGTCGACGTCGAAGAGCGTGAACAAAAGCGTAGTGTCTTTATCCAGCGATTCCAGCGTGTAATTAAATCCCCGTCGATCGGCCGTGAGATCTTTGCCCTCGATTATCCGCGGGGCTGAAGCGGCATTTTCATCGGCGGCCGTATCGATTTGCACGCGCACTAATTCTTTATTCGCCACTCCGCGGATGGTTATGCGCGAGCCTTGTGGCAGCGACATCACGCCGGCCACCGGCAGGCTTCGCGCCTGGCGATTGATATAAGCGGGGAATTCACAATCCAGCGTCAAGCGAGCGCTGGGATTATCCACCACCTCGATCATCTGGTCGCTGATGCAAAAATCGCCCCCGTATACATCGAAACGGATCGGCGAAAGCACGTTGCGCCGGGTGTACAGGAATTCCTGATACCGATCCTTGGAAGGATCAGCCGCGCCCACGCGGTTCATCGCGGCTCGGCCGCGGACTCCGCCCTCCTCGCGATAGCGTATTTCTACCACTTTCGGAACCCTGGGCATGGAAGTGTCGGCTAAAACGATAATATCCACGTCCGAACCCCGGGCGACCTTGCGCACGCCGCCTGGGAAACCGTCGATCTCCAAGCGCGTCTGTCGAGGCCATAGTTCTGCGGAAAAACCCAGGCTTCGCCGCGCCCAGACGGCAAAGGCATTGGGAAAAACAATGCCGAACACAATCGTGCTGAAAATCAATAAAATACCGGCCATAGTGCTGTTGCGCAAAGGACGCAGATTGAAAACCTCGTCGATCCGCACGGTTTGAATCCGCACTGCGGCGTCTTGGCAAGCTAGGGAAAGCATTTCCGCATTGCAGTCCGACTCTCCCTCTTGCCGGCCGCACAGAACCACGGACGTAAGCAGGCTGTCGTTTAGTTGCGGGAAACGCCGCTCCAGCACGGTTGCCATGTTGCCGTCCGTAAGCGGCACAAACGCCCGGCGCCCTATCTGTTGCGTCAAAATGACCGCAAGCACTCCGAAGGCCGCGCAGAAAATCATAATGCGAACCAAAATCGGCGGCTCGAAAAACCAATCGGCGGCCAGGCTTATCCAAAACGCCGCGCCCAACCATGCCAGGCTGTTGGCAATCCCCTCGGCCCAGACGTATCGCCGCACGCGACGACGCATAGTGCCCAACAGCGTCTTAACGGCGGGAACAACTTGGGGGCGATTTGTAATAATCATCTATTCTTCTTAATCTTGTTCAATTTGCAATTTGAAATTTGCAATTGACAATTTGCATTTTAATTCCTTTGTTGGGGCGGCAGTTGAACTGCCGCCCCAACAGGCAAGCCTCTTATGCTAATTTTGCCAACCTTCGCGTCAACCATTCC
>JBEKZY010000200.1:0-9084 GCA_049509395.1 Thermoguttaceae bacterium | reverse complement strand
CTTTCATCATTGAACAGGGGCAATAATGTAGCCAGGTTAAGATCGGCGTCAGTTCCAGTTGGGGGGTGTTTTTGAGGCATGTCTTTTCTCCTTATACCTCAATTATACCCATTGGCTTGGGTTTGTCAAGTATATTATTCCGTTTAGATAATACCGTATACGCCCGGTGGTGAATTTTAGTTCTTATTGATTCCGATGCAGCCAATGATCCTTATTCAGCCGAAAACACGGCTGTCTCAGCCGAGTTTGCTAGTCTTTTGGCCGTGGAACGGTTCATTTGCAATGCAGGAGGCAATAGTATGCCCGGTGCAAGCTCCGTGGTGATTGAGAGACATAAAATGAATGTCGCAAGACAAATCAGAGTGGGGGCGTGCCGTTCCGGCATTTCCGGGCCGACACGGCCCGGCCCAGAGTAGGAAGCATGACATTTATATGTCGGGTGGCATATCCACGCTTGCATGGACATGTTACGTATTATCGCGTACCCAACATGCCCACGGCAAGCGTGGGCATGGCACCTCAGTGGGATGATACTTGAAAAACTGGCATTATTTGAGTCCTTCCAGGGCTATTTTTGCACCCAGGTGATCGGGTTTGGTCTTAAGCGCCTGATTGAACTGATCCTTGGCCTTCTGGGTTTCGCCAAGCCCGAGGCGGCCTAGACCGACGATATAGTGTGCCGATGCCACCCGGCTGAGTTGCGACTGCCGTTCGCCGAACTTGCTGAAAAAGTCGGCGCTCGACCCGCGGTCAAGTGAATTGTTTCCAGATGCGACCAATTGCTGGAAAACGGCGGCGGCTTTATCGCTATCGCCGAGTTTTTTCAGGGAAAGCGCCCTGTAGAACGAGAGCACGGATCTATCGGACGAGGGGAGCACGTCGTCCTGGCCGGCGCGCGGCGATTCGGCGGCGGATTCCTGGAACGAGGTTTTGGCCTTTTCCTGATCGCCCAAGGCCTCATAGGCGGTTGCGATCCAGTAAGAGACCTCGGCTACTCGGCCGCCACGCCGGGTCTTTGCAACTTGCAGGGTTGCGGGAAAGTCGATGGCTGCCTGGTAATCGGCCAAGGCTTCGGTGTATTTTTTGGCGGCAAAATTCTCATGGCCGCGAAGCAAATGGGCGTCGGTCCAGTAATCGAACACGCTGAACCGCGCGCCGCCTTCCCAAACGTTGAACTGGCGGCCGGTCATCAGTTCGATAGCCTCGGCGTATTTGCCCATGAAGATTTTCAGGCCGATTTCACGGCTGAGGGCGTCGTCTCGCTTAAGAACCGCGGCGTGATGATTTTCGAGCATGGCCAGACGTTTTTCGGGCGGGGTTCCGGCCAACTCGTAGAGCTGGTCGAGCTCGAAGAAATGCATCGGGTAGTTGTCCGAAAGCGAAATCGCCTTTTCCAACTCGGCGATGGCTTTATCTATGCCTTTATCCTGGTGGGAATAGGCGATGGCCAAGTTCCGATGCACGATAGGCATGTTGTCGTCCAACGATACAGATTTTTCCCAGAGTTTAATTGCCTCCTCGGGCTGCCAGTCGAACAGGAGATTGCCGAGGTAATAAGGGGCACGGGCGTCATTTGGTTTAACTTCCATTGCCCGGCGGAGCACGGGAATCGCCTCGGTCTGGAAGGGGAAAACAAAATCGGGCGACATCGTCGAACCCAGGCGATAGTATTCCTTCGCTTTATAGTCGTGTCCCTGCTTTTCGGCAAAGAAACCCAAATAGTAATAAGTCAGCGGCGAAATTTTATCCGGCGCGGCCAGGATCAACTGAATAAGTACGACTGCGCCGTCGTCCCAAAAACCAGCATTGCCAAATTCGACGGCCGTTTCCAAACCCACGGCTGGGAACTCTTGGAGAATCGATAACAATTCCCGCCTCGATTGAGATTGCCCATCGGCCAGGCAGCGTTCGGCGAGCATGCGGACGTCGAGGGGATCGATCTTGGCGACGGCCGCAGTCTGGGCCAGGGCCTCGTCGTTTCGCCCCATGTGCCGCAATATGGCCGCTTTCAGGTTTAGGGCCCTGGTGTTTAGGGCATTTGCCTCCAGGGCACGGTCTAATAATTCCAGGGCTGTCTTTAGATCGCCCCGCAAGCAGGCGATTTCGGCCAGGGAGTAGTATGCAGGCGCTTGCCAGGCCGCGCTCCATGTGGCCTTGTAGAAATTATCGTAGGCTGTGTCGTTTTTGCCTTGCGCCTTTAAGGCGACGCCCAGGTAATAAAATGGCTCGCCGTCTTTGGGTGAAGTGTATTTGTCCGTGAGCCGTTCGAGGGCCTTTTGAAGGCATTTTTCGGCATCCTCGAAGCGGGCCCGCTTGATATACAGGATGCCCATGGCGGTGTTTACCCGGACGTCGCCCGGGTCGCGCTTTAGGGCTTCCTCCCAATAAGGATCGGGCTCGAGCGAAGGATTATGGAACTGGTCGATTCGCAGTCCGGTGAGATACAGCTCCTCATTTGTCTTGATATCTTGCGGTTCAAGGGGCGGCTTGACGGATTTGGGCATGGGTGCGGGCTTAAGTTTGACGGGCGAATAGGCGACCAGTTCGCGATCATCGGCCGAGAGCGAAGCCCGCAGATCGTGTTCGTCCAATCCGGCCGGGAGGGCGACCTGCTTGACATAGGCCTTGCCCGGGGCGATGTCGGTTTTTTCCTCTAATAGAATTGTGTCGCCGGCCTTCAATAAAATCGTGGCACCTTTACGCGCGGAGGTGGTACAGAATCCCAATGTGGCGGTCCCGTCTTTGGAAACGTCGAGATTGACGGCCGCGTCGAGGTTGGCATTTTTCACTCCGCCGATGTCACGGAAGGGATACCAGTATTGCTTGAACTTTTTTACTTCGTAAGGTTGAATCCAACTGTAGTCGGGCTGATTGTCGGAGTATGCCCCGACCATGAGTTCGATATACGGGCCGTCGTCGTCGGTAAGGATTTTGTCCCACAAACGCCCGGCCGGACCGGAGCCCCAGGTCCAGAGTTTTTTGCCGGGCACAACGTGGTGATCGGCCACGCTCATTGTTCCGGCCTGCTTGCCGTGGTCGTAGCCGGCGAAAAAATCATCCTCGTAATTCCAAGCGAACATGGAATTAGACTGGATGTGATTTTTGTACCAGCTTACGTCCACGCCCTTGGTGAAGTCGGCGCCGTTATACCTGGTGGTAGCGATGGGCCAGGTGGTAAACTCGCGTTTTGCGTGATAAGTAACATACTGCGTGCCGGGCGGGAAAATCACCTGGTAATTTTCGTTCACGTGAACCGCCACGTTGGCGAAACATAGAAATGAGTTTACCAGGGGGGTGCGATTGAGCACCCGGACCGAAGTTTCCAGGTAGGACTTGCCCGGATAGAGGGTGAGCCCGACGGCCCAGCGCATGCGATGCCGCAGTTCGAGTTCACCCACCCAAACGGTTTTGCCGCCGTCGGGCCCGTCTTCCATGCGGTATTGCGAGGGCAGCCAGCCCGTAGTGCGATGGTGGTGCGGAATGTTCCATTCAACTCCGCCGGAAATCCAGGCCCCGATCATCCCGATAAGCGCCGGCTTGACTACGTGCTGGGTGTAAAAGAAGTTGTAATTGTTTGTTTTATCGAGGGCGGAGAAAATGCGGCCGCCGATCTCGGGCAGCACGCCGATCTTTATGTATTCGTTCTCCAGGTAGACTATTTTGTATGTAATGTCTTCCTTTTTTCCGGTGAGCGTATCGTAAAGCGGATAGGGGTAGACTCTGCCCTCGGCCCCCTGGTACGCCCGGCCGAAATAGAACATCGGATTGGGATCGGGCGGGCCGGCCAGGTAGGTGGGAATCACCACGTCCTCCTCCCAGACTTTTACCGGTGTAGCATCGGCGGCGTTAAGCGAGGCCGCGGTGATAAAGGGCATTATGCCGAGACATAAAAGCAAGAGCAAAAAAGATTTTGTATTATTCATGGCTTGATCTGGCTAAGAACATATGTGGAATGGATAATAGCCGCTGACGGGAAATCACGCATATTCCGGCGGTCGTTGACCGCCGGCTATTAACATTGTTTATATGAGATTTAATAAAGATTAACGCATCATTATATCACATTGCAAGTCAAAAAAAAGAAGGACGCGAAGTTTATTCTTCGCGTCCTTCGCGGACTTCGCGGTTAAATAAGTTTTTATGCCTTCGCAGCCGCGGAGCTTTCGGCCAAGACGGCACTGCCGACTTCGCTTGGAGTTAATTTATCTTTTGATGCGGCGGCAGCGTCCGGGGTTGACACCGGTGCGGCTACCGCTTCGTCGATTAACTCCTCGGCCGCGGCCTTTTGCTCGACCATGGTCGAGATGTATTGGCGGATCCAGTCCATGGTTTCGTCGATCTTATCGGCCTGCAAGAGGAGCAACTCGCCGGGTTCGACCATGTTCAGCGCCGCTTCGGCGGCCTTGGTTGCGCCGACGATTTCGATGATATCCTTTGCTCTGGAGCCGGTTTCCACGCCCTTGCGGAAGAGGCTCATGATTTCGCCTTCAGCCCGGCCGCGGCGATAATGATCTTCGTAGAGAATCACGCGGTCGAAGGCGGCGCCCAGCAATTCGCCCTGGCGGATCATGTCGCAATCGCGGCGATCGCCGGCGGTGGAGTAAACGGCCATGCGGCGCTTTTGGGGAAATTTTTCCACCACCTCGAGCACCGCCGTCAAGGAATGCACGTTGTGGCCGTAATCCACGATAACAGTAGCGCCGTCGATATCCAGGATATTGAACCGGCCGGGCACCTTGCCCATGTCGGCCGCTATGGTGGAAGCCCGAGAGCGGATAATGTCCAAGGGTACTGCCAGGCACCACGCCGCCGCCACAGAGGATAGGGTGTTTTCCACATGGAAGCTGATTTTACCGCCCACCGTCAGGGGAACGGCGTTAACGGGCATTAAGGTTTCTTCATGGTTACCTTCGGCGAAGATGATTTGCCCGTCGCGGACGAATACTGCCCGCCCGCCCACGCCACGATGCCGGACGATTACCTGATTGTTGCCGTCCATGGCGAAAAACAGCACGTTGCCCGGGCATTTTGGGGCCATTTCGACCACAAGCGGATCGGCCGCGTTGAGGACCGCGTATCCGTTGGGCGAAACCACGTCGACAATGCAGCGTTTTACCTTGGCCAGGTCCTCGATATTGTTGACCTCGGAAATGCCCAGGTGGTCGCCATCGCCGATGTTTGTCACCACGGCCACGTCGCAGTAATCGAAAGCCAGTCCTTCGCGAAGTATTCCGCCGCGGGCGGTCTCGAACACGGCCGCTTCGACCGCGGGAGTCATAAGCACGCAACGGGCGCTTTTCGGGCCGGAGCAATCGCCGTTATCGATGCGTCGTTCGCCGACGTAAATGCCGTCGGTGCAGGTCATGCCCACTGTTTTGCCCATACCCTTAATAATATGAGCGATAAAGCGAGTGGTTGTGGTCTTGCCGTTTACGCCGGTTACGGCGACCAGGGGTATGCGGCCGTTATCGCCATTAGGATAGAGCATGTCGATGATTGCTTCGCCTACGGGGCGGGAAACGCCGGCCGAAGGCTGCAAGTGCATGCGCAAACCAGGGGCGGCGTTTACTTCCACGATCACTCCGCCTTGTTCTTCCAGCGGCCGGCTGATGTCCTTGGCTATCACGTCGATGCCGGCGATATCCAAACCGATTATCTTGGCGGCATCCACCGCCCGGGCAGCCACCTCGGGATGAACGTATTCGGTGACGTCGATGGCCGTTCCGCCCGTGCTCAGGTTAGCGTTCCGGCGGATCAGCACCACCGCACCGGCCGGCGGCACCGAGCCGGGTGTGAAGCCTTGCTCGGCCAAAACGGCCAGCGAAACGTCGTCCAATTTGATTTTACTCAACACTGTGGCGTGATGTTCGCCCCGGCGGGGGTCCAAATTTACAATATCGACCAACTGGGCGACGGTGTGATTTCCGTCGCCGACCACGTGGGCCGGCTCGCGACGCGCCGCGGCCACTACTTTTCCGCCCACGACCAATACGCGATAGTCCTGACCGTAAGCGAACTTTTCCACGATGATCGACGGGCTTTCCTTGCGCGCGGCTTCATAGGCAGCCATAACCTGTTCGCGAGTGGTGAGATTCGCGGCCACACCGCGGCCTTGATTACCGTCTTGCGGCTTGACGACCGCGGGCAGGCCCAAGTCGCAGGCGGCGTCCCAAGCGTCTTCGGCGCTAACGACCGGCCGGCCTTCGGGAGTGGGCACGCCCACCGATTGCAGCAACACGCGGGTAAGTTCTTTGTCTTGCGCGATCGATTCGGCAATCGCGCCGGTGCGATCGGTTTCGGCCGCCTGAATGCGCCGCTGCTTGTGGCCGTATCCTAGCTGAACCAAACTGTCGGCATTCAGGCGCCGCACGGGAATGCCCCGCGATTTGGCGACTTCCACCATTGAATTGGTGCTGGGACCAAGGCAGAGTTGTTGTGCCAGATCGCGGAGGCGATTGATTTCGCCTGGCACGTCGAAAGGTTTATCGTGGACCGCCGCCAAAAACAGGTCGGTGGCCACTTTCAGGCATTCGCGGCCCAGGTTTTCTTCGACATAGCGGAAGATGATGCGATACACGCCTTCTTCCGAAGTTTCGCGGGCCTTGCCGAAACCGACCGGCGTGCCGGCCAGAGTTTGCAGTTCCAGCGTAATGTGTTCAATGATATGAGCGGGATAGGTTCCCATGCGTAGTCGCTGGAAAAACCCGCCGCGCTCGCCGATACTGCAACGATGCTCGATCATCGTGGGCAGCCAAGTCATCAGCCGTTCGTTAAAGCCGGGGATTTCGTTAGACGGCGAATCCTTCAATTCGCCCAAATCAAGCCAAGCTTCGATCACCGGGTAGTTCGCCCAGATGTTCGGGCCGCGCAGGGCCAACACCTTGCGGTATTCCATGGTTGTGTGTCTCACAAATTAAATTTGCTAGCTTTTGCGGAATCACGGTGATCGATCCTTCCTAGAACGATCTACGTTGCAAGTGGTTAAAGTGTTGTATCGGCTATTTATTTTTTAACACATAACCCGATAAACCCTTACCACCCATAAATGCGATCGTGCATCCTCACGTTCGCTAACAATGGTGTTGTCATTCCATGAAATACGCAATCAACGGCCGCCTCCATCCGGCTGGGCGTTCCCACAGTGGACCGTGGGAACGAGGATTAAGGATTTTTGTTGAACTTTATACTTTAATCGGTTTATCCTGAACTAGTACAATTATATTCATTTGTCCTGTTTTACCCACTTATTCAAGAATTCGCCAATGTGCGCAGACTCCGACACTCTTAGGCTATTCGATTGAACTGGCTCGATTGGGCATAGGCAGGAAGAATCCCCGGTAGGGGGAGCACGGCCGACAACTAAACGTCCCCGCAGCGTTGGCCAACTCCATCAATCTATTTAATCCAGACCGCCCAAAAAAAGCAATAGCCGGCCGAAAAAAATTCAAATCTTCCCCTTGGGGAAGGTTATCGCCAGGTAGTGTAATCATTATATACTTGAAATACCTGTAATAATGAATTTAACGCTTGGATTCAATTCTGTGACATAACAACCTACAGATTCTATACTTAGATATAAAATCCAGCTCTACAACTGTATTCAGTTGAGAATCTCTTATGCCGCTAATGAGGGGAAATAGATTACTAGCCCTTGGTTCAAGAAACTGAACCGTATCGATGGCCGCCAATGCATTTGGATAAGTTGATTAGTATCCTAATTATGGTCACGAACCAGGGTGAAATCGGCTCGATACCTTTAGTAAATAATACGTTACAATCACCCTGGTTGGGTAAAGCACAGGGAGTTTGAAAGACTTTCAGTCTTTACAGACCCGTTATAATCGGCAAAATTACAACAAATAGAATAGACAGTTGGCGTCTCCCCTTACAAACTTCCATCCGACAATGGCTTGTCGATTCCGCATCGTTACGTAAATATTGCCTGTGCCCGGTCCTTTGAATTCCACGCATGATATTTGGGAAAACGTCGCGCCTGAGCTGCGTAGTGTAGTGGAAGCTCGTCTTTTGCCCGGCGAAACGCCTTTGGTTTGGATGGAATTTGATCTTGATGAGCAGTTGCATTACACCCGGGGACTGGTAGTGCTCAGCGACCGCCGGCTTTTATCGGTTGGTCCTTTAACCGAGGCGGCAAAAACCGGCGACAACCAGGAAAATTCTTTCCGCTTTTGGCCCATAGATTCATCTTTCACGCTGCGCACAAAAGAGCACTTCGGCACGGGAATCCTGGAACTGCTTGGCCCGGAAAAAATACTATACCACTGGCGGTTCACGGCCGGCAAAGTCAAGACCGCCCATCAGATTTGCATGCGGTTCGAGCGCCTGCAAGAAGGAGATGCAAACGAGGAGGAAGATTCTTCGGAATCGCTGGGAGCGGTATGTCCAAGTTGCGGGGCATTATTGGCTCCGGAACAGACGACGTGTCCCGAATGCGAAGCAGCCAAGGCCAAGCCGCCGATGCAAGCTCTTTCGCGGCTGATAGGTTTTGCCAAGCCGAGGGCGCCGATAATAATATTCGGCTTTGCGCTGATGCTTTGCAGCACTGCCGCCGATTTGATACCAACCTATTTGAAGATGCCGTTGATCAATAAGGTGTTGATCCCGCGGCAATTCGAGTATGCATGGTATTACATCGTAGGTTTCGCCGGGGCCTGGATCTTAACCTGGTTGCTGACTTGGGCGCGTACATACGTGCTGGCGTATGCCAGCGAAGCGATAGCCGCCGATTTGCGCAACCGGACTTATGCGCATTTGCAGAGTTTGTCAATCGATTACTTCGGCGGCAAGAGAACGGGCGATTTAATCGCCCGGGTGAGCACCGACACCGACCGGATCTGTTATTTCCTCTCCGTGTACGTGCTCGATTTCGCCAACGATTTGTTAATGCTGGTGATGACTGCGGTCTTATTGTTGTCGATAAATTACAAACTGGCAATCGTATCGTTGGTGCCTTTGCCGCTGATTGCATATTTAGTACACAAGGTCCGCACCCGTCTGCGAAGAGGTTTCCAATTGGGAACTCGGACATGGGGCGAAATGACCAGCGTGTTGGCCGATACTATTCCC
>JBEKZY010000020.1:0-28181 GCA_049509395.1 Thermoguttaceae bacterium | reverse complement strand
GTCCGGGCGAGAACTGCAAATGCAGTGGCCGAACCGGTGAATGTCGTGCCCGCGGAACTTAAGGAGCCGCTTAAAGTGGTCATTATAGAGAAGACGGCCTTTACATTGCGGGGAACAATAACCGACGATGCCGGCAATCCGCTCCCAAGGGCGGAGATCGGGCTGATGACGGACTGGCGGTGGGCCGGCGGAGGCGTAGGTTTTCGATTGAGCACATTCAACACGGACGACGCCGGAAAATTCGAATACGGCGGTCTTTGGCCGGGCGATCAATATCATATCACCGTCGCCGCCAAAGGATACGAAAAGAATTCGACTCGCCGGGTCGACGGCACGGCGGGCGGGGTTCACGATTTCGGCAAGATAACGCTCGTAAATGCCGGGGGAGCGGTCGAAGGGACGGTGGTCGACTCGGCGGGCAAACCCTTGGCCGGCGCACGGGTGTTCAACTCGGGCGACGGCCCGGAAAAGATGGAAACCCGCTCCGACGACGCCGGGAAATTCAGCCTTAATGGTTTCCGCAAGGGGCCGGTCTTTGTTTTTGCCGAAAAAGAAGGTTTTCGATTTTCCGGGGTGCGCACAAACTCCGGCGCAACCGACACCGTGCTGAAAATGTTGCGAACCGATGAGCCCGCGACGCAGCATCCGGCGATTTCGCAAACATCGCCAAACGAAGAGGAGAAAAAGGCTGCTCATATATTTCTGGAGAAAATCTGGTCAATGAGCACGGGCAATCAGCGGCGTTCGGCCCGCTACAAAATGGCACGGATCGATCCGGAACTGGCAGCTAAATGGGCCGTGGAGGCCAAGGTCAAACCCGCAGACTTATCCGAGCCAAAACCGATCCAGAGCGTGGCCGATGAGGATTTGCATGAGGCTTTTGCCATGATCGCAAAACAAGGCGGTAGGGCTTATTATTCGCTAAAGGACTTGGCAAAACACTTTGCCGCCTCCGATCCGGAAAAGGCCATGCGATGCGCCGAAGAAGCCGTTATCCGGGCGCGGAGCATGGATCAACCTGAAAGGACTGTCGGACTTGCCCAGATGGGCGCATTGGTTATGCGATTGGGCAATAAAGACGCCGGGAAAAAACTGCTTGACGAAGCGGCCGCAATGGCCGACAAACTGCAACCGACCGATCGAAACTATTCTGAATTTGGCACTATTGCCGCGGCTGTGGCCAAAAGCGACATTACCAAGGCAAAAAGCCTGATAGCAAAAATTACCGATAAGAACCGGCATGATAATCAACTGGCCGACGTCGCGGCGTCGCTGGATGATATCGAACAGTCGGAATCGCTGCTTAAAGATGTGGAATCTTATTATGCCCAGTGGGCCCGAATGGTGTTGGCATATCGCATTGCGGCAAAACGTCCGGCCGAAGCCATCCGGCTGGTGGAAAACATGCAAACGTCGCGTTCTCCTCTGGACGAGGACAGGAAAGCCAAGGCCTTTGGCTGGCTGGCCACGGCCATCGCCCCCAGCGATCCCAAGCTGGCGCACTCACTGATCGATCGGGCGTTTGCGATATATCAACAACCCGCCTATTTTTACAGCGGATACGGAGGCAGATCGGCCCAAGCGGCGGCAACGGCCGTCCTGGCCAACCAGATCGGCTACCCCGATATGGAAAGCATCGTCTACCGCGTGCTGGCCACCAGGCCCACGACCAAGGACGCCTATTCACCGGCAGCCGCGCAGGAATCATGCGTGGTGATGGCTAAGTACCTGGCGCTGATCGATCCCCAGACCGCCAAACAAGTGCTGCAAGCCATCGAGCCGACGAGCGATAACATCGGCTCCGGCTTTAGCGGAGTGGGACGCGATGAATGGCTTATGGCCTGGGCCCTGGCCGATCCGTTGCACGCCGTGGAACTTATGGAAAAAGAGTTGGCTTCGGCCAAGGATAATAACGAAAATCAAAGGGCGGAAGACGCCGTTTATGAGATGGTTGAGCTATGGTTTAGCCTTCCCGGCGAACGGCTGAAGAATATTGCCCGCCGATATCCCGAAACATTGCCGCCCGAAGATGAGTTATAATATCCTGCACGCGATTGAACATATATCGCGAGTAAAAGTCAGAGCGGGGGCGCGTGGCGCCGGCATTTCCGGGCCGACACGGCCCGGCTCTGAATAGAATGCTCTGAATAAAATGCTCCGAACAAAATAATGATATTTCTTTCCTATGACAGAATAAAAGGGGTTTTAATACAATGAGCCCAGTATTTTTTCTCACGGCCATGCTCTTTGTTGCCGCCGATGCACCGGCGGCCCCGGCGGCCTTTGAATTCAAGGATTCGGCCGTTTATGAAAACCGCCCGATGTTGCAATATCGGGCCATCGAGTTTCGCGATCAACCGGCGCGCCCCTTGGGCGAGGATCGAAAGTTCGCCGATGGGGCGATGTTCGGCCTTGTACCGGTCGGACCCAAGCCGGAAACCGCGCTTATGATCGTTTGGATCCCCAAGGCCGAGGGCGGAGCAGAACTCTGGCTCGACGCCAACGCCGACGGCAAACTGAGCGACGACGAGCGCCATGTAATGACCGGCCGCGATCTGGAAATTCCGGCCACAGTCACGCTCCAATTAAAACCGCCAATCCAGGCCCAGCGCACGCTTATGTTCCGCCGTTCGGCCGTGGGCAACGGGCTTCGCTACACGGTCCGCGGCTATGCCCAGGGCCGCTTGAACTTGGGGCAAAAACAGTATTCCGTCCTACTCATCGACGGCAACGCCAACGGACTTTTCGACACCGTAGGGCAGGACCGGGTTTGCATTGACTTAAACGAAGACGGACGATTCGACGCCCTGACCGAGCAGTTCCCCTTGGGCAAGCCGATTACCCAAGGCCAGGACGTGTACGTGATCAGTTCCGACGCGACCGCCTCGGCTGTTACCGCCAATCTCCGCAGCGCAGACCAAGGAAAACTACGCCTGACCTTGGGCGAAAGATCGAATCCTTCGGCCAAGATGGCTGCGGAGCTGGTCAGCGACCTGGGCGAACTAGTGGTGATCGACAAGCTCGATGAAGCGATCTCCGTCCCATTTGGCAAGTACCGCGTGTCCAGCCTGAAACTCGAACTGCCCGATTCCGCCGGGCAAACTTGGACCTACAACTTTTATAGCGAAAAAACCAAGAACTACTCCGTGCCCGCCAACGGGGAAACGACCGTAACCCTGCTGAGCAAACTAGACATGAAGGTCTCTCTGGACCCGAACAACGAAAACAATAAGATCATCCCCGGGCAAACCGTCACGGTGCAGCCGGAGTTGATCGCCGACGATGCACTGTTTCTTCGTACGTGCACGATCGACAAGGACGGCAACTCCCGCTCGGCCGAAGGCAACGCGGAAATCATGTTGCTTTCGCCGGACGGCGAAACCATCAGCCGCGGTTTGACGGGGTTCTCGTGAGGCGGATTTTGCTCGCACTCGTGTCGAGTGCCCGGCGACGCCAAGGGAAATTACACGATTCAAGTCACATTTGAAATGGGCCCGCTGGCCGGAAAAATTACCGGCAAAAAAGACCTTTCGGTGACGGAATAATAAATCAGTATTTGTTCACGATATGACTGCTACATTCCATATAAACTACTTGCCCAGGCGGAAGTTGGCTTGCACGGCGGCGGAGAATGAAACGGCTGCCGGATCGTTGCTCATGGCCGCGTAGTGCGTTTCATCCGCGCCTTCGCCGGTTTGCTGCGCGAGTATGCGCCGGATGCTTGACGAGTTGTTGTAAGGATTGTACTCTTCGTCGCCTAAATTGTGTTGCCCGTTGCACTGGCCGCTTATGCCCGTCAAGGGCCCCAATTCCACGTCGGCGGCCTTGGCTAGGTCGGCGGCTTGTGTTTTCGCCTTGGCAAAGGCCTCGCCCAGCAGTTTTTCGCGGTCAGCTTGCGAGAGCCTGGCGATGAACATGAAATACGGCTGGCCCGCGGGCGTCCGCTGTTCGCCCGACTGATCAATCATTTGCGAGGCTTCGTCGGCCAGTTCTTCCTCCTCGGGCGAGAGTTTTTCGGCGTCCTTGATCCCGGCCAAATCGGCGGCTTTGATTTTCTCCTGCAAGGTCTGGGCCAGAACTAGCATCTGCTCGGGCGTCTCGGCCTCCAATGACCACTGGGCGGTCAACATCACCGTCACGGTAACCGGCACGGCGATTGGGGTCTTGGCGGCCTTTTTGCCGCGGCTCTGCATTTTTGCCATGAGCATGACCTCGATCTGCCTTTGCCGCGGCGATGCGGCGCCAGACAGGCTGGGATCGCCGAACGTGATCGCATCCTTGTCGGCCTTGAGGGTTTCCAACTGGCCGCGAGCGCTTTCCCGCCGGTCTTTTATCTTTTTCAACGCTTCATCCAGGTTGCTTCCCTTTGCAACCAACTCCAGGTACATGCGCAATACCGTGGGTTTGCGCTTGACGGAAGCCGTGCCAGTCGCAGAAATTGTTTGCGGGCCGGCCGCGGCGGGCGAGGGATTCTCTCTAATACCCGGATAAAATTGGGCCCAAGCAGCTTCATGCGACAACGTAATAACTATTGCTATTGCCAGCGCCGTTTTAATCGTGCGGCATGACATAATTTGCATCTCCTTGTGTTAGTACAGTAAATAAAAGAATACCGATTTGCGGCGAAAACTCCCGGAGCAAGCTCCGGGGCTAAACCATTTTAATTTCCCCTTTCCCTCTTTCCCCTTTTTCCTGCTTACACAATGATTTATTGCAGTTCTGATACCCCGCGTTCGTCGCGGATTTGTTTTCTGAATTTGAGGATTTCCGGCCCGGTCATAATGCGGATCGTCCAGTAGAACTCCCGCATTTCGTATTGCTCCAGGTTCGCATAGATTTCTTTTAAGACGGGCAGATACTTGGGATCGTCCAGCGCCGCGATGGCCCGATATACCAGGCGGGACCACGAGTTGTATTTTTTCGGTTGCCCTTTCCAATATTTCAGCAGTGCGTCCATGCCGTCGGGCTGGTCCATGAGCGCCAAGAGATATCCAGCCATTGCCGCGATTTCCGGATCGGAATCGGCCAACAGCGGTCGGATTTGCCCGGCTTCGACGCCCTTGGGCGGTTCGGGCACGAATAGTCTACCGGAGATGGATACGACCTCGATCGTCGAATCGGTATAGCTGTATAAAGAGAATCCATTGTTTAGAGTCATCAAAACACTGGGGCGGACCAGATATTTCAGGGCGATTTTTTTCCGCTCGGCGTTTTCCTTTTCCAATGCGGCGACGGCCCTTTGCAAGGCGTCCTTCTTGGGCTCTGCGAGCAGAAGTATTTGGAATGCGTCGAGCCGCGACGATTCGCTTATTTGTTGGTCGTCGATCAAGCGGAGCGCGGCTTCGGCGGCATCGTCGTTGGAGGCGTTGGCCAGAAGTATTAATGCGGCGATACGCTGGAATTCGGATTTCGAATCGATATGTGCTTTGGCGTCTTTGATCAGTTCCCGGCGTTTTGACGCGGGGATATTGGACATGGGAAGAAACTGTTTGCCGAGATGAGCCCGCATCAGTCCGTTTTGTAGATTCCTCGCCTTGGACTGCGAGATTTTTTCGTCCGCCAAAAGCTCCCAATTCATATCGGCCGATCGGCGGTCCGGCGTTTCGTTCATTGTGTAAAGCAATTCCGTCGCAGCATCTTCGCCTTGCGCCAACGAACTCAAATACCGGAAAAGTTCCAATCGTCGCTCCCACGTCAACCAGGGCAAGACGTCCCGCGCCATGTCCATATACTCGGGATTGGACCGCAAGGCTGCATTGAGCATCGGCAGGGCCTCGTCGGCTTTGCCCAGGGGTATGAGAGTTACGGCAGCCGCGATTCTTTCCTTGACCGATTCGGCCGCAAGCATTTTCTCAAGCGGTTCGACGGCGTCGGACATCCATTTAGGACGCTGCCTGCCGGCATAGAATTTTTCCAGCCATTGGTCCCAGGGGTCCGGTTCATCTTCGGCGGTTTTCGATTCCTCCTCCTTTTGCTCGACTTTTTTGTCGGCGCCCCCTGAATCGACTCTTTGGCCCGGGTTCACAATATCGAACTTTACCGAATCGGCGTCAGCTAATGCCGGTTGCGGCGGCGGGGGCTGGATATCAGACATTGGCAGCAGTCTTACCGGCTGGGAACCAGCAGGCCCGCCGAAAATAAGTCGAATTGCCGAGGAGTAATATGTAACAAGGTCGGATTTAGTTGTGTCAAAACCTGCTCCATTGCTCAACACTTTGCCGCTTGAGGCACCTTGATGGATTTGCTGCCATGCGCTTTCGCGTTGACTTTCGAGTGTTTTAAACATGCCCGATGCCGCCGCGATTCGGACTTTACTTTCCTTATCCCGGAGGGCGGCTTGGACTTCTTCCCCCACGTCATATTCGCCTGCCTGGCACAAGGCCCCGATTGCCGCCGCCCGTATGTCGGCTACCTCGTGCTTGCAGAACTTGCGAATGTGCGGTATGGCCTGTTGTCTCATTTTGGCGTGGTTAACAAGCATGGAGAATATATCCAGGGCCAGTTGGTGATGCTTCGTGGCCGCCTTTACCAGCGGATCCACGGCCACGGCCATGTCGGCATTGGCCAGCCCTTCGACGGCCTTGGCCACCACGAAACCGTCGGAATCGTCGAGCAAATCGATCAAGGCCATGTATGCGTCGGCCTGTAATTTGGCCTGGGGATCGTCGTTGGAGAGTTCCGGACCTCTACTGTAATTGTTGTTTTCCATCAACTTGCCGATTCCGGAAGCCGCTTCCGACCGGACTTGCCAACTCTCGTGGCTGAGAAGCGATATCAGGCATTTTATCGCCTCCGGCTGCTTCGATTCCTGCAAAAAACGGATCCCGTGTACGATCAGGTCCGGGTCCTTTTCGGTTTTCAGGTATTTCACTACCGCCGGAAGCATGTCCGCATCCGGGGCTTCTTCCAGTTGTTTTAACACCGCAGTGCGAACGTTGAGTTCCGGATCGGCGAGCAATTTCACCAGAGCGGCATTGGCCTCCTTGCCGCCGATGTGCTGCAGGCCGCGCAGACTGATCTCGCGCACCAACGGATCGGGATCGCTGAAAAGTTCCGTCAAAAGCGGCTGGTCGGGCGCTGAGGCCAGATTGACAAGTTCCTCCGCTGCGTGTTGCCGCTGCCTGGGATCGCTCTGGGCGAGCCGGACCAATCCGCCGGGCCAGCGAAGCATAAGCGAATCGGTGGCAACCAGCCGATAGCGCAAGACCAAGAGCCGCAGCCGGTCCTGATCGCCGGAGACATCCTTTAGCAGGGCATACACTTCGGGCAACAAAGCGGGCCCCAATCGCGCCAGGCGATGGCAGATGGCGGCCGATTCGGCCTCGTCGGCCTTTAACATCCGGGCGATATCCTGCCGGGCGGCGGACCGCTCCTCCGGGCTTAACTCCTTGGGCTCGGCGGTCAGGTTCTGATCCATGTCTTCGCTAAGCCACTTCTCCAAACGCTGGAAACGCTCTTCGGACAGGGTTTCCGGATGCCAGGGATCCATTTCTTCGACCGGGGCCTTCCATTGTTGCAGGATCTCCAAGGCCGCCAAACGCGCCGACAAATTGCCTTCGTGAAACGCCTTGACCACGGCCGGGCGCGAAGCCCGGGGATAGGACGACAAGCGGCGGATCGCCGCCTCGCGGATAGTCGGGCTACGCATCTCGAACAGTTGCACCAATCGCTCAATGGCCGCGGCATCCGGCTCGGCGGAGTCCGTAAGCGCGGCGTCGGCGGAGGCCAGGGCCTCATCGCGGTATTTTTTCAGCCACTTAAGCAGGTCATCCGGCGAAAGATACCCGTCCTGCGAGCCAGCCAATTCGCCGCCGGGCGTGCGAATCCGCAGGGCCGGGACCGCGGTCGCGCCCAGTTCTTCCGCCTCCTTGGGTTGGGCATCCAGGTTCAGGAATACGCACACGCACTGGTTCAACTCATCCGCTATTGCCGGGGTTTCGATTTCGGCCGCCATTTTTCGGCAGGCCGCCGATCCTTTCACGCCCGCGAAAATGAAAACCGCTTTGTGCTCGCCGGCCGCCTGTTGCTGCGCCGCCTTCAAGTCCAAGAGCCATTCGATTTTCTTCGCGTCAGCGCCGGATAGCACTCCGGCGGTCAAGGCCAAAATCGGAAATACTAGCGCGGTCAGTCGCATGTTTAATCCCCTTCTATATTTTCCATGGCGTCGTATGCTTCAAGCGATTCGCCGTGGACGATTTGGGCCCAATACTTGTCATAATTGAACTCGGGACTGTTTTCGCGATCGTGGCATGAAATGCAGCGGTCTTTTGCCTGGGCATAATAAGCCGTAAGCACGTTGGAATCTTTGACGTGGGCCTTCGATGGGCCGTGGCAGTTTTCGCAACCGCCGTCGGTCAATCGGCCGCCGCTACGGACCGAGGCGAATCCGCCCGGCAGGCCGTAGCCCGTGGTATGGCAGCGCTGGCAGTCCGGATCGAATTGGGCGTTTTTTTGTTTAATCGCAGCCCAAGCCTGGGCATGCTTCGACTTTCGCCACAGCGAGCAATCGTCCGCATGGCATTCCTGGCAGGTGTCGGTCCCGGCAACTGCGAAATCCCGGTGTATGTTTTTCGAGAGCGGCTCGACCATGGAGGTTTGATCGGGCTTGAAATCGCGGCGGGCGAGCTCCAGGTGAAATTCCTCGATGTTGGCCGTTTGACGCGAATCATCGGCATATCGATCGCTTAGCTCCACGATGCGGCCGGTCCAAGCGCGGTCCGAACCGGGCGGCGGTGCATCGAGCCGGGCAAGGAACTTGCCCTTGTTGGTGGCCGAAGTCAAAAGCACCGGACCGATTTGCTTCGGTGCAATGGGCTGCCCGGTCGGCCCGCCCACGATTGCATCGGCCTCGGGAAGCGACTGGGCCAATTCCCGCAGTTCATCTTCGGGAAGGTAAGCCAGCACGATGAGCGAATCGTACCGCCCGGCGGCTTGTTGAATGACTTCCAGAATTGCCTGCCGCGGCGGTTTGACGTGAATTTTGTCCGTGGCGTATCGTTCGCTCAATACGCCGACCAGGGCCAATCGTCGGCCGGCGGACTGGACGATCCGCAGCGGTTCGGCCACCGGTCGATCCGCTGTGTCAAAAACATTGGCGGATATGAAAGGCGTTTTGTGGATCACGGCCAATCGCCGCAGTTCGTCCGGTCCCAGGCGGGCCTCAGCGGCCCCTACGTTATGCGCCGCAACGCCCATGAGCATTTCACCGGCTAATATGGCCTCGAATTTCACGCGATCGTAGGCCGAGGTTCCCAACGGGGCCCCGCCCGCATCAACGGCAACGACATTCGCTTCCCGGCGAAGCTGTTCGA
Source organism: Thermoguttaceae bacterium (assembly GCA_049509395.1). Lineage (GTDB taxonomy): Bacteria > Planctomycetota > Planctomycetia > Pirellulales > Thermoguttaceae > JBEKIK01. The sequence continues at coordinate 18,870 of JBEKZY010000020.1, read as the reverse complement.
TGAAAGCGCCCCGGCGGGGCAAACCGCCCGATTGATTCGTAGTGCACCCGCAAGGTACGATCCAGCCGGCCGTGTCCCCCGAGACGACCACGACCAGGGGCCGGCCGTCGCCGCCGAGCCTTGGCCGGCACCCGGTGGCGGCCAACCAGGCCAGCAACAGCAAGGCCAGCATTCCATATGTCTGCGTGTCGATATTCATGGCGCTCAATAAGTCAAAGCGTAAGCCAGGATGTTCACGTTGATGTCGATGGCGTTTGTAAATTCGTTTCCTCCGCAGCAGCAGCAGCCGGTGGTATGGCTGGTGTCGTTCAGGCCGTCTTGGGAATAGATCACGCCTAAGCGCCCGCCGATGCTCACGCCGGCCAGCGGATGCACCGCCCCGTGCTGGCCGTGCAAATCCTTGATTTCGTAAACGGTATGAAAGATGGGATGGGAGATGTCGATAGTCTGCAATGGATTATTGGGGAATATCAGGGCCATCTCGCGGCGAAACGCCCGATCCCATTCCAGCGAGGAGCAGCCGGCCGAGGCCAGCAAAAACCCGCCGTTTTCGATATACCGGCGCAGGCTCTCGCGCTCGGCGTCGGACAATTGGAAATCGCCTTCGCCGGTCATGATGACCAGGGGGAACTCGTAAAGGTTTTCGCTGTTAAGTTTGACCGCATGGAACCGCCGGCTGGTGGAAATGGCGGTTTCCTTTTCGGCCTTGATGAGAAAGTGATCGGAAAAACAGCGGCTGCTCTTGGTGCCCGCGTACACCAAATTGGCGACCTGCACGATGCCGTCGGGTTCTCCGCCCGATTGGCGGGCATCAGGTTCGGCCCCCAACACCGGGCAGGCAACGGCGACCGCGGCAATCACGGTTAAAACCAGACGCTTGAGGATGTTCTTATACTGCATTGAATTTGTTCCTTACATATTAATTATTGTCCCCTCTCCCTTTGGGAGAGGGTTAGGGTGAGGGCGGTTTTTTCGATAACCAAGTTGCCCTCACCCACTGCCCCTCTCCCAAAGGGAGAGGGGAGTTTTGATACCGATCAATGATAAACTTCACCGCTTTCTTCGGATACGCGCTCGAAATACTGCCCTACCTCGCGGCGATACTGCATGGGCGTTTCGCCTTCGCTCGCGCCGGCGGCGTTTCCAATGTTCTGATTTTCCCGGGACGTGGACGCATCGGGATTTGCATTTGGAACGGCGCTGGAGGAACGACTGCTGGGATTCCAAAGCATATTTGCATTGCCCATCCAACCTTCCATGCCTGCGGCGATAGGCAAACCGCCGTATAGTCCAATTGACCCGAAACCTCCCATGCCCATGCCGGGTCCGTTTCCCGCGCCCATCCCGCCCAACAATTGTCCCAGGGTGTTTCCCAAGCCGTTGCCCAATGTGGGCTGAAAAAAGATGTGTCCTTCGCAATTTCCCTGCAAGGGGCAATTGCCGTCGCATTTTTTGATGAATTTTTCCAGTATGTCTGCTGATTTTTTGGCTTTTTCATAACCCCGGGTAGCGGCGAATTCCATCAAGGCCGACTCGGCCTCGGCCATTGTCTCAGCCGCGCCGCTGGCACGAACGTCCTTGACGAATTGGGCGGCCGACTGGCGGAGTTCGTCCATGTCGGCATCGTTGGGCAGGCGCTGGACGTGGTCGTCGATGTCGCTGAGAAACGTGCCCAGTTCCTCGCGGATCTGACGCTGCTCCTGCTCCATTTCCCGCAATCTGGCCTTGAGCGTCGGATTGTCCTCGCCCTCGCGGCCTTTGAGGGACGACAGCCGTTCGGCCAGGTCCCGCTGCCACTGGGCCAGGGCGATAAACCGCTGCTCATCGACCATCAAGCGGAAAACGGCCTCCAATTTCTCCAACGGCATGGAAACCATTTCGTTGAACGACTTGCGACGGGCGGATAATTGATCGGCCATCTTGCCCAGTTCGCCGGCCAATTTTTCGTTGTGCATGTCCTTTAATTCTTCCAGTTTTTTTAGCTCATTGTCCATTTCATCGGTCAATTGTGTCATTTGTTCCAATTGCGGGGTGAAATTCCTGTCGGCGTCAAACGGTAATTTTTGCTTCGATAATTTATCGATTGCCTCGGCCTGTTCGAGCATTTGCAGTTCCATTCGTCGCAGTTCTTCGCGGGTTTCCTCGCTGACGGCTTCACTGGGCGGCTTATTTTTGATTTTATTCTGCAAATCTTCGATTTCATTGGCCATTTTTTCCATTCGGCGCTGGGCCGATTGGTACTTGGACATCAAAGCCTCAATCCCTTTTTGCGTGAGGATCATCTGTTCGAACTCTTCCTGGGAGATGATGCGGACCGTGGCCACGGTGCTTTCAGCGCCTTTTGCGCCCGCCGGATCGTTGTCTTCCACGCGCCCGAAGAGTTTTATTACGTCGCCCGGCTGCAATCCGTAACTTGCCAGCGGTAATTGGAATGTGGCATCAGAGCGGCGCGGCGGCCGAGACGGCATTTTAACGGCCTTGGGCAGAAATCGGGATTCGTTCAGGTTGCGGAAAAGTTCCACCCGCGTTATGCCGCAGTCGTCTTCGGCCGAGAGAGACACCGGCAGCAGGGCGTTGGGCGTGGCCAGCGACATCTTCGGCGGCTGGGTCAAGCGGATAAAAGGACGCTCGTCGGCCAGCAGAGTTATGCCTCCGGAAAACGATTCTTCCGACGTCTGGCCGTCGGCGTCGATAACGCGGCACTCGAACTTGCCGTCGGATGTGATTTCAAACTGGCCCGCCGCCTCCTGGCCGCCGGAAACGGCCGGATTCATGGCTATTTCGGCCTTTTGACCACGGGCGGTAATTTCCATCTTGCCGCCTCGCAGCGGACGGTTGCTGCGGATAGAGACCTGAACCTTGGTGCCCGGCAGCCCGGCCACGCCTTCCTTGGGCAAGGGCCCATCGTACGGAGGCCGGTTGGCATAAGGAGGCGATGTAATCCGCAAACGCACGCTTTCGATTCGCGGCAGTGTGATAACCCGGATGCGATATTTTTCGCTCCGCGCACGGTTTGCGCGAACATAGTATTCAGCCGGTTCCGTAATTTTGGACAGCACGGTTCGCCAGGTTCCGCCGGGCTCGGGAAACATGGGCAAGGGCAGCAGTTGACCGCGCCCGTTGTCAATCACCAGTTCGGCCTGCTCGACCGAGGGGCCGATGGTTTTCGCCCGGATTTCCAACTCCCTGCCGTAGATCACCTCGACGTTGCCCGGCGTCACTTCAAATTTCGTGGGCGAATACGGCGGCACGTCGTTAAAGGGGTGAAAGAAACGGTTCCATTGGGTTTGCACCAATCCGGGCAGGCCAACCGCGGCCACGCCCACCAAACTCATCATCAATGTGAAGGCAGTCAATGATCGGCGAAGATTCCGTAGCGGCACGGCTTGGGCCGGCGACACCCGACGGGCGACCTCGGCGGCGTGAGATACGGCCCGTAAGGCTAAACCTGTGGTCAGTTCCGAGGATTGCCCGGTCCGCATAGGGCAAAGAGTTTTGTCGAGTTCCACGCCAGTCAGGATCACCCCGCCGGAATCGCTCGCCCTATCCAATCGCCGCGCCACTAACCGGTCCCGGCTGAAACGAACGACTTTTGCCGCTAAAAATACAACCAGAATGATCCCTGTTATTCCGGCGGCCCAAAGCAGGGCCACGCGCCACTGGGCCGAGAGTTCCCACAGCAAATCCAGCCAGACGCTTACGAGCAACACGGCCAAAGCCGCTCCCATCGCCCAAACGATTCCGGCCGTCCAGCCCACGGCCAACAACCGCCGCCGCACCCGGTTAAGACAGGCTTGAAGCGAAAGGTTAGTCATGTTTCATTCCTTAGAAATTAGTCCCCTCTCCCTTTGGGAGAGGGTTAGGGTGAGGGCGGTTGGCCTAAAAATGTTTTGTCTTGTTTATGTGCTTTCTCCACGCCCCTCACTCCCTGCCCCTCTCCCAAAGGGAGAGGGGAGGTTGTTTTAATACGCTCCTTTATACTAATCCGCTATGGCGGCGATAACTCCAGGCGGCGGCCCAAAGTCCAATCGCTCCCAACAACACCCACCAGCGATCCCAGGCCGTTGTTTGCGCGGTGCGCGTGGGTCGGCTTTGGCTGAGATGTTGCTCGACATGCCGGGCCAGCAGGGTGGGATCGACGCTATCCAAAACCGCTCCGCCGCTTTGCTCGGCAAGAAACTTCATCAAGTTCGGCTGTGCGCGGACGTCCAAGCGCTCGGTCAAGTTGCCTTGCACGTCGAAATCGACCATGTCCGACACCTCGTTTTTCTCGATGCCCGCCACGCGGGCCGAATAATGTCCCTCGGGCAGCCGTCCCCAGGAAACGTAATACTGTCCGGGATAATTTCCCCGCGGCACGCAGGCGGTCGACCTGGGGTGATCGAGGGCCGGGCCGCTGAGTTCGACTTGAGGCACATCGCCCGACCACTGCCGGACCAGCAAATTCGCCGAAACATTTTCGTCGCTGCTAAAGGCGACTTTATCGGTCCTTAGAGCCAGCCGTTGCGAGGGCAACAAGCCCATGTTCGCCGCCAGCCAGCGGACTAGGCTCCGCCACAGCGAGGCGTAGATTTCGGCCGTTTGTTGTTTTTCGGGCGGGAGAAAGGCCCAGCGCCACATGCCGGCTCCTTCGATTGCCACCACGCGGCCGTTGCCCACCGGCTGATAAGAAATCACCGGCGCAGCCTCGCCCCCGGCGCCCGACGCGCCCGTGGCCAGCACCACGGCCAAGGCCTTGGCCGATTCCGGCCGGGCCACGGTGGCCAGGGAAGGCAAATCGGCTAGCGGATCCACGCCGTCCGCGCCGGCCGGCAGCCAGCGCAGGGCCTGGCCGGCCCCGGTCAATTGCATGTGAAATCGAGTTTCCGCCGTAGGCGTCCAGCGCAATGGCATCAAGTCGCCCAAACGCTGGCCAATCTGCGACGACGGCGACCCGCGAAAACACACCAGCGATCCTTCTCCCTCGCTGAGCCACTTTTTCAATTTAATCAAGGCGTCGTCGGTCAAAAAGATTTCCGCGCTGCGGCCGAGAATCACGATCTGGTACGAAGCCAGAGATTGGGCGTCGGAAAGAAACTTGCCCGCGTCTGTTTCGATGGTCCATTGGTCGGGCGATTCCGGTTTAGCCGCATTGGCATCCTCAGCCGCGGGAGATTTTTCCGCGTCCGCATTCTTCGCCGGATCATCATCTGCCTTTTCACGAGTGCTACTGGCTGCCGTATGAGTGCCACTGGCTTTGCCAGTGGGCGCCGCGAGCCTAGGGATCTTTCGCTCTAAAAGTCGGCCTTCGGCAAGCTGCACTACGGTAACCAGTTCGATCGACTGGTCCATTGACAATGTCCGCACCAGGAACTTGGTGTCCCAATATGGTTTGCCTTCCAATAATAATACCCGGACAGGCTGATCGACCACCCGCAACAGCAACGAAGCCGAGTTGTTTGCGCGCGTCACCTCCCAGGAAAAAGGCTCGGCCCGGACTTCATAGCGGTATAGGCCGTTGGTTTTGTGAGTGACATAAAACGTGTCTTCCGCTACGTCGTCGCCCTTGAGATTCACGCCGTGTTTTTCCACAACCTTGCCGTCCGCCACAAGCGAAAGTTCGACGCGCGAAGCAGTTGAACCGCGCTGCCGAACGTTGACCGCCACCGGAACGCGCTGGCCGATAAACGCCAACTCTTGCGGCTGTTGCAGGGCGACCTCTATGTCCTCGACGCCCGCCTGGCCGCCAATGGTTTTGACGAACAGCGGGGCGTCCACGGCCTTGGCCTTGGCCGCACTGCGGCGGAGTCGTTCGGTTCCGCCCAGGACGTTGTGTATGCCATCGCTGAGCAAAAAGATCGCCTGTCCTTGGGCCCGGTCGTCGGCCAGGGATTGCTCCACCGCGGCGGCGATGTCGGTAGCCGCGCCTTCCGGTTTTTCGCCGCCTATGGTTTCGGCCGATGAAAGTGACGAACTTTCGGCAAACGAGCGAATGCAAACCTCGTATCGCCCGCCCAGTTCCTTGGCCGTTTTTGAGGCAATAGCCGCAGCAGCTTGGAATCGCGTCTGGCCGTCGCCGGCATCCTTAGTGCTCATGCTGCCCGAACGGTCGACCAGCACGGTGAGCAAGGGTTTGCCAGGCGGCGGCGGAATCCGCTCCTGCCAGGTGGGATTCAATAAAATCGCAAGCGGCGCGACGACAGCCGCCGACATGAGCGCCACCACAAACCACCAGCGGGCGCGCGGCAAACGATTCCGCCCTGATATCGCATACCAGGCCATAAGCCCGGCGGCGATTAAGGCCATCGTAGTCCAAAGCGACCAGGGAATATAAGGATCAAATGTAATCGATCTCATTTTTTATATTATTGAACCGTATGTTGGGGCAGCAGTTTAACTGCTGCCCCAACATTTTTATTTCACGTGCGAAATACCAATAATGCCGATGTTTCTCCCAACAGGCAAACCACGCTTGCCGCGGCAAACCACCACCAAAAATCGTCATGCCGTTGGCTGTTGTCTTCTGAGCCGCGGAATACGATATTCCGGCCCGCGCCCAACCGGCCGGTCAAGACCTCGGGTTTCATGCTTTCCAATTGACTTTCTTCGGGCGGAAGATTGAGAGCCAGCGAAAACACCGTAGCCGCGTCGCGCTGGACGCGATACACGCCGGGCTGTGTCGGCGACGGCCAGCGCCAGGCGGTAGACACCGCTTCGTCGACCAGTTCGCCGCAGGAGTTTGTCTCGGCCTCCGCGCCGCGTGCCGCCGGCGGGACAATTCGCAAACCGACCGACGGTCCGGCATCGGCCGGCAATTGAACCGCCAGCGGTTCGCCGCAAAAGGCCGAATCCGCGCCGCGCCCGTGGTCCAGCATCTGTGCGATTAGTTCGTTGAGCATGGGAACGAAAGCCGAGGTCCTGGGCAGATTCGATGTGCCCAAGTCGGCGTTGATAACGGCCATCGCCCCGGCATCGGACGATGTAATCACCACGCCCGCCGAGCCATCGTTGTAAGTGGCCAGAATGTCATTTTCCAAGCCGTTTTCCAGGCGCCTGGAGGCCAGTCCGCCCGCGAAACGCAGCCTGCCCATAACTGCGGTGAGATTATCGCCGAACACGCGAAAGGCCGGATTTTCCCGGCGCACCGAAGTGTAGAATAAATCGCGGCGAATTTGCCCGGACGGCGGCGGGGCGAACTCGATGGGCATCTGCAAACCGCTGCCCGCAAGTTCAGCCAGATTTTTCAGATTCGTGGCGTCTATCAATTCGCTAGCCACGTAAACGATCGGTCGCCCGCGGCGCATCAATCCAGCCAAAAGTCGGCCGGTCTCATCTGAAAGTTTGCCCGGATGATCCAGCAGGATCAGATCGGCCGGGGCCAACGCCGCCCGATCCGCCGACGATGGGTCCAATCGGAGCACCGTGGCCGACGCCTTTTCCTTGAGTTGGCCGTCCGGAACCAATGCGCATTCCAGATAATGGCTGGACGATGGCCGCTCGGTCGCCGGCTGCCGGGTCAGGATCGCGTACGTCGGCTTGGGACGGACGTGCACGACAAAGGGATAAACATTGTCGGCGGCCAGGGCGTCGTCGATTCCTTCCAGCCGGGCCTCGCCCGATTGCCAACCAGTGCCGCGAATGCCGATCTCCTCGGTCAGAGTGGTGGATTGGCCGGCCGGACACATGCCCGATATCCGCCAATTCGCATCGCCCAGGGTAACTTCCACGGTCACTTTTTGCGAGAGAGGCGAATAGTTGCCCACGTCGATTTCCAATTGCATGCCGCCGGACGGCGATCGCGCGGTTTGCCCTTCCACGCGCAAAATCGCCAGGTTGGGCAGCGTCTTAGCGGGAGCGGTCGATTCCAATTGGATCTGCGTGTCGGCAGGCAGGAGCGAGAAATCGGCCTTGGTCCAATTGGAGCGTTGAAAATCGCTTACAACCACCAATTCCCGCCGACGCCGGTCGCTCGCCGAAGCAGGCGCCAACATCCGGGCCGAAAGATCCAAAGCCCGGGCGACGTCCAATCGCTGCGGCAATACGTGGCAACGGCCCAACTCCTCGCGCAAGGCCTCGAAATTAGTGGAAGGGCTATCGAAAACCCCCTCCGCCCGCGCACCGGCAACGATCAGATTGGCCGCCAGTCCCGGCCGGTAGCGCAAATAATTGGCGGCCATGGTTCGAGCCCTCTCGATCTGCTCCACTGTGCCGTCGGTGGCGGCCATGCTCTGACTGACATCCAAAATTACAACCCGAACCGCGTCGCCTCCTTGAACGTCGGATATCAGCGCACGGTTTCCCCATTGCGGCCGGGCTACAGCCAAGGCAATCAAAAGCACGGCCAGCGTACGCAACGCCAATAGTAAAATGTCCCGGAATCGGTGCCAACTGCGGCGCTGGTGCATGGCCTCGCGCACGAATCGCAGGGTCGAGAGGGGCATCCGCAGGGGGCGCGGGCGGGTGAGAAAGTGAATCGCCGCCGGCGCGGCCGCCGCCAGCACGCCCATCACAATCGCCCAGGGATGCAAAAACGTCATATAATTAGTCTTTATCTGAGACAACATCATTGCAAATTGTCAATTGCAAATTGCAAATATTAAATTGAACAAGGATTAAATACCTTCTTGTAAGCAAAAATTTCATCTTTGTGTTAGTTCAATTTGCAATTTGCAATTTGCATTTTTCAATTTGCAATAAAAAATACAGGCAAAACGTCTTAAAACCACCAATTTAAAATTCTATCCCGCTCTTTCCACCAAAAATTCTCCCAGGGTTTGCAAATATGATATGGCCATCGATACGCGGCGGTAGTCGCAGCCGCCGGCCAGTGCCAATTGGCGGACCATCGCCAGGTGCGCGCCGAACCGATCGCGATAAGCCGCGCGGATCTCGCTTGGCGAGCAGTTTACCCGCCCGTCGTTTTCCATGCCCTCGAAGCGATATGCCATGCCATCGGGCAATCTTTCCTCTAAAGGATGCACCATGTGCAGGATGACGATGTCCCAGCCGCGATGGCGGAACAATCGCAGCGCGGCGAACACATCCTCCAAGTCTTCCATCAGGAAATCGCTCATCAATAGCAGCACCCCGCGGCGCGTGGATTGCTCGAACAAGTCGCGCAATCCGCCGGCCATGTGCGATGATGGTTTGGCAACGATGTTTTCCACGATTTCCTGGAGGCGTCCGATGTGCGACGCCGTAGCGCCCGGGGTTAGAACTTCGCGCAGGCCGTCGTCGAGCACGGCCAAACCCGCCTGATCTTGACCACGGCTTATTACGTGCGAAAGCGCGGTAGCCAGATATTGCACGTATTCCAACTTGGACCCGGCTAGGGACTGTCCCGATTTTCGTGTCAACGAAAATGGGACTGTCCCTTTTAGACTATCGGCCCCAAAGTTCATCGAGCCGCTGGCATCGATCGCCAATGTGCAGTGCAGATTGGTTTCTTCTTCGTGCAAGCGGACGAATGCCTTGCCCGTGCGGGCCAGAACTTTCCAATCCAGCCGGCGGAGGTCCTCGCCGCCGGTGTATTCGCGAAAATCGGCGAACTCCCCTGCCCCGCCCTGTTGCCGCGACTGGTGATAGCCCATGAAAGTGCCTTCCACGCGGCGGCGCGTGGAAAAACGCATGTGCGCCAGTGCGGTAAGCGCGCGCAGGTCCAAAAACCGGCTGGTCGTTGTGGCGTTCATGCCGCGACTTCTTTCAATAAATGATTGACAATGTCCGCCGAGGTGATCGAATCGCCCACCGCCCGATGATTTACGATAATTCGATGCCGCAGAATGGGCAGCGCGACGGCCAGCAGGTCCTCCATGATCGGCGCGGCTCGGCCCACCAGGAGCGAGCGGGCTTTGGCCGCCAAGACCAGATTTTGCGACCCGCGCGGGCCCGCGCCCCAAGCCACGTAATCGCGAACCATTTTGTCGCCGCGCGTGTCTTCGGGCCGGCTTGCCCCGCAGATCCGCACCGCCTGGGCCGCCACGTTTTTCGCCACCGGCACGGCCAGCACCAAATCGCGCAATTGCAAAAATTCCTCCCGCTTGAGAGAGGCCTCGGGCAGTTCCGGTATGCCGGAAGTCGTGCGCATGACGATTTCCTCTTCCTGCTCGGGCGAAGGATAACCGATGCGGATTTCCATCATGAACCGGTCCAGTTGTGCTTCAGGCAGCGGATACGTGCCTTCCTGTTCGATGGGATTCTGCGTGGCCGCCACCAAAAACGGCTCTTCCAGCATATATGTTTTTCCGCCCACGGTGACGTGCCGCTCGGCCATGGCTTCGAGCAAGGCCGATTGCGTCTTGGGCGCGGCGCGATTGATTTCGTCGGCCAGCACCAGATTGGCGAACACCGGACCGGGCCGGAAAACCATGGTCGGCCCCTGCGAATCATCGCCGCGTCCCAAAAGCTCGTAGCCCGTAACGTCGGCGGGCATCAGGTCCGGCGTGAATTGGATCCGCGCGTATTTCCATTGAAACGCCGCGGCCAGGGCCTTGACCATCAGCGTTTTGGCCAAACCCGGCACGCCCACCAGCAAGGCATGCGATCCGGTAAGCGCGCAGATCAACAACTGGTCGATCACGTCGTCTTGTCCCACGACAACTTCGTGCAGACTATTGCGAATCGTACGCACCCGATCGGCAAAAGTATCCACCTGCTTTTGAGCCGCATCGCTCACGATTGTCGCCATCTTGATTTCTCCTTTCGGGTATGTTCTCAATGCTCGAAAAACTTTGTCTGCGATATAGTTTCTTCAAAACTCCGGCGGACACGCCGCGGTAAATTTAAACATGAAGAATTGATTAATTTCTTAGTATAACACTTAAAAGGGGGGTGTCAAGCATCCGAAGGCGCCGCCAGAATGCTTTTTGACATTTTACCAATACGTTGCATGGCGTGTGATCGGTTCACTAAATGGTGGCGTATTGATACTCTATTTATTATGTGGCATTTATAGTCAGGCAGATTTATGAAGCACTCTATGTGTTTAGCGCGGTCACTTGTGCCCGGTGTTTAAATGATTCCCATGTAACATTATTGATCTGCTTCTTCAATAGTTGCCAACGTGCGCCGACTTAATGCCGGTCGGCAAACAAGTACTCATTGTCAGACAGCGGATATTGGCCATGCTTTCATCCGGCTTTCGCATTGAGTACAATGTTGGGTAAGCTGCTACAAATGACCTTGGAAATCGTTAATGGGACAATCTCTCATGGACAAGACTTTTACTTTCATCGTTAACGGCCAGCAAAAATCGGTGACCACCGATCCTGACAGGCCTTTGCTCGAAGTCTTGCGCGAAGACCTGCAACTGACAGGTCCCAAACTCGGCTGCGGCGAAGGTCAATGCGGCGCATGTACAGTGATCCTCGGCGGCAAAACCGCATTTTCCTGCATCACGCCGGTGTCCGACGCCGAAGGGCAAACAATCCAAACGATCGAAGGCCTGGCCGCCGGCGACAAGCTCCACCCCGTGCAAGAGGCCTTTCTCGCCGAGGGCGCGCTGCAGTGCGGATATTGCACGCCTGGCATGATCATGGCCGCGGCGGCCTTGCTCAACGATACGCCCAATCCCACCGACGCAGAAATCCGCTCAGGCATGGAAAAACATCTTTGCCGCTGCAACGGCTATCCCAAAATCCAAAAAGCCATCAAACGGGCGGCCAGCGCCGGGAGGCAAATGCCATGACCACCATCGAAAAATCAAATCAGTACGATGAATACGACGGATCCAAGGAATTTCCGCCAGCCGAATACCAAGAGCCCATCGAACGCGTCCCTTACGACTTCGGCATCACCCGCCGCGGCTTCGTGCAGGTGCTTGGCGCGGGCTTGCTCATCACCGTCAGCACCGGCACAGTCTTGGGCCAGCGCAGGGGCGGGCCGGGCGGCGGACGCCCCGTTCACGTCTCCGCCCGAATCCACATCGCCAAGGACGGTAAAATCACCGTCCTAACCGGCAAAGTGGAAGAAGGCCAGGGCGCTCGCACCGAACTGACACAGGCCGTCGCCGAGGAATTGCGAGTACCCGTTTCCCAGGTGGATTTAACGACCGCCGACACTAGTCTCACGCCCGATGACGGAGTCACCGCGGGCAGCGGAACTACGCCGCGGACCGTGCCGACCGTGCGCCAGGGCGCAGCCGCGGCCAGGCAGGCACTGGTTCAGATCGCCGCCGAGCGCTGGGGCGTGGACGCCTCCACCCTGGAAGTCCGCGACGGCAAGATCACCAACGCCGCCTCGGGGCGCACGCTGACTTACGGCGATCTGGCCGGAAGCGATGATCTTACAAAGGCCTTTGGGCAGGCGCCGCCCGCAGATATCACACTGACGCCCGTTAAGGAATGGAAAATCTTGGGCGCATCGGTCCCGCGTCCGAATGGCCGCGACATAGTTACCGGCGCGCACAAATATCCTTCCGACATTACCCTGCCGGGCATGTATCACGGCAAAATCCTGCGTGGGCCGTCTTACGGGGCGAAGCTCGTGTCCATCGACCTCGAACCCGCCAAAGCCATGAAAGACGTCGTGGCAGTCGAAGACGGACAATTCGTGGGCGTGGCCGCGCCTACTACCCATCAGGCCCGCAAGGCCTTGGAAGCCATCGCAGCCACGGCCAAATGGGAACTTGCCGCTTCGCCCTCAAGCCAGGATATATTCGATTATCTGCGCAAGCACGTGCACGGCGAGGCGCCGAAAAATCCTTATGCCGAGGAGTTGGCCAATGCCGGCAAAACGCTCAAGTCGACTTATGATGTGTCTTACGTCCAGCACACGCCCATGGAAACCCGGGCAGCCGTGGCCGAGTGGAACGGCGACAAGTTGACGGTCTGGACAGGTTCGTCAAATTCGTTCGGCTGCCGCCGAGAATTGGCCGGTGCATTCCACGTGCCCGACGACGGCGTGCGGGTCATCGTGCCCGATTATGGCGGCGGTTTCGGCGGGAAACACACAGGGGAGGCCGCCGTGGAGGCCGCGCGCCTGGCCCGGGCGGCAGGCAAACCCGTGTCGCTAAAATGGACCCGCGAAGAAGAATTCACCTGGGCCTATTTCCGCCCTGCCGGGGTCATTGACATCGAAGCCTCATTGGGCGCCAAGGGCACGCTCACGTCCTGGCATTTTATCAATATCAATTCCGGCGGCGCGGGGGTCAATACGCCTTACCGGGTCGGCAAGGCCGATTGCCGCGCGGTGCAATCCGATTCTCCCCTGCGACAAGCCTCATACCGGGCCTTGGCGGCCACGGCCAACAATTTCGCCAGGGAGAGTTTCATGGACGAACTGGCCGCCGCAGCCGGGATGGATCCGCTGGACTTCCGGCTTGCGCACCTGGAAAATGCCAGACTCCGCGCAGTGCTCGAAGAGGCCGCAAAACAATTCAACTGGCGCGAAAAGGTGAAGCAGAAGCAGCCCGGCGTCGGCTATGGTTTGGCCTGCGGAACCGAAAAAAACTCTGTCGTGGCGGCCTGCGCGGAAATCGCAGTCGACCCGGAAAAGAACAGCATTTCTGTACGGCGCGTGTGTCAGGCCTTCGAATGCGGCGCGATCCTGAACCCCGCCAACCTTACATCCCAAGTGCAAGGCTGCATCATCATGGGAATGGGACCGGCCTTGCGCGAGGAAATGCGATTCGAAAACGGCGCGATAACAAACGCCAATTTCAAACATTACCTTGTGCCCCGTTTCAGCGACGTGCCCGAAATCGACGTCCACCTGATGAACCGCCCCGACCTGGCAAGCGCGGGGGCAGGCGAAACGCCCATCATCGCCATTGCCCCGGCCATCGCCAACGGAGTATTTCACGCCACCGGCATGCGCATCCGCCGGATGCCCATCCGCCTGCCAACGGCAACGAAAACTTAAAAACATGAGCCGACCGCCAAGAGACATTCATCAAGCCATTGCCGACCGCTGCGATAAAGACCGCGATTTCGCCGTGGCCACGGTCTTAAAGGCCGCTGGTTCCACGCCATGCAAAGCGGGGGCGAAAGCCATTATCGATGCCGGCGGGGTGATCCTGGGCACCATCGGCGGCGGAGCGGTAGAAGCACACTCGCAACAACTCGCAGTCAAGGCCATCAAAATCGGAAGGCCTTTGGTGTTCGATTTCAACCTGGAAGGCAATGCCGTCGAAAGTAGCGATCCTATTTGCGGCGGCATGATGCGCGTGCTCATCGATCCGGCCGCCGCGCGGCGCCATGCAGCCTATGCGGCCGCGTCAAGAGCCCGTCAATGCCGGCAGCGAGGCGTGCTGCTGACGGTGATTCGAGGTGAAAAAACCCCGGAAGGCAAAAACGCCCCGGATATCGATGTCCTTTTTTTCGCGGAAACGGAAATTCCCGCTGATTTTGCCTTTCCCAACGCCGATGCCCTCCGCTCGGTTCTAGCGCGTGAGGAAACCGTCCTGTTTGTTTCGCAGTCGTCTCCAGAAGGTCAACGCATTGAAGTACTGGTCGAGCCGCTCGTTGCCAATCCGCTTTTGGTGATCGCCGGCGGCGGCCACGTCAGCCAGGCCCTTGCCCTGCAAGCCGATCTGGTGGGATTCGATATCCTGGTTCTCGACGACCGCGTAGAATTCACTGCCGCTAGTTTGTTTCCCGAAGGAGCGACCACGCGTTGCTGTCCGGTGGACGAGGAAATCGGCCGCCTGGCGATCGGCGGCGACACGTACATCGTCATCGTCACCCGGGGGCACCAACACGATGCGGAAGCCCTGGCCGCCTGCCTCAAGAAGCCGGCGGCCTACATAGGCATGATCGGCAGCCGCCGCAAGGTGGAAATGATGCGCAAGGAATTTGTCTATACGGGCCGGGCAACACCGGCCGAGTTCGACCGCGTTTACGCCCCCATCGGTCTGGATATTGGTTCCGTGACCGTGCCCGAAATCGCCGCCAGCATCGCCGCCCAACTGATCGCCGTGCGGCGCAAAGGCGCCGCGCCAAAAATTCAAACTAAATGATGTATTCATGATCTGCTCCATAGTCCTTGCCGCCGGCCGATCGCGCCGCATGGGTGCGCAAAAACTCCTGCTCAGCTTGGGCGACCGGCCGGTGATTGCGCGGATCGTCGATGAGGTGCTTCACAGCCCGGTCGATCGGGTCTTTGTGGTCATGGGTCCGGACGGCGCCCGCATTGCCGAAGCCCTTGCCGGCCGGCGAGTGGAGTTCTTGACTAATCCGGACCCGGAAGGGGAGATGCTCAGTTCAGTCCGCTGCGGGCTGCGCGCCATGCCCGAGGATTGCGAAGCCGTGCTGGTGGTATTAGGCGATCAACCGGGCATCACGGCTGAAGTGATTGCCGCGATTGTGCAAGTCTTTCAGACATCCGGACGTGGAATCGTAACCCCGACCCACAACGACCGCCGCGGCCACCCGCTCATGTTCGCCATGCGCTACCGCGAGGAGATTCTAAACCACTACGACGACATCGGCCTGCGCGGCCTGCTCCACGCCCATACCGGAGACGTCTGCGAGGTAGAATTTCCCGTCCCCAATGTCATCGATGACATGGACCTGCCCGAAGATTATGAACGAGAAGCAAAACGATATAAAAATGGTAGCTGAAAAATGGTTCCTGGCACCTTTATTTTCTTCATGGAAAATGCTGGAAAGCGATTAAAAACCAGTCTTTAAGATGCCTATTAGCGACCGCATAAACACAGGTAACCCATTGAGCAATATAGGGTTAAGTAAAGTCTATACCGGAAAATATAATCATTGACAAATAAGATTGTTTTTGTCATATTTCATTAATGGGTACTAATATACCCCCACTATAGACATTATTACTCGAATGACTATTACAGAATGTAATCGCTAAAGAATATTATAAAGCGGCCGATTTCTTTCTCCTACCCCATCAAACATCAAGCAGGCAGCGATACCAGGATCCTTAACTATTCGTAACGAGTAGCTGATCCTTGCGGAAAATCCGATTCTCATTGTTCAACGGCCGACAGTTCCGGCTGTTGTTTTCGGATTTCGCGACGGACCTGTGCAATCGAATAATTTTCGGCCTGGTTTCTTCTATCTACCCACGCAGCGCCGTGCTGATCTTGCCTTAAGAATTCAGCATTAGCCCCCAGGATTTTCTGTTGAACTTCGTGCCGATATATACCTCGAAAAGTTTGAGACGAAATCATGCAAAATCTCGAAAAAAAAATAATGAATTCAAGGGCCTTATATACATTTTTCTTTTTGGCGTTTTTAATCGCCCCTATTTCTGTGCATGCCGACAATTTTAATTGGACCACCGTGGGGGCGACGAGCGGCGGTTTGAACATGGTTACGCCCGTGCAGAATCAGGGCAGCTCCGGGATGTGCTGGGCCTTCGCGGCCGTGGGCATGCTCGAAGCCAAGTACAAAATCACCCGCGATGATCCCACTTATAACATCGACCTTTCCGAACTGCAGTTGGCCGCCGCCGGCATCGGCTCGTATACCACAGGCGGAAATACCGACAATTGCACGGGCTATTTCCAAAGCACGGGACTGGTCACCGAGGCCACTTATCCTTGGAGTTCTTCCAGCGATCAGACTACGTGGCCCAGTTGGTCAACGGTCTCGGCTGAAATAACATCAGGCCAGGTGGGAACCGTTAAAACCAGCAGTTCCAGAAATTGGATTGTCGAATCGTCCGATCAGATAAAAGCCGATTTGAAAAACTACGGGCCCATCGCGGTGGCCATAGAAGTGGACAACGATTGGTACAATCCGTCCCCTACCGCCAACAACCGGGGCGGGCATGAAGTTGTGATCACAGGCTATCACGACAACGTGGGCGCCGAGAACGCTCCGGGCGGCGGATATTTCATCGTAAAAAATAGCTGGGGAAGCACTTGGAACGGCAATGGCTATGCCGAAATAGCCTATGCCACATTATCGAATTCCCACGATGTGTGCATGATCACAAGCGGGGCTTATTTTACCACCGCCATGCAAACGGTCACTTGGGATACATCCACGTCCGCGGGATATCAGCCCGGCGCGGGATACTGGTCGACCACGGCTAATGCAAGTTATGGATGGAGCGCCACCGGAACCTCGCTGAGCGCGTGGCGCAATGGCGAAGACGCGGCCGTTTTCGACGGCGGAGGCGGAACATATACCGTCAAAGTCGATTACGGCGTAAGCGCGCACTCCGTTACATTTAATAGCGGCGCCAGCGGTTATACCCTCAGCGGCGGGACATTGACCGTCACAACCGGCGGCATGGCCTTCAATGAAAACGTCAACCTCAACACCGGCATCATAGTGGGCGGCGCCCAGACCTGGACAATAGCCGCCGGCAAGGTGCTTACCGTCAATGCCAATATCAACACCCACATCAGTCCGCTTACCATTAATTGCATCGGCGATACGGTCGTCAACGGCGCGATCCGCGATGTGCACGGCGATTCCATGTGGACCGGCTTGTTGACCGACTCCAGCGGCAGCGTAACGAAAAGCGGAACGGGCACGCTTACTTTTTCAGGCAATAATACCTATACCGGCGATACCGCGATTACAGCCGGCACGATCCGGCTGGGGCCCACCCAGGCCGGCCTGAGCGAAGGGCGAATCGACACATCAGGACGATCCGGAAACACTGCATACTTCGACACCACCGACTCCAATCCTGCCGCTTCCATCCAGTTGGGCACGCGCATGGCCAACACGACCATGGGCACCACCGAGACCACGAAAACTTATGTCTATACCGGATACATCAACAATCCCGGCACCAGTTCGGCCCTCTGGACTTTTGCCGAAAACTACAATGACGCCGTTATGTTGAAAATCGACGGCAACCAGGTCCTCTATAATACGAGCGCCACTACGCAGAGTTCCGGCAGTTACACGCTCCTGCCGGGACTTCACAGCTTTGAGCTCCGCCTGGGCGGCAACACATATCCCAATGGACCGTACGGCACGGGCGTAAACGGCACGGGCTTGGGCGTCGCTTACAGCACCGACGGCGGCGCCACTTATCTCGCCCTTACTGATCCCGGCGACGGCAGCCTGTTCAGGCTGAGCAACACCGACGGCGGCAACATGTCGCCGGCCAGCACGGTTGTTATGTCCTCGAATACCACGCTGGATTTGAATAATTACTCCACGACCGTCGGCGCACTGGCCAACGCAACCGGAACCCCCACCGGCCACCGCGTGCTTATCGGCTCAGCCACACTCACCGTCGGCGGAAACAATCAATCCACATCATTCTCCGGCGTGATCTCCGGCACCGGCAATCTGATCAAGATCGGCACTGGCACGCAAACCCTTACCGGCCTCAATACGTATCAAGGCGGCACTACTTTCAGCGGTGGATACATAGCTGTCGCTTCGCTGAACTATCTGGGCCCCGGCGGCTTTACATTCAACGGCGGCGGGCTTAGGTTCAACGGTATTTTCGATCCCACCACTCGGCCTCTAACGATCAATTCCGGCGGCGCCTTTTTCGATACGAATAATTACACAATTACCTTTAACAATACCCTCTCGGGCACGGGCGGCGTTACCAAGGTCGGGTCCGGAACCCTAACTTACCACGTTGTCAACACCTACACCGGCAACACTGCCGTTAACGCCGGCATCTTGAAAACAAGCGCGGCCAACGTCATTCCCAGCGGCAGCGGAAACGGCAATGTCTCGGTCGCCTACAACGCTACGCTGGATCTGGGCAGTTACAGCCAATCCATTAACGGCCTGTCCGGACTGGGTACAGTTGACAACACTACTGGCACTTCGAATTACACCATATCCGTGGGCGGCAACGATGCCGACAGCCAATTCTCCGGAACAATCAAAAATACCTACGGCAAAATGAGTCTCAACAAAACCGGCGCCGGAACGCTCACCATCGGCGGGTTCAACAACACTTATACGGGTCCCACGCTCATTACAGGCGGCACTA
>JBEKZY010000002.1:0-44056 GCA_049509395.1 Thermoguttaceae bacterium | reverse complement strand
ATCGACCAGGACCAACGCCTTGCCTGCCGTTGCCAATCGTCCGGCAGCGATCGGCCCTGCGCTGCCCGGTCCAGTGGGCAATCCGCCCGACTACCGCCCTGGCGAACAATACAATTATCCAGCCGGCGTTGCCGGGGATCCCCGGCGAAACGAACCGTTTACCGCCGACCGGCGAAATGCGACTGCACCAGGCGCAGCCGTTGGGACGCCTTCAATGCCGCCGCCTGGCGCCCCTCGCACGGCACAACCAAGTTCGGAAAACGAGGCCGGCAGGGCGCAGTTTGAAGGCATTATAAATTCACCTCCTGACAGGAATACTTATGAGCTCTCTCGACCAGGCCTTCATTAAGGCATATAAGCATCAGGGACCGGCGGACCGATTAGCGCCAACGGAAGTCAATCCGCCGCCGGAATCCGATATCGACTCCGATCAGATTGAAGCTCAAATAGCCTCGACGGTGTCCAAACTTCACGACGTAATGGCTGCTTTGCAAAAGCCGTCTGGCAAAATCACCGATACCCCGACGGCCGAGTCCGCGGCCGTATCGGAAGATCCTCATTCCGTAAAAAACGAAGGCCAGGTCCTGAAAATGTCCCCTCCGCCTTCTACGCGGGCGACCAAATCCAAGTCGGGTCAAAAAAGGAAGAAAAAGCCGCTCCCCGCTCCAACGCTGGACGTACTGGACGTGCCCGAGGCGATTTATCGGCTTGATCCGCCCTCGCCGACCATTCCCGACGGCCCGCGAGGGGCTTCGTTTGCGTCTGCTTTGCCCAAAGAAAAACCCTTGCCCCAGAGCCCCACGCGCATGCCGCCCGGCGAGATGACCGACTCGGATTCCGCACCCGGGCCGACGCAAACCGAATTGGCCGGTTCGTCCCCTGCCGATGCGCAAAAAACCCGGCGTTTCGATTCTCCACAAGGCGATACGCTCTCCAGCCAGGCGACCGGTTTGTCGTCAAAGGGATACCCGGAATCGGCGATCCGCGTTTTTCAGCCCATGCTGCAGGTCGATCATTTTGCCTGGCCGAAAGTCTGCCAGCGCATGGAGTCGATCGCCGCTTTGGAACTCAATCGACTGGCCGAAACACTCGTAGCCGCGGCAAAACAGGGCATGAAAGTCGTGGGCCTGTGCTCCGGCCAGCGCGGCGAAGGGGCCACCACCCTGTTGCTATGCGCGGCAAGACAGTTGGCCGCGCGAAACGTGAAAACCGTGCTCGTCGATGCCGACCTCGACCAACCCCAACTTGCCAAACGACTGGGCCTGCTGCCGCAACTGGGCTGGGAAGACGTCGCCTCCGGCCGCCAACCGGTGGAAGAAGTCCTTGTCGAATCGACGGCCGACAACATCGCGGTCCTGCCGCTTTGCGGGCCGCTGACCATCTCCGAAATTTCCTATGCCTCGCAGCGAATCATGGCCGAAAGCCTGGAAACACTGCGGAAAAATTACGACCTTGTGCTTTTGGATCTCGGGCCGCTGGAAAATCCGCAGTCCATAGGCGACCTCGCAAGCGGAGGTTTAAACTGCCGCATCGACGCCGTGACGGTCGTGCACAAGGTCGGCAAAATCCTGGCCACTTGTCAGCCGGCGGTGCGTCAAGCGCTGGCCGCGGCGGGCGTGGCCGTGACCGGCGTGATCGAAAATTTCGTGCCCAATCTCCCAACCCCCGAATCCGATTCCGAATCTTGAACCCTAGTGCGGCCTACAACCGCAACAAAACTTATTGCAAAATGCAAATTGCAAATTTTAAATTGAACAAAACATGAAATGCCTTCAAGCATGCCAAATTATAAACTTTGCCTCTGTTCAATTTGCAATTTGAAATTTGCAATTGTCAATTTGCAATAAAAATATACGCGAAGAATAGCCAAACTTCAAATAAAGACTTTATACCCTGCACATGTACGAAACCTACTGGCAACTCGACGAGAAGCCGTTTGAGAACTGCGCAGACCCGAGGTTTTATTACCCCGGCGAATCGCCTCAAGCCGCGCTCTTGAAGTTGCGCTATGCGGTGGAAAATCGCCGCGGCGGTGCGCTTTTGACCGGGGCGTCGGGCTCGGGCAAGACGCTCATCGTGGCCATGCTCCGCCGTATGCTGGGCGAAACCCACGCCCCTTTCGTACACCTCGTCTTTCCGCAAATGAGCACGGCCGATCTGCTGGCTTATCTGGCCGACGAACTGGAAGGCTCGCCCACGAACTCCGAAAACGGCAGCGTGCAATCGAGCATCCACCGGATCGAACGCTTTTTGGGCGAAAACGCCGGCAAAGGCCGGCATGCCGTCGTCACGATCGACGAAGCACATCTCATCACATCCGCCGAAACCTGGGAAGCCATCCGCCTGCTGATGAATTTCGAAGTCGAGCGCCGGCCGGCCCTGTCGCTTTTGATTTGCGGCCAGACCGCGCTGTTGCCAATGCTCGACCGCATGCCGCAACTAGACGAGCGCCTGGGCGTGAAGTGCCTGATGCGCCCCTTTACGGTCGAGGAAACCGCCGACTACGCGATCCATCGCCTGAAAACGGCGGGCGCGAAACGGACAATCATCAACAAAGACGCCTTTGCCACCCTCCACGAACTCACCTGCGGCAATGCCCGGCGCATCAACCGCCTCTGCGATCTGGCCCTTCTGATCGGCTACGCCGAGGAACGCAAAACCCTAACCGCCGCGCACTTCGAATCGGTCTGCCAAGAATTGGTGACAATCGCGCCGGAGTAAGAGCAAATGACTATGCCATGGACATTTCAACTTACAAACGACTCTTAGTTGCATTCGGAATAACTTGCTTCGTATTGCTCGCTGTGTGCGGTTGGTTGTTCTGGAATGATGACTGGCTCACGATTCATGTTACTTTTGCAAGTGAGCAAACGCAAATATTTGAGGATATGCGGGCGAAAGCACTAAAATCGGGCATAACCAAAGCGGCAGATTGTCTTCAGTATGTTGTTTTCTACTACCCATCTGGTACGAAACAAGAAGCAGGATCGAAACTCGATCGCATAGTAGAGCGCGAAAGAAATTTTGCAGTACGCGACATCATTTCTCACCTGCACACCGAGACAGATGATGATTTAGGGGATAATCCAGAGGCTTGGATTAAAAAATACGCAACTAAATAGTGACCAACAACCTCAATAAAATCGCGACAACTGCTTGCCCGTGCGGAAACGGGCAAAGTGGCCGATTTCCGCTCGCAGGGTTGCCGCGGTAATCAGGCCGATACCTTTTACGGTCAGCAGTTTTTGTGCCGCCGGATCATCCTTGGTCATCTGCGCCAACTGCCGTTCCACTATCCGAATCTCCTTCTCCAGGAATTCCAAACGCCGCAATTGCCGATCGATTACCCACCGCATCTTGCCGTGGATTTGGGGAGTGACCTCCAACCACCGACGCCACTTCATTTCCTCCGCCAGATTCGCAGCGCCGCAGCAAGCCTCGATCACACCACGCACCTTTCTTCCATGAGGTGTCACGATTGCCATAATCTCAGAGGCGTCGTTGGGGCAAGCACGGTTTTCCAACATCTTACCGGCGGAATCCATAACACATACCTGTACCACTTCGTCGTGATAGTCCAAACCCACAAATTGTTGTACAATTGCCATGACTGTTGCTCCTTGTTTGGAAGGTTGTTTTACGTCCCGTACCAGTATCCTGGTACGGCCAAACAGGAGCAACAGGCTTTCATCCCCATCTAAATATTGGGGCTGAATAAGTCGTATGCAAACATGCGTCCTTGATGTGCGCGAAATGCCCGCAAATTTCAGATAAAGACTATTTGCGTTTGCCAGGCTGCGCAGCAGGGGTTTGTTTGCTTCGAGATAACCAATAAATTCCCAAGGGGACTCCCGCAAAGAAAAACGGGTTCAGCAATCCGGTGATTAAAATCACCTCCGGAATGGGAGTGGTCTCGGAGTTTATCGATCTTACCACGCATCCCACCGCCGCGCTAGCGCAGAATGCCAATATGCCTACCCCGATGGCAACGACGCCGGCGATGTAGAACCAGGAAGCCGGTCGGGTATGGATGGCCGCTTTATATCCGAAGACCAGCAAACTTATCGCCACGAGCACCGCTCCAGGGAAGAAAAGCCACTTGGCTATGTTTGTGACTAAGGTCTCGGAAGCGGCGATTTTTTTCTGCAGCTCTTCGTTCCCAGCGGCAACGTTCTTCTCGGTTGGCTCGCTCGTGTCGTCGGTTTTTTTCTCGGCCTCAGCGCTGGCGTCATCGGTTTTCTGCTCGGTCTTTGCGCTGGTAGCGATGATTTTTTTCACCGCCTCGTTGACGGGAAACGATACCAGCCAGCCCGCTATCACCAAAAACATCCCAATGCCGATGAGCCAAACCGAATATCGAGGAAATTCTATAGGCGGCCGGGCCTCTGCCGCCGCCGTAGCGGCTTGCTCCTTCTCGACTTTGAACAACTCCATTAACACGTAAACAATGACTGCCAACAGGAATGATACGTAAATTTCGATATATAGGATTTTTATATCCACGGGCATGTCTCCTGTTTATAAAAAAATACCCCTTTGCACCTTTTTTCGTACCAGCTTATTTTATTTAATAATCGACCAATTAACAACTGGAGCTTTGGACAATAAAATGGCCTGGGGAAGCGTTATTTTGGCGTGGATGAAGGGTTCCGGCGGGATTGCGCCTTGGAACGCGCCGGCAGTGCCCGGCAAGGGCATTTTGGCCGCGGCCGATAGTCTTCGGCGCTAAAAAACATCGACTTTACACGGAAAGGCAGGGCTTTATTTAATCCCACCACCACTGGCCATTGGCCAGATTGATGTTGATTTCCTGGCGGAGTTTGGCAACTTTGCCCTTTTCGTCGCTCAGCAGTTTGTCCGATTCCAGGGCCTTGGTGGGTTCGATATGCACGCCGCCGCCGATGGGCGTCATCAGGCGGCCGTTTTTATAAACGGCGTTAACCGTGCTTTCCACCGTCCTGGGAATATCGTAGGTGTCTACTGAGAAGGCGTTTTCGTCGCCGAAAAACTCCATTTTCCAGCCGGCCTTGGCGTAATATCCTTGTTGTTGGATAAAAGCCGCGGAAATGGCGATGTCGATGAGGTTCCGCAGATCGGCGTAAACGGCCGAGCGGTCGGCCAGTTCCGGATATATTTTAGTGAAACTGTTGACAAATGCCTGGCTGGCTTTGTTCACTCCGCTCACCTGGCGCTGGCCGGATGCGGAAATCAGTTCGTTTTCGCCCACCAGTTTCACGCCGTCGCCGACCAGTTCCATGGCCAGGTTGTCTTCGCTTACCCGCACGCATTGATAGTCGGGCGTGAAAAACCAGCGCTGCAACGCGCTGCGGCTGACGTCGCTGGGAGTTGCCCGATCTACGTAACTTACCAGCCTGACCGGCGGCCTTTCCAAACCGATGCCGATCAGCTTCATGCGATAATCGGCTTCGACCATCACCTGGGCGAAATGCGTTTTGGGCGAAACCCCGTTCACGCTGATGCTGTGCATTCCCAAACTCGTCTTCAGTCCGTTGATTATGGCGGCCGGAGACGTTTGTGCGGGATTGAGTACCGATCCGGTCGAGCGGAGGAATTGCTGCATGGCGGCCAGTCCCTCGGGCGTTGGATCTATGGAACAGCCGATCAGCGATGTTGCTTTGCCCTTTGGCGGAAACGACCGCAAGCCCACCACAAGGTCCTGCAATTGCACGACCGGCCGGCCCGTTGTTATGCCCACCATGCGCCCGGTAAGATTGGTGAACCAACCTTCGGCCGGCCCGGCGATAACGATGTCTTTGGTATCGGGATAGTAAAAGACGTAATGAATTCGTTGCAGACCGGCCAACGAGCGCATCTCTTCGGATAGCACCCCTTGATGTTGGCGAATGGCCGCCTCCAGCCGATTAAGCGAAATTTTCCGCAGCTTGCTATAGGCGGTCACCTTCGGATCGAGCTCGGTTTTGGCGGCGGCAATTCGCTCCCGCGTGAGTTGGCCGCTGGGATCGGGGAAGGATTTCGAGCGCAGCACGCCCTCGGCGTCCACCACAACGCCCGATTGATTAAAATTATTGGTGGTGCTGCTGTTATTACTGCCGCTGCTGCTAGTGCCCGATGTTCCCGTTGATGTTTGTGTAAACGCCCGCGACTGCAGCAGCGATACCGCGGCAATCACCGCCAAAAGCAGACCGGCCCGGCGATAAAAAATTCGACGATGCATGAGTATGATCTCCGATTTCATAATGTTCTAATGTAGGGCGGCTTTGAAATAATTGTTCTGCATCCAAGGCGGGACGGTTTTGAAAAAACCACCCTGCATGCCAAGTGGGACGATTTCCAAAATCGTCCTACATATTTTTCCGAAGCGCTCCCGACCACGGCAGTTAGTTCACCACAGACAGGAGCGCATGTTAGACCGATCACAGGCCACATGCGGGAAAACACATTCGGGCATGATGGCTACATTATTGATCTTAATTAGGTAAGCTGGGTAAAGCAAGCAAATGCCCCCGGATTCGGGGTATTTGCCAGTTCCAACCTTTCGGCAACCAGTGAGTTAACGCCTTAAGGTATTAATATCACAACTTCTTATCATATAAGCACTTATGCCCCAGAGAATGGTGGGCATTGGACCGCCAGTAGCGCCAATCCACAATCGTTTTTTTGAGTGTTCAGTAATTATTATCCCTACAACAGTACGCGTTCTTATCTTCTTCCTCCACAGTTCACTATCCACTGTCCACTGTCCACCCTATATAACCGCCTCAAGGATGTGGAATTTCAGGCCTTTTATCGGCGCCCCGCCGCAGTGAAACACCAAGCCGCCATAAACATAGTTTGTCATGTGCTTGTGCGTATGACCGAAGTAGACATTGCACACGCCGGACTCCGGGCCTTGGCCGATCTTGTCCAGATAAGAGAGAATCCGCTGCGCCACAATGCGCTTGGAATATACCAGGTGCGGAAACGGCTTGTGCAATCGCGTCAGCACAACCACGTCGTAAAGCTTGCTTAAGAACGGTCCGCGCCGCCGGGAGTAAAGCCATTCCTGGCGGTCGGCGGCCAGCGACTCGGCCGTATGGTTGTCGCGGTCGGCTACGTCGCCGTGCAAAAAAATGCTGTTGCCCAAACGCATGTAATATCGATGCCAAGTGAAATTCGGCAGTTTCCCGGTTAAATCGGCCAGGCGGTCGATCAGGGTTTGATGATAATCGTGATTTCCCAAAACGAAATGGAAATGACAGCCCGGGCAGGGACTGATCAAATCCGTAAGCCAGGCAACGGCCCTGTCCACGGTTTGCCGGTTGTTTTTCGTGCGGGCCCAGCGGAAATCGAAGATATCGCCGCCAAGCACAAAATTTTCGGCCCCCCGGGCCGCAACGACCATGTCATCCAGATAATTCCCGGCCTTGGAGCGGCTGGCGAACAGGTGCAGATCGGAGACGAAAAAACATCTAGCCATGCCTTCCTCATCCCATTGTTTCCATCGCAATGGAAATTATCCTTGGAACCGCGAAACAATCGATCTGTTTGTAAATGTAGCAGGCACACTCCGTGTGCCGTTTTGGTGTATTCAATGTTACTCGTTCGTCTGACAGACGGCACACGTCGTGTGCCTGCCACGTTACAGAATCCTTTTATGCGCTAAACGGACCGCCCTTTCCAGCCCGTTATCTCCAGGCTTCTGCGTTGGGGTAACCGTGTTGGGGCAGCAGTTAAACTGCTGCCCCAACATAGTGGATTACTTCTTCTCCTCGCCAATCGCTTTCTTTTCTTCACCGACAGCTTTCTTTTCTTCTTCGATCGGCGGTGAAGGGCCTTGAATTTCCTTGGGCGCCTCGGGTGTTTCGATAGTGATTACCAAGGGCAATTTGAAGTCGGCCGGCCAGTGGTAAGGAGGCATATCCGGCGTGCGGAATGTTCCCGTAAGGGCCTTCTCATCGGCAAACGGCAGGGCGGATTTTACCGATGGCGCCTTCACCCCTTGTGCGGCTTGTGCTTTGCCGGCAGCCGCGGGAGAACTTGCCGGCTGGGCTGGTTCGCAACCCGCGATGCCTATGGCAAAAAGCAACAACCAAAAATGCGTATAAGTCATATTACACCAGAAATTGCATAGCGCCTTATCTACCTTATATTATGACGTAATAAACCCCCTGGGGAAGACGTGGGCCCGGGCCATTAATAGGCTTTAATTGAGTCTTATATTATGGAATGCCGTGGAAAAAAATCAGAGCCGGGGCGTGTCGCCCCGGTAGTTCCGGGCCGATATCGCACTGTTCCGATGAAAAAATACGACATTTTTTACCTGAGACCCTTTAGCCCATAGGCTTGAGACTTTAGAGGGGGTGATTACCGATTGCCGAAATCGTGAACGTTCACTGAATATTAATGTCGCAGGCACACTCCGTGTGCCGTCTGTCCGGGCGGGCGATTCACGTCGTAAACGGCACACGGAATGTCCCTGCCACAATTTTTCTCTTTTTCCCCTTGACTTAACTACACTTGTACGCCATAATCACGTACAGATGTAGTTCATAAAAAACAAGGAGTTTCCATCATGGCCCGCAGACCGGCCCTCTCAAAATCGGAAATGGAAGCGGCGCGGATCGTCTGGAACCTGGGCCAGGCCACCGTCCGCCAGGTGTTCGAGGCTTTCCCAGCCCAGCGGAACATAGATTTCTCCACCGTGCAGACCTACCTCCGCCGCTTGCAGGTCAAGGGATATCTCCACGCCAAGCGCCAAGGCAGGGCCATGGTCTATCGGCCCCGGGTGCGGCCCGACGAAGTGATTCGCCAAACCGTCGACGACCTGGTCAGCCGCCTGTTCGACGGCCAGACTATCCCCCTGTTGCATTACCTGATCCGCGACAGCTCCATTAGCGAAGAAGAAATCCGCAAACTGCGCAAGATGATCGACGAGTTGGAGGGTAAATAAAATGGACCTTCATTTAAACGAACCGGGCAGCCTGGCCTGGATGCAGTTTTTGCAGGTGACGATTTTGATCGCGGCAGTGGGATTGCTTGCGGGGCTTGCTTGCCGCCGCCGCCCGCACCTGGCATACATGCTTTGGATTCTAGTGCTGCTAAAGTGCCTGACTCCTCCGCTGTGGAGCAGCCCCGCGGGCATTTTCAGTTGGGCACAAGCCCGCTTTGCACGGCCGGCCGGTTTAACGGGTAGCCCAGGTTCTCGAACCTGGGCGGCATTACCGCAAGAGGAGATCACAAAACCTGGTGAAAACCTCTTGCGACTTCCTCGCACTGGTTCAAGATCCGGCACTACCCCATCATTGCCAGGCCGGGGCGATTCTGTTTCCGCGCATGAAAATCCGGCATCCGTAATCGACAAGCCCGGTGTGTCGCGACGATTCTCCGTTTCTTGGACGACAATCTTTGCCGCGATTTGGCTGGCGGGGGCGCTTGCCCTCTCGGGCATGGTGTTAAGGAAATGGCTTGCTTTTTCCCGCATATTGAAGCGATCGGCTGTTCCTGTGGATGCCGCGCACGATTCGCTATCGGCCCAACTTGCCCAGCAATTGGGTATGCGGCGCAAGGTTCCCCTGCTGGTAACCACCGAATCGATCGGCCCGGCCGTTTTCGGCCTGTTTCGGCCGGTGATTGTGCTTCCCCGGTCGGTCGTTGCGGGAAAAACATTGCCGCAAATCGAGCCCATCATCGCCCACGAATTGGTGCACGTCCGCCGGGGCGACGCCCTTTGGGGATATTTGCAGATCGCGGCCGAAATCCTGTGGTGGTTCCATCCGCTGGTGTGGTGGGCCAACCGCCAAACCTGCCGCGAGCGCGAACGCTGCTGCGACGAGGAAGTCGTGGCCTCGCTTCAGTGCAAACCGTCCCTATACGCCCATTGCTTGTTGGACGTGCTGGAATCGGAGCGCAACTGGCGCCCCATCCTGGCCATCCCGGGTTTTAAATCGGTCCAAATCACTGCAAAACGTTTGGAGGATATCATGACCCGCGCGAAAAATTTCCACCGCAAAACGCCCCGCTGGTGTTGGATATTTTTGGCCGTCGCTGCCGTTTTCATTCTGCCGGGGCGTGCAGTTGTCCTAGGCGGCGGCGATACAATTGCTGCCCAAGATCAAAAGCAAACTTCGCCCGCTTTGGAAAAAACCGCCCAACAGGCAAAATCCGAAACCATCGTCACCGGTCAGGTCACCGATCCGTCCGGAAAGCCCATGCCGGGCGCACAGGTCGCCATCATGGGCCGAACAAAAATGAAGAATAAAGATATCGGGGGGCTTAATGGTGATTCACAAACACTTGCACTGACAAAGACCGACTCGCAAGGCCATTTCCGCGCGGAAATACCTCGCATATCTTCGTCCACATATTATGAGGTTAATGCGCTGGCAGCCGCGGATGGTTTCGGTCTTGGTGTGCAGCCTGTCGGATTGGACGTGGAGCAACCGAACATAACCATACGTCTGCCCGAGGAGCAAATAATTAATGGCCGCATTGTGGATGCAAATCAAAAACCGGTTGATAATGCAAAAGTCCTAGTTACGGGGATTTTCAATAACAAGTACAACAATGGCATCGCCGTTATGTACAATTTTCCGCCCGAAAATTTGCCTATCTGGCCCAAACCGGTAGTCACCGACAAGGACGGGCGATTCACGCTCAAAGGATTAAATTGCGATCAAGGCCTGTGGGTCCGCCTCCAAGACGATCGATTTGCCGTCGATTGGGCTGAACTTAAAATCCCAAGCAATAAGTCCGACCAAATTATTACTCTTACTTTTCCGTCGGCCCAAGTCATCGAAGGCGATGTGAAATATGAAGATACACAAAAACCCGTGCCCCATGCGCGGATAAACGTTGGTGCGGATGCGGCCGGGCAAGGAACCTGCATAATAGGCATATCCGGCCAGGCGGATGCCAATGGCCATTTCCGCATCGTGCCGTATTCGGGAAAAGTATTTGAAATTACCGCTTCTCCGCCTGAAGGCGAACCGTATCTAACGGTGAGAAAAGTCTACAAATTGACATTGCCGGCCAGTTCAAAAAAGGAACCGATATCGAGGATCTATGAAGACGCCGCCGCCTTGCCCGAAGGAGCGACCGCTCCTACCAATGCCGAAATAAATCTGCCGCGAGGAATCCTAGTCCAGGGAAGGATTTTTTCGGTCCCGGCCGAAAGACCAGCTTGGGGAATTGGCGCCATTCCGGTTTTTGGGGCAAGCATCCAATACGATTGCGTTTCAAATAATCCATACAACAAACGCCACGACATTCTTATGGCATGGGAAAACGCCGTTTCGAGCGACGCCAACGGCGCGTTCCAAATCGCCGTTCCGCCCGGCCGGGGAATGTTACTCGTTTACGGGCCGAATTCCAATTATATCTATCAGGAAAAAGGCGGAAATGAACTATTCAACGACGGCCAGGGTGGAAAGCGGATTAGTGCAAATGCAATTGTCCCACTCGATTTAAAAGAAGGGCTCGAACCGCCTGAATTGATCATTTCCATCCGCCGCGGATTGTCCGTGCGAGGCCGGCTGGTCGGGCCGGATGACCGTCCCATACCCGAGGCACTTATGCTCTCGCGCCTTTGCGTTACCACCGATTTTCAGGGATTCCGCGATGTTCCTATCACCATCCGCGACGGACAATTCGAGCTAAACGGCTTGGATGCCAAACAGCCCGTGCCTGTCCTTTTTCTGGACTCAAAGAATGAACTCGGCACAGTGGCTGAAATATCGGGGAAATCGGCCGAAAAACAACCGCTGCTCGTGCGCCTAAGTCCATGCGGCAAGGCCGTGGCGCGTTTCGTGAATCCGGATGGCAAACCGCTGGCCAAGTACAAACCGGATTTGCAAATCGTTGTCACCCCCGGCCCCAGCAGTTTTTATATCCAGGAACAGAGAAATCAAGCATTGATTCCCGCATGGATGTCCGGAAACAAAACCGAACTGACCTCCGATCAAGACTTCGTGTCCAATTTCGACCGCGAGCACTATTGGAATAAGCCGCTGACCGATGAACAAGGGCGTTGCACTTTCCCCGCTCTCATCCCCGGCGCGACATATAGGCTGTTTGCCTACGACAAGTCCGGCAACTTGTTCGACAAGGATTTCAGCGTGAAATCGGGCGAAACCTTGGACCTCGGCGATATTGTCAAAAAGGATTGAAAGTAGGGTGCGTGAAACGCACCGCGATCTCGAAACGACAGGTGCGTTTCACGCACCCTACTCACAGCAAGTACGGGATACTATTTCAAGCGGCTTGCTTGATTGCGGGCGGGAAGGAATTTTGCGGAACGCATTCCGGCAATGCCGGCACCGCCGCCTTCCGGCCGCCGCGCATAACCAGCACAAAAGCGGTCAACAGCCAGGCGGTTGTGCCCAATCCCAACAGCCCCACCCGCCCGGCGTATGACAGAAACATGTAATGCAGATCGATGAGGAATATTGGTACGACGGCCATGATTTTAGCCGCCCGGGCATGGTTCTGCCGGTCGAGCCACAAGGGGAGATACAAAATTGCGGGTGCAAACAGCATGAAATAATGCAACCTTGCAATCGGAGAGACCACCAGCATGGCTATGCAACCCAGGCTAAAGGCCGTTGCCAGGCTTAAGGCGTCGCCGCGAAGTCCCAGGCGTATGCCCACAACGAACAATGCCGCCAAGACGGCCAATCTTAATCCCAATAAAACCAATTCCGCCGTCTGCGAATCCATGATCATTTCCGGACGCGCCAACATCGTCTTGGGAAGTTCAAAAGAATCGGCCAATTGATCGTCCGGGCCGCGGGCGGCCTCGTGCCAGACAAAATTGCCCAAGCGATAAGCGGCGTTTTGCAGGCTCTGATTGCGCGTGGAGTGGGAATTGCCCGATCGCGGGTCGTCGCCGCCGTCGTCCGCCTTGGTGAGCACGAAACCCGACCAGGTTTTCAGGTGATGCAAATTCGCATTCCAGCCGACCAGCATCGAGGGGATGACCAGAAAGAACAGCAATAGTCCCAATATAAGCCCCAACGATGTAAGCCCCAAGGATGAGCCGGCCGCCTGCCGGGCAGAGTCAATAGAATCGGTGTAGGGTGCGTGCTTGCACGCACGGGCAGCGTTGTCTCCCAAAATCGCGTGCGTGCAAGCACGCACCCTACTTAACCGGCGGCTTTTTATCCACATCACAAGTTGCACGAATATCAAAAAACTCACCGGCAACAGGGGAACGATTTTCAACACGATAGGCAGGGCCAGCACAATTCCGCCCAGCAAGCGCGCCCAGCGCGTGCGCCCGCTTATAACCAATCGCAATCCCAAGGCCAATAAATAAAATTTCAAAATGCCCACCTGCCCGCGCTGCAGACAGTTAAGCGTCGGCAAGGCGGCGGCAAACACGGCGGCAAGACCCAGCCAGGGATACCAGGCGGTATAATGCCGGGCCACGTGATCGTCTTGGTTGCACAAAAAGCGGAGCGTTTTCGCACATTCGTAAATACATCCCCAGCATAAAAGCAAAGAGACGATGAACCAGATCATCACCTGATCCTGCGAAGGCAGAACGTGCAAAGGCGCCATGAGCATGGCAAACATGGGCGGATATAAATACGTCCAGCCGCGCGGATTGCTCACCTCGTACGGTGGCCGGCCGTCGAAAAACGCCGCGCCCGCCTCGGTGTATACGGTAAAATCGGTTTTGTGTTGCAGCGGATCCTCGAGATGAGGATAACCGCGCTGGCGAACGTCGAACCATCCCCAAATACATACCAGAAAGAAGGGAATAACAAGCCAGCGCCAGCAAAATCTCAGGCGCAAGTAGCGTTGCCATACCGTTTCGATGGGAAGGAAGTGAAAATCCATTATGTGATATTGGGCAATAAGCGCAATATGGGCAGAATCCCCGCCTCACATGCTAATAGTTCATCCTGTTTATGGCCCTAAGAATATCCTCAGACCCTTTTTAGATATAGAGCGATTTTTCCAGACTGGAGGCTTATGACTATACACTGTAGGCTATAGGCTTCAGGCAAGAGGCCTGATTAATGTTGTGCTAGCTAATATGGTTGTTCAATTTGCAATTTGCAATTGACAATTTGCAATACAAAACATGCGATCAAAACGCCCTCAACCTGAACACAAAGTCTTTATCCCCCGAACACCGATCTTAAGTCCCGGAGCATAGCCATGACCGACCGCGAACGCTGGATAGTTTATCCGCTTGTATTTCTTACTTTGGGGATTGCCTTGCGCAATCAGTTTCTGCCCACGAGGCAATTCGGAGCGGTGGACCTAAGGGCCGGCGAGATTAGCGCGCAAAAAATTACATGCAACGAACTGGAAATCAGGGAAATTGGAGTATGCAAACAGCAATTTCAATGCGAGCAATTCAAATTCAACGAGGCCTTGGGAAAACATATCCGCACGCTTGGGCTGACCGAAAGCGTGCTGTTAAAAGCCGTCGAGGCGAACTTCGGGGAGATGCTTATCGTCAATGACCAAGGCAAGCCGGTCGTCTTGGCCGGGATCAATAAAATCACCCAGTCCGGAGTGCTTCAGACAATGACCACCGTGAGTCTGGGCGGCAAGCTCTTGATCGAGATGGGCCAGGAGGGACAAAACTTCGGGATCTTCGCCATATTGCCTCAAATCGGCCGAATCATGCCTTTGACTCTACCCTTGCGATTGGAACCCCAACCCCTCGTGCCCAAGCCTTCGCAATCTCCAACCCCCGCCACTCCAGAGCAAAAAGACAATCCACCCGGCGGCGAAAAAACGCCGTAGTATCTAGGTAATTTTCATCACTAACTCGATCAAGAATTCTGATACGGGCTTTGAAAATATGCATATCCAATCAACCATTGGCGCCACCACTGGCATCGCGAGAATGGCGACAATCAGAAAAAGATAACTGGCCACATTCGCCTTCCACATCCATTGCCATTTTAAGGTTGAAGGCAACTCAGGCAGCATCAGTTTAGTAATAAAATATTCACTAACAATCGACATCAAACATAAAGGAATGGCAAGCACAACACCTGCAATCGGAACCATCCAGACAAGGTCCTTTTCGTAAGGAATTAGCCATGGAGATTGGACTGTGACTGCATAAATCTTTGCCCATAAAGAATCCAATCCCTTAGCCTCTCCAAAATATAATCCTTCCACAAGAACCATTGCAAGCCAAGCTAAAGGGACACCAAGTAGTGTGGAAAAGATATTGGATGTAGTTGCCACGGCTAATGACCTGCGAAATGGAATTTTTGCGACTCGGATTCCGATAAGGGCTTCAACAAATATTACAGGAATTAATAAAAACCAAGCAGCAGGCAAAATAAGTGATATCATTGGAACGCCGATATCTGCTAATAGAACCATTCTTTTGTTCCTATGCCAAATTGATTTAATGCATTAGAAAGGATCTATTTTCTTTGGCGTTAACTCTTGCTAGATATAACAACCCGAGTTTTGCTTAGCGAATTTATCTATTGCCCCGGAGGGGCTTTGTCATGTAGCCAGGGACGTAAGTCCCTGGTAAGGGTCGAAACATCGGACCAAGCCCTGGAGGGGCGGCATTGATAAACAATTTCCACACTCAATGCCTCCCTTACAGGGCTTTTACATGTACATATCATATTTCCCGGCGGCTAACGCCGCCAGCTACACGACCAAACCCCTCCGGGGCAAAATATCACCATGCTTTGTCCAAAACTCAGGTTAACAGCATCCTAGCGATGTAAGATATTGCAATTCCCCGCTTGCGATTCAGATTAGAGAATAATACCGATTATCTCCAGATCGTCCCTTCCAGTGGGCTGCTGGCGGTGGCGTAGAGTTTTTTGGGGATCCGGCCCGCCAGATATGCCAACCGCCCGGACTGCGCGGCCAAACGCATGGCCAGCGCCATCTTAAGCGGGTCTTTGGCATGGGCGATGCCCGTGTTTAAAAGCACTCCGTCCACGCCCAGTTCCATGGCCGCGGTCACGTCGGAGGCCGTGCCCACGCCCGCATCGACGATTACCGGGTAATCGGGATCGTCGGCCTTGAGATATTCCAGACAGATGCGGATGGCGTTGGGATTCAGCACTCCCTGGCCCGAGCCGATGGGGCTCCCGGCCGGCATTACACTGACCGCGCCTGCGTTTTTCAACCTCTTGGCCACTACCGCGTCGTCGCTCGAATAGACCAGCACTTGGAATCCCTCGGCTGTGAGCTTTTCCGTGGCCTCCAGCGTGGCGAATGGATCGGGCAGTAGTGTTTTGGCGTCGCCAAGCACTTCCAGTTTGACCCAATCGGCCCCGGGATTTTTTAATTGCGAGAGGATTTCTCGCCCTAATCGAGCGACACGAATGGCGTCTTCGGCCGTAAAACATCCGGCCGTGTTGGGCAGAATCGTATATCTGGAAGTATCGATGAAGTCCAGCAAATTCTTGCCCGAGGCGTCGATCAAACGTTCGCGCCGAACTGCCACGGTAATGCACTGCGTGCCGGACTCGGCCAGGGCCTGGCTCATCAATTCGTAGCCGGCGTATTTTCCCGTTCCCACGATCAGGCGGCTGGAAAATGTGTGTGAACCAATCCGCAGCGAATCGTTATTGACGTTTGATTTTTCCATAGTTTTATCCTCCTCCCACAAGTGTGACGATCTCCAGGCGGTCGCCTGCAGCCAGCCGATGCTCTGCATGCCTATGCTTCGGGACTAATTGGAGGTTAACCTCCACTGCCACGGGTTTATCGTTTAACTGTAATTCCGCGAGCAACTCGGCGATGGTGATGCCTTCTGCCGTCTTGCGGGCCTGGCCGTTGACAATAATTTCCATGGTTGTTGACCTTAGCGGTAGTCCAAAAGTGACTTTGAAATTTTATGGCGCAACCGTCCCGATCGCCAAACCAGGCGAAACGCCCGCGCCACAAGTTATTATTGGACAATCTCTTATTGTATTACTATTAAGGAAACAATTGTAGAGCATGGCCGGTAAAGCGTGTGTCAAAGAATTACTCCCCTCTCCGGGCACCGACCGAAGGTTGGTCGCGGGAGAGGGGCCGGGGGTGAGGGCCGGCTGCGGAGAACACCAAATTTATTCTTGGACCGCCGGCAAGGCGGCGACTTGCCGAATGTCCCCTGGAAAACATCGCCGGAATGTACTTATGCCCTGCCCTTTGATTTTCCGGCTTTTCAGAGAAAGGGGCAATTTTCAAGGTTACTGGGTGCTGATTGCCCCTGGAACGTTGCCCGTCGAGGCCCCGCGAAACTGATACGTGGCCACTGGGACCAGGGGTAGCGACATGGTTTGACCGGACGCGGCCAAGGAAGGATTCCAGGGGATGGCATAGGCGCCCATTTTTCCCGAGGTGATTTCCGCGACATATACGACCGCTCGGCTGGCTTGCATGCGCGATCCGCCCCGCCGCAGGGCGATTACGCCGGTGACCATCATATAGCGGGGATTTTTACCGGGATCGATGCCCAAATGACTGGCCACGTTGAACGTATATATTCCGGAAATGCCTCCCATCTGTTTTCCCAAGACTAGTGCCCGGAGTTCGCCGGTAAGGAAATCCAAAAAATAGACGGCTTCCACGTCTTCGTCCACCATGCCGGTGGCCATGGCATAGGTATCCACCCGATCGGTGGCCATGGCATGCAGCGCGGTTTTGGGCCATAAACCGCCCATCATCAATCCCAGCGACAAACCGGCCGCGGCTGCCAAGCCCGCCGCCAAACAGGTAATCCGGCGTATTTTCCGCATCTTATACATGCTTAATCCTCCTGAAAACACCATCCCGAGCGGTAGATTGGTTGTTACAAAACCACGCGCCATTTCGAAGGTATGGTACCCGGAACCGCCGGAAAATGCCAGACGGAACTTTAAAGGGGGAATGGGAAATATAGTGCGATAAATGTTGATTCAGAGTCTTTGTATGTGGTTTGTATTGTTTTTGTGTAGATGTTATTTCATTGCAAATTGGGAATTGCAAATTGCAAATTGCAAATTGAACAAGCGCAAAGACTTGCGTTTGTCCTTGCCCACTGCCCATTGTCCACTGTCCGCCGTCTACTGTCCACGTATATTTAATTCCTCATTCGCGCTTCAACTTTTTTTCATGGACCGGCCTCTTGCCAGGCTAAAAAAATCGGTTTATAAACATCCTTGCATTGGAACAAATACGTTGGGGAAAGTAATGGCAACTATCAATGTTGCGCTAATCGGCCAAGGTTTTATGGGGCGTTCGCACTCGAATGCCTGGGGCCAGGTTGCCAAGTTTTTCCAGCCGCCTTTAACCCCCATAATGCATACTGTTTTTGGCCAGGCCGAGGAAAATCCCCAATCGTTTGCCGAAAATTGGGGTTGGAAATACGCCTCGACCAACTGGGAGCAACTTGTAAAATCGCCCGAGATCGGATTAGTCGATATAGTCACGCCGAACTACATGCATGCACCAATAGCCAAGGCGGCCATTGCCGCGGGCAAGCCGGTGTGCTGCGAAAAACCCGTTGCCGGCACGCTCGATGACGCCCGCGAAATGGTCCAGGCCGCCGAGACCGCCAAGGTAAAAACATTTGTGTGGTTTAACTATCGCCGCTGTCCGGCGGTGGCATTGGCCCATCAGTTGGTTAAACAGGGCAAACTGGGCGATATCCGACATGTTCGGGCCGTCTATTTGCAGGATTGGGCATCAGAGGCAGTGCCCCTGTTGTGGAGGTTCGATAAAAATCTGGCAGGTTCCGGGGCACATGGCGACTTGAACGCCCACATTGTCGATATGACCCGCTTTGTCACCGGCCAGGAAATCACCGAAATTGCCGGGGCGATCGTGGAAACGTTCATCAAAGAGCGAACATTGCCCGCCGGAGTTTCCACGGGCGGAATCGCCCAGGGTCGATCCGGCGCCGAAGGCAAAGGCCGTGTGACCGTAGACGACACGGTGCTTTTCCTGGCCCGTTTTTCCGGCGGCGCGGTGGTCAGTTTCGAGGCCGCGCGCCAGGCCACCGGCAACCAAAACCGCAACGCCTTCGAGCTAAACGGCACAAAAGGGGCCCTGAAGTTCGACTTCGAGCGCATGAACGAATTGCAGTTTTACGATGCCACGCTGCCCCGCGCGGTCCAAGGCTGGTCCACGATTATGTGCACCCACGGCGGCGATCATCCTTATGTGGCGAATTGGTGGCCCGATGCGCATATCATCGGTTACGAGCACGGGTTCACCAACCAGGCTTATGACATTTTAAGATCGCTTGCCGGCGAAGCGCCCACGGCGCCGCTCCCCGATTTTGAAGACGCCTACCAAACCCAACGTGTGCTCGAGGCGGCGCTGAAATCGGCCTGCCAGCGCCGGCCGGTTAAAATTGAGGAAGTAAAATAATAAATAAAGACCCTAGCCTGTCTTGACATCCGCAACCAAATAGTTCATTTAGATGGTTATCAGTTTTCGCTATAGTTGTTCATTTTGCAATTTGCAATTTACATTGACCGATTTGCAATAAAATAGCGCTAAAAAATACATTAAAAAATCAACACAAGGACTTAAATTAAACCTTTTCCGCTATATCCCTTGCGAGCCGCTCCCCTACCCCCATCGCGGCTCGCATTAGTTCGTCGCGCGACGAAAGAGCGCCACCGGCAGAAGGATGCTGCCCGTGGCGCTCAATTTTTTGGGGACAAAGAAATTGACGGTATTTCTCATCAGTGTGGCACTGCTTGTTTGCAGGCGGTGTTGAATTGCCAGCTTATGCCGACACTGCTTACAAGTAAGCTGTGGCACACTGCACACCGGCTTTAGCAAAGCCTTTCCCAAAGCGGGACTGGATTGTTGGAAACAAGTTCCAAAAACGGGATTTCACCGAAAAACTCATCGGCGGAAAGATAGTATAAATTACGGGATGTTTTGCTTGATTGCCCATTCCGTTCTAATTCTACCCATGATGTGTTGATTGCCGAAACGTTCGATCCCTGGATCGGTTGCGAAGCGAACAAACGATCGCGAACCTTCAATACTTTTTCAGGAATTGAATCCGGCTCTTGTCCTTGGTTGGGGAGCAAATCCTGCTCGGCCGAAAATGCGTGCCGATTTTGGGGCGCATTCGTAATTATGATTTGGGTTATTGCCAGCGTCCGGGGCAACGCGCCGAACTGCGGAATTGCACTGATCGGAATCGACCCGGCCGGATCGGCCGTTTGGAATCCAGCGCAGTTCTGCTGCAATTGGGTCCAGGTGAGCGGGCCGGGTTGGTCGAATCCACAAGGATTATAGAGTGTAAATGTCCCTGATTGACTATCGTAGCCGATCACGCCGTAGGCATGCCCTGTATGCAGGCCGGAGGTCGGGTCCGTTGTGCCATTTGTGCCGATTGAAACGGCCAGGTGGTTGTTGACCGCGTTAATCAGAGGTTGCGGGTTGGACATACCGTAGAAATTGGCGGAATAGCCGAGCACATCGGCATAGACGTCGCCGGAACAGCCGCCTTGGATGGAACTGTAGCAGTTGGTTCCGTAAGCGCCTAGTTGATTGATCTCGTTGAGTTCGACAAAGGCCTTTTCCGCCAGCGGGATCCAAAGCGTATTGGTTGGGTCAGTGCTCGTCATGCCAAAGTCGGCATATACGAGAGCCCCGCTGGAATCGGTGGGCAGCATCCGATCGACTGTCACGTAGTTTACAGTGCTGCCGGAATAGAAGCGGACGGTCCAGGTGCCGTCCCCATTGTCGACGAACATGTTCCGGATGGCGGCGGGCGAACTGTCGGCCAGCG
Organism: Thermoguttaceae bacterium; assembly: GCA_049509395.1. Lineage (GTDB taxonomy): Bacteria > Planctomycetota > Planctomycetia > Pirellulales > Thermoguttaceae > JBEKIK01. Next base: position 23,370 of record JBEKZY010000002.1, on the reverse strand, counting down.
TGCCCAGGGCCGTGATGAAATAGCAATCGCCCAGCAGACCCTGAAACTCATCGGCATGGGACGGAATGCCGCCCGTGGCGGCGTTGAACAGCGAACCGGACACCGAAGTGTACGAATACGTTTGGCCGGCGGGAACATTGGCGTCAATGACGGGATAATCCGTGCCGTAAAACCATTTATCGATCAGATTAGTGAAATTCGCGCCCGTAGTTAAATACGTGAGATTGCCCAACCTCTGGCCCTGGTACCATGCATTGGCATAACTGCCGTTGATTACGTCGTTGGCCAACGCTTGTACATAGCCGGGCATGTTAAGCGTCGAGGCTTTTGACATAATCGTCTGCAGATCGTGGTAATCCACCTGACCCAAGGTGCCGTTGGCGGCCGGGCAGACGCTCTGGAGAATATCGATCATATCCTGGCGGTCTATCGACCCATCGACAAACAAGCTCTGGGTGAGATTGGCCAAAGTGGAATCGTACAGGCCCAAAAAATTGGTGCTGTTGATAACCGTTATGGTTGTGGATGCTTGAATCCCGCCGCTGCTGGCCGTGATTGTGACGTTGCCCGGCGGCGCGAACGCATAGAACAATCCGTTGCTGGTTATTGACCCCGCGCTCGACCACCAGTTAATCGGCGACGGCGGGGTCATCACGGAGTAGAACTGGTCCAGCGTCCAAGCATAACACTGCAGTGATAAACCTGGATAGATGACCTGGCTGGGTGCATATATTTGAACGCTGGTAAATGTTTGGTTTACCACTACCGTGACGCTGCTGGAGACCGCCAGATTGCCGGCGTCGAGGACGATCGCAGTAAAAATATAAGTCCCGGCTTGATAAAAAGTGACCGTAGTGTTCTTGGCGGCATTGGTCCAATTTTTGCTAAAGGTCGGCGCCGAGGCCCCGTTGGGAATCGACGCGGGAGTCCAGCAGTAGTAGAGGTTTCCTTCGCCGGCGTCGTCCGCTCCTAGAACAGAGAGTTGCACCGAGGTGCCCGTCACGGGATTGGATGCCGCGGCAGCCGGCACGGCGACCGTGGGTGCGTGGTTGATGTCCGTCACGTTGGCTGTGCCGCTGATCCCTCCTGCGGCGGCTCTGACTGTTGCCGAGGCGGTAATTGGCGGGGCTGTGAAAAAACCGGCGGACGTAATCGTGCCCGCGCCGGCCGTCCAGGTGAATGTCGGCTGAGTTGTCATGCATTTGCCGAATTGGTCGTAGCCCGTTGCGCTAAATTGCTGCGTTCCTCCGGCGGACAGAGTCGCAGTGCCGGGATTTACCACTATCTTGGTAACTGTGCTATTCACAATCACCATGACGTTGCTAGAGGCCGTGTGCCCCGCCGTATCGACTAGCGTGGCGGTAAAAAAATAAGTGTCGGCGGCTTTAAAAGTGACCGTGGTGGTCTTGGCGGCATTTGAGCCGTTAACGCTGAATGTCGGCGCCGGAGAGCCGTTGAGGCTGGAGGTCATGGTCCAGGTGTATTTAATGTTGCTTTCGTCTGCGCCGTCCGAGCCTAGAACCGAGAGTTGCACCGTGGCGCCTGTTACGGGATTGGACGTGGCTGCGGCCACATGGGTGACCGCGAGATTGCCGACCACGCGCATGCTGGCGGTGCCCTTGATCAAGCCTACGGTCGCCGTGACGGTGCCGATGCCGCCGACGCCCGGGGCGGTCAATAAGCCCGGAGAAACATGAGAATTATCTATAGTTCCCAGCGTAGTAGTCCAAGTGAAAGTGGGCTGCGTCTTTAAGACACTGCCGAACTGATCGTAGCCCGTTGCGCTAAATTGTTGCGTTCCTCCGACCAGGATGTTTGTGATGGAAGGAATCACGGTGATGCTGGATATTGTTTGATTAACGGTTACTTTGACGCTGCTTGTGACGTAAAGCTTACCCGCGTCGATGATCGTTGCTGTAAAACTATAGGTCCCGGCCGTTTTGAAAGTAACCGTGGTGTTCTTGGCCGCATTTGTGCCGTTAACGCTAAAAGTCGGAACCGGGGCGCCGCTGGGGAATGAACTGGTCGTCCAGGCGTACTTGAGATTGTTTTCGCCGCCGTCGTCGGCGCCTAGGACCGAGAGTTGCACCGTCTTACCAGTCACGGGATTGGACGCTGCGGCAGCCGCCTTGGACACTGTCGGAGCGTGATTAGCCGGTGCAGCGGCTGTGACTGCATAGGTTGCAGAATTGACTGCGTATGTCGCCTGCTGCATCTCGCCGGAAAGGACCGTCGCGCTCAAGAGCGTCCGCGGCTCGAGTATTTCCGCTCGCAAGATTCTTTTCGTGGTAGTTTTTTTCTTATTGCCCGAACTGCGCGATCGAAAAAAATCACGGATCATGCTCTTACTCCCAGCTAAACAAGTACGGCAATTCCTTATGTGGTTACAGGATTTGAACGCCAAAAACTATGTGAAGGCGCCCTAAGACGAGGAATTTTCGCTATATAGAAGGATAGCTCGAAAAAACCCGGCCAATGCCCAAACCCAACCGCTGGGGAAAGGATAACCGCCAATCAGAATGGAGCCTTTGTGACGAATCGACCCAAAGTAATGATAATTCCAGCGATAGGGGAATTATTTTATTGCGGAAACATCAAAAAGCGTGCTCGCTTGTACGCACGCATAGCGTTATCCTGCGAAATCGCGTGAGTGCAAGCATGCACCCTGCGATTCCCTGACTTTCCGTAAGCGCTGGCCGGATCGCTTATCGCTAATTCCTTCTGCCCTGAGATCGCATGATTAGATAAACAAGCGTCATAATGGCTTGCAGAGTGGCGGCAACATAGGTCAGAGCGGCAGCGTTAAGGACTTTTTTGACGTACACCAACTCCTCTTCGTTGATAATGCCCAATTGCACCAGTTGCGCCTTTGCCCGGTTGCTGGCGTTGAATTCCACAGGCAGATTCACCAATTGGAAGAATACAAAGCAACTAAATAATCCGATTCCAGCTAAGACCAGGAACTTGCTGAACATCAAGCCGAGAACAACCATAAACATGCCCAGGCCGCTGCCGAGACTGGCCGTCGGCACAATGGCGTTGCGGATGGTAAGCGGGGCATAGGCGCGGGCGTCTTGAATGGCGTGCCCGGACTCATGGGCGGCAATGCCAACCGCCGCCAACGTGCGGCTTTGATAAACTTCCTCGGAAAGACGCAAAACCTTTGCCCGCGAATCGTAATGGTCGGTCAAATTGCCTGGTATCGCTTCGATCTCCACGTTTTGAATGCCGGCCGAATCCAGAATGTGTCTGGCCGCCGCTGCCCCGCTCAGCGGCGCGGCGCGTTGCTGTGCTTGTGCGTAAGCAATTTTAATTCGCATCTGCGCCCACAGTCCCAGCAAAAACGCCGGGGCAATGTACAGAAAATATACTGGATCCCAGTAAATCATTTATCTTCTCCTTTGAAATGTCTTAATTAACGGCAAATAATGACAATCAATTATATAGTATTGGCCTGATTCGCCTAATTGGGCTTTTCATCAATTGTATACGTATAATATTAGCAATCAGTTCAACCGATACCCCACTAAATAAGTAGATAAAGCCGCTCGAAAAAGCAGGGTTAAACAGCCTTTTTCAGTTTTCCTCGCCGGGTAATATCTTGTATCATTTCTCAGGTCAGTTATATTGATGGATTCACAATTTTAAAAGCCAGACCCCCAAGGGGAGAGTATCAATGTCGCAAGAATGTCAGGTTTGCGGAAAAAAGCCCGTCATGGGCAACTCGGTCGCCCATCGCGGTAAGGCTAAATACCTGGGCGGCGTGGGCACGAAGGTCACCGGTATTTCCCGGCGGCAGTTCAAACCGAATCTCCAACGCGTTCACGTGAGCATGGCAAACGGCACGCGGAAAACGGTCCGGGTGTGCACCCAGTGCATCCGCAGCGGCGCGGTGACCAAGGTCGTGCGTCAGGCCCCCTTCAAACTCGCTAAAACGGCCGCGAAAAAATAATCTCAAGACTATTTGTTCAATTTGCAATTTGCAATTTGCAATCGACATGCTTGAAACCTTACCCTGACCCCTGACCTGACCCCTATCCATGGCAATCTCTCGCCAAGAAGTTGAAAAGGTTTCCTTGCTGGGCCGGTTGCTGCTTACCGAAGCCGAACTCGACACCATGACCCATCAAATGGGCGATATCCTCGCCTATATGGACCTACTGGGCGAAGTGGACACCGAACATGTCGAACCCATGGCACATGCCCTGGACGTGGCCAACGTGTTCCGCGACGACAAGGCTCGCCCCAGCCTGGATCGGGAAGACGCCTTGGCCAACGCCCCCCATCGCGACGCCGAGTGCTACCTCGTGCCGGCCGTGCTGGGCGAAGTGTGAATGGTTTACGGTTTACCGTTTACAGTTAACTGAGGATGCCCTGAAATTTACAAAAAATAGGCTTATTTAGCCCCCGGTGAATACACCGGGGGCCGCGTGGAATTTTTCCCAGTCACATCCGCCGCGTATTCATGGATCAATCTCAGTAAACCTTCATTCAACTGTTTGCAGTCACATGGCCCTCATCGATCAAACAGCCACGGAACTTTTGGCCCGACTTCAGTCCGGCGAGGTCACATCAGTCGAACTCACCCAGGCGTTTCTCGACCGCATCAACCAGTGCGACAATAAAGTAAAGGCCTTTTTACGGGTCGATCCGACCGCCGCCCTTGCCCGGGCCGAAGAAATCGACAATCGTCGCAAGGCCGGCAAACCAATCGGACGCCTGCAAGGTCTGCCCGTGGCCATCAAGGATTTGCTCTGCACCAAAGGCGAGACGACGACCTGCGCCTCGCGGATTTTAGAAAACTTCCGCCCACCTTACGATGCCACCGTGATCGCCAAACTCAAGGCGGCCGACGCCGTGCTGATCGGCAAGACCAACATGGACGAGTTTGCAATGGGCGGGTCGACCGAGAACTCCGGCTTCTTTCCCACCCATAATCCCTGGGACCTCACGCGCATCCCCGGCGGCTCCAGCGGCGGGTCGGCCGCCTCTGTGGCCGCGCAAATGGCACCGCTCGCCGTCGGCAGCGATACCGGCGGATCGATCCGCTGCCCGGCCGGCCTGTGCGGCATCAGCGGCATGAAACCCACTTACGGCCGCGTCAGCCGCTACGGCCTGGTGGCCTTTGCCAGCAGCCTGGACCAGATCGGTCCCCTGGGCCGAACCGCCGAGGACCTGGCCCTGCTGTTGGAAGTTCTTGCCGGGCACGACCCGCAGGATTCCACTTCCATCGACGTGCCCGTGCCGCCGTACACCCAAACCATCGCCAAACCGCTGGAAAACCTCCGCATCGGACTGGTCCGCGAGCATTTTGGCGAAGGACTCGACACGGAAGTCGAAGCGGCCGTGCGCGAGGCGGTCCGCGTGTTCGAGTCGCTCGGCGCAACAGTCAAGCAGGTTTCGCTGCCGCATGGGAAATACGCCGTGGCCACGTACTATATCATTGCCCCTTGCGAGGCCTCGAGCAATTTGGCCCGCTACGACGGCGTACATTACGGCCATCGCACCAATGAAAAAGAGATGGTCGCCGAGTTGGAAGCCCAGCGCCGAGCATTAATAAAATCCGGCGACCGGGCCGGCGCCGACAAACTCGAAAATGCACTGATCCGCATGTACCGCCGCAGCCGGTCCGAAGGTTTTGGACCGGAAGTAAAACGCCGCATCATGCTTGGCACATACGCCCTAAGCGCCGGGTATTACGACGCCTATTACAAAAAGGCCCTCAAAGTCCGGCGCCTCATCCGCCAGGATTTCGACCGCGCCTTCGAGGAAGTCGATCTCATAGCCGGCCCGGTCACTCCCACCCCCGCCTTCAAACTCGGCGAAAAAGTCGACGATCCCCTGGCCATGTATCTTTTCGATCTGTACACGGTGAGCCTGAACCTGTCCGGCCTGCCCGGCATTTCCATTCCCGGCGGTTTCTCATCCGCCGGCCTGCCCATCGGCCTGCAACTCCAAGCCCCGCCCTTCGAAGAAGACCGCCTCCTGCGCGGCGCCCGCATGTTCCAGCAAGCCACCGACTGGCATACGCGGAAACCGAAACTATAAATATGGTTAAACGAACAAGGTCAGGAGATTAAAAACCATGACTATTGCTGCTTGCTATCTCTCGGCGGATGGTGTGGTTTTCGGTGCAGATAGCACAACAACTATATATGTGTCAGGGGTCGGGCCGGGAGCACCAGGTTCTGAGCACCATTATAACTTTGCCCAAAAGATTTTTCAGATTGGCGAAAACAGCACACTTGGTTTGACGATGTGGGGATTAGGAAACCTGCACAGCGTAAGCTATCGAACTTTGATTGCCCAATTTGCCGATTCACTTCTTGGGCAAGGATCACAGTCTATGGATGATGTAGCCAATCGTTGGAATCAATTCTTTTGGACCGCATATTCGTCCGATCTAGCGCGTATTTTAGCTCATGCTCAAGCATTGCAAAGCCAGCCAACTAGATCACCTCAGGAAGAAGAATTGTTAAGTTATTATATTCGGGCTTATTCCGTAGGATTTTGCATTGGCGGCTATCTGATGAATGACCGTACTCCAAGGGCTTATGAAATTCTCTATAATCCGATAATGTCTGCTCCAGGAAAATGTGACCCATTGGCAATTGGCAGAACGAGATTCTGGGGTTGTCCCAACCTGGTTACCAGGCTATTGTATGGTCTCGATGAAGACCTTTTCTCATCTATACAAAAATCGGGTAAGTGGACTGGAACAGGAGAAGATTTGTATAATTTGATAGTACCTTTCTGTCTCGGTCAGCCTTTTGATTTACCAATTCGCGAGGCAATTGACTGGGTTCATGCTTCGATCTACACTACAATAAAGACTATGAAGTTTTCACACATGGCCCCTATATGTGGGGGGCCCGTAGAAATTGCAGTAATAACGACTGATAGAAAATTCCGTTGGGTACGTCACAAAACTTTTGATTCAGCAATTGGTGAAGGATTCTTATACGATGTCCACCATGGAACAAAATGATCTTCAGCGGGAAATCCAAACTAAATTGCAGGAAATGCCCGCAGCAGATTGGGTTCAGCAGATGATCGATCATTATCGTCGAACAGGTACTTACAGAGCGAAAGACTTGAGGCGACTTCTCGGTGATCCGAATAAGGGCGTGGAAATAGGACCAAATGCCAGCATAGCTTCTTTTGGGACCACCTCAAACGATCGATAGTATGCTCGAACAAAAATTTCCACCCGGCTGGGATGCCGATTTCTATTTTCCCTTCGGTATCAGCAGGTCGGCATATATTATTTCATTCCCAAGGTCGTTTTTCACTTTTGCGACGACTTCGCCGCTGCGGCGGATGATCAGGCTCTGGCCGTAACCGTGCCAGCCGGGTTTGTCCGGAACCGACCAATTCGCCCCGATGATGTTCACGTCCGCCTTCCACGCGATCTCGGGAAATCGTTTCACGAACCAATCGCTTTTCGCAGCATCGACCCAGGCGATCGAGTACAGCAGATGATCGACGCGGTTCTCCTCGAGTTTCGGCGGCTCGTAATTGATATGCTATCGGGAATTCAAACTGACATTGTACTCGTTGGCCCCGGAGACCACGTCGGCGGCGAGTGTGGATTGTTTGTTATAGCGGGCGGGAATGCGCTCTTTCGAATCATCTTCCGAGGCGGTGAAGACCTTTACAACATGCGAGCCGACCAATGCGCCTCTGGTATCGCGGAGATAAACCAGTCGGTAACGGCCCGAGGCGTCGGTGACGGCCTTCGACGCATGCCCGCCGGCCTTGGGCTCAAATATTACGGTTGCCCGGGCCAAAGGCCGGCCGTCGAGCGTGACCGTTCCCTGGACCTCGCCGAGTTCCGGCCCGCGCTGCCGGCAGGCAAAAGACAGCATCGCGATAGTCAAGACGACATAAATCAGAATTATTCGCATGTTAATTATGGTGTATAGAATGTTCAATAAATAGTATCTTGATGTCCTACAAAATACCCATATTCACAGTTTTCGTCCACACATACCACTCAAAAAGGTGGCTTGATAGGCATCTTTATTTTTTTCCTTGATCACCCATAACACCCCTTGCGTAGGAATCCATATTTGGTAGGCTGGTAAACTTAGTAGTTATTACAAACAAGTAGGAAGAGATTTCACAAGAAAGTGGGAGGATCGCGCTTCGTAGGGAAGCATCCCGAGTCAACCGGGTCGTAGCGGTCGCGGTAGCAGATGAGCGTTACAAAAGTGCGGAAGCAAGAACTGATTGGGGAATATCGGCGCGGTCCGGCGGATACCGGATCTCCCGAAGTCCAAGTCGCCCTTCTAACATCGCGGATCAATGCCTTGACCGAGCATCTGCGCACACACAAGCGGGACCATGCCTGCCGGCGGGGATTGCTGATGATGGTCAGTCGGCGGCGGCGGCTGTTGGATTATCTCAAAAAGGTGGATCCACAGCGTTACCTCGACATTATTCGGCATCTCGACATCCGCAAATAGCGCGGGAGCTTATGGCCCTTCATTCAAGTCGACTCGCCCGGTGGGGTTTGTCGTCGATTGCTGGAGCTTCCCTGCGGTGCGTGTAGCCGGCGACACTTGTCCCGTCAACTTTCTCCCCCTGTATGTTGTGCAAATCTCGCAACCAGATGAAGGTGGGAAATAACATTGAAAGTCAGAATTGAACGTCAAATCGGAGCATCGACTCTATCTATCGAAACCGGCGAACTCGCCAAGCAAGCCGCCGGCAGTTGTCTAGTCCAATATGGCGAAACGGTCGTCCTAACGGCGGCCGCGTCCGGGGCGCCTCGGCCCGGCGATTTTTTCCCCTTAACCTGCGATTATCGCGAGCGGGTAGCCGCAGCCGGAAAATTCCCCGGCGGATTCCTCAAACGCGAAGGCCGACCCACGACTAAGGAAACATTGACATCCCGGCTCATGGACCGGCCCATCCGCCCCTTGTTCCCTGAATGGTACATGGACGAAGTCCAAGTCATGTCCACGGTCCTGGCCTCCGACCGGCAGAACGATCCCGACGTGCTGGCCATGAACGGGGCCTCGGCCTCGCTTTGCATTTCTCCGCTGCCCTTCCAAGGGCCCATCGGATCGATACGGCTGGGCTTTGTGGACGGCGAAATCATCCCTTTCCCCACCACCGACGAACTGGTAAAAAGCGAACTGGATTTAATCGTTTCCGGCAACAAGGAATCGATTTTGATGATCGAGGGTTTCGCCAGCGAAATGCCCGAAGATAAAATGGCCGAATGTATTCTGGCCGCTCACCAGTACATCCGGCAGATTTGCGAAATGCAGGAAGAATTGATTGCCAAGGCCGGTAAACCCAAAACCGAATACGCCCCTCCCGAGCCCAATACTATAATTGAAAACCTCAAGGATCGATGTTACGACTCCCTGCGCACGGCCAAACAAACCGAGGGCAAGCAGGCCCGGGCCGACGCCTGCGCCGCGCTTAAACAACAAATCATCGCCGAGATGATTCCCGATCCCAAGGCCGAAGGAGCTATTACGCCCGAGGCTTTTAACGCCGCCTGGGATGCTTTAGAGCAACGGGTAGTCCGCGATTTGATCCTTTCCGGCGTCCGGGCCGACGGCCGCGACAATAAAAAATTGCGGCCCATCGCCTGCCGCGTCGATCTGCTGCCCCGGGTCCATGGCTCCGCCATTTTCCAGCGCGGCGAAACTCAAGCACTGGCCACCGTAACGCTGGGCACCGGGCGCGACGAGCAACGGGTGGACGGCCTGCTCGAAGAGTATACGCAAAAATTCATGCTGCACTATTATTTTCCGCCGTATTCGGTGGGCGAATGCCGGCCCATTCGCGGGCCGGGCCGCCGCGAGATCGGTCACGGCGCATTGGCCGAGCGCAGCATCAAGCCCGTCTTGCCCGATCCCGCCGCCTTCCCTTACACCATCCGCATCATTTCCGACATCCTGGAATCCAACGGTTCCAGTTCCATGGCCACGGTCTGCGCGGCCACTCTGGCGTTGATGGCGGCCGGCGTCCCCATCAGCAATCCGGTAGCCGGCATTTCCATTGGCCTGGTCAAAGAGCCCGACCGTTACGTACTTCTAACCGACATTCTCGGCGAGGAAGACCACTACGGCGACATGGATTTCAAAATCTCCGGCACGCAAAACGGCATCACCGGCATCCAGCTCGACCTGAAGATCAAGGGCATCGACGAAGAGATCGTCAAGAACACCCTGGTCCAGGCCCGCGAAGCCCGCATCGAAATCCTCCGCACCATGCTCACCGGCATCAACCGGCCGCGGCCCGAGATTTCGCACTGGGCCCCGCGCCTGCTGCGGACCCGCATCGATCCGGAGAAGATCGGACTTTTGATCGGACCGGGCGGAAAGATGATCCGCTCCATACAGGACGCCACCGGCGCCGTGATCGAGGTCGAAGACGACGGCACCGTGACCGTGGCCTGCAACAAGATGGAAGGCGCCAAGGAAGCCATGGCTAAGATCGAGGCGCTTACCGCCTCCGTCGAAATCGGCAAAATTTACGACGGCCGGGTCACCAGCGTCAAGGATTTCGGGGCCTTCGTGGAAATCATCCCCGGCAAAGACGGCCTCTGCCACATCAGCGAACTGGCCGATGAATACGTCTCCAGCGTGGCCGACGTCTGCAAGGTGGGCGATCCCATGCAGGTCAAGGTTCTGTCTATCGACGATCAAGACCGCGTAAAACTAAGCCGCCGCGCTGCCATGCGGGAATTAAATCCCAAAGGCGGCGACGGCAACAAAGGCAGAAATTAGGGTCTTTGGTTGTTGTGTGAGCGCGTTTTTTGTGCGCATGATTTTTATTGCAAATTGTCAATTGCAAATATCAAATTGCAAATCGAACAACATTTATTTAGCCCCCGGTGAACACACCGGGGGTTTTGGTTGCGGTTTTTCTCTGGTTCTCATACTCCGCGTGGGAACCAGCGTATGGGCTATAAAATTCTGAACCCTGAACCCTGACCACTGCCCTTTCCCATGCCACGTTCCGCAGCCGAATCCGCCGATGAGATCAACCAAAAACTCGTCGATCAATATACCCAGTTCGTCCGACTGGCCGGCGGATTGGCGCACGAGATAAAAAATCCGCTCTCCACCATCCGCCTCAACATGGAGTTGCTCTCCGAGGACCTGCGCGACAGCCCTTCGCCCCGCGACCGCCGGGCGATGAAAAAAATCGAACTGGTGCAACAGGAATGCCGGCGCCTGCACGACCTGCTCGATGATTTTTTAAGTTTTGCCAAGGCCCATCGCCTGCGCAAAGAGCCTTGCGATCTGAACGCCCAAGTCCGCCGCGTACTCGATTTTTACCGCCCCAAGGCTGAAAAAGCCAATATCGAGGTGATCGACTACCTCTCCGGCGATCTGCCCATGGTGCTTCTCGATCCCGAGGCATTTCACGGCGCGCTTTTGAATTTGATACTCAACGCCGAACAGGCCATGCCCGGCGGCGGCCAGCTCGTTATCCGCACCTACGGCACCGCGGAAGGCGTGGCCCTCGACCTGATCGACTCCGGCTGCGGCATGGACGCCGACACCCGCTCGCGGGTATTCGACGCCTTCTTTTCCACCAAGCGCGGCGGGTCGGGCTTGGGTCTGCCCATCGCGCAAAGAGTCATCTTCGCCCATGGCGGCGACATCACCCTCCAAAGCGAACCCGGCCGCGGCACGCAATTCACCATCAAACTCCCCGTCCCCGCGAGATTGCCGGCCGAGGGAAGTTAGGGTTCAGAGGTCGGGGTTCGGGGTTCAGGGTTCGGGATTCAGGGTTCGGGATTCAGGGTTCAGGGTTCAGGGTTCAGGGTTCAGGGTTCAAATTCAGGGATCAGACTGATAACTGACCACTGAAAATGAAAAACTTTTTGGGCACTAAATTGCGATTTTTCCACGTTTGATCGTTTGGATTTCACCTCTTTTCTCGCAAAGTCGCGAAGACGCAGAGCAAACTACTGGGAACATAAATATTTTAACACGAAGATACGAAAGGACGTAAACGCGAAACTTTTGATGGCAGTTGGGGAACAAATGGCGATTTTTCCACGTTTTAGGAACGCTAATTACCACTAATCTCCGCTAATAAAGGCGAGTTATTCAATTTCAGGGTTACTGTTGTTGCTAAACGTTTTGCAGTTTCGCATAGGACTTTTTGGGGTCAGAATCACGATTTTTCCACGTTTCGGGATGGCTTTGCCATGCTGATTTTCATTATTCTGATTTCCAAAGAACACTACTGGCACTGAGCGAAGAACGTAGCAGATTGGAAAGTGGATTTCAAGACAAGAAATTGGCCACGCGGGATTAAATGCAGAATGCAGAATGCAGAATGAGGGATTGGGGATGAGGGATGAAGGATGAGGGCAGAGAAAGGGCAGATGGTATGTGGTAGGTGGTAGATGGAAACAAGGGTTCAGGATTCGGACTGGAGACTGACTACTGAAAACTGACAACTTTTTGCAAAAAGAGCGAAAAAGCAGTGAGGGATGGACGGTGGTTAATTGGGGGAGTAAAATCGCCAAAGCAGTCATCAAGGAATACTTGATAACTGCTGGCCCCCGGCGTCCCGTCAGTCCCTATAGGTCTTTTATCGGCAAGGGGGTATACTACAAAATATATTAGGATTCCTAGCACATATTATAAATCATAATCTGTCAACGACTTATGTCGCTCGATCAGCTCCATGAACAGATGAAGTGGCCTCTTAAAACGGCGATATTGTCGCCATCTGGAGCTGGCCCACGCGTTCTCGCGGACTTGGCGCGGCAAAAGCTCGAAGGAGCCATCCGTAGATCTGATGATGGGCATCTGGATGTACATGTTGGGATTCTAACTAAGAATCCTGATTCGGATGACACCGAGGCACCTCTCGCGGTAGTGTGCGAATTTTCCCATGCTGTTTCTGACGCTACTCTTGCAGTTTGCCATAAATTGGCGTGGAACTTTGTACGTTCGCCACTTTTAATTACAGTTGAACCGCATAAAGTTCGAACTTGGACTTGTTGTGTACCGCCGACAGATAAACCTGGCCTTCTAGGCAATGATGCTGAAATCGAAGGGGCGCGGCTTGATTTAACAAGCCCACTTAGCCCATCTGAACAAGCTGCGCATGCTTTACATTGGGTTCGGCTTGCATCCGGCGACTTTTACCGGCAGTTTCCAGACCGCTTTCGTCGCGATGGACGTGCTGATCGCAGCTTGCTAGAAGAATTGACTTCTGTTCGTAAGCGATTGGAAGAGCAAAAACTCGACAAAGACAATATTCACGATTTATTGGCTAGGATTGTGTTCAGCCAATTCCTTTTTGACCGAAAAGATTCAGAGGGACGAGCGGCAATCAATCCCTATCTACTATCGCGACTACATGAAGATGGTCACCTAACTCAAATACACCAAGATTTAGGTTCAATTCTCGCCGACTATGACGAAGCTTACAGATTCTTTCGTTGGCTCAACGAAAAGTTTAACGGCGATCTTTTCCCCGGCAAGGGTAGTACACCAGAAGAGCGTGAGGCGGAATGGCAACGGGAAATGAGACGGGTAAAACCCAAACACCTGCAGATATTGGCTGATTTTGTCGGCGGAAAATTGCAAGGAAAGCAGAGAGTCTTCTGGCGGCAATACTCTTTCGATGTTATTCCTTTGGAGTTCATCAGCAGTATCTATGAAGAATTTGTAACTGCCAAAGGGGCACACTACACGCCTGGTTTCCTGGTGGACTTCATGCTTGATGAAGTATTGCCTTGGGGCGGTGAAGAGTGGGATCTTAAGATTCTCGATCCTGCATGCGGGTCGGGAATTTTTTTGGTTAAAGCATACCAACGATTGATCCAGCGTTGGAAAAATGCCAATCCCGGGCAAAAACCATCGACTGATCTCTTGAGGAAACTTCTGGAATACAACCTTTTTGGCGTCGATATCGATCCACATGCTGTAAGAGTCGCATCATTTAGCCTCTATTTGACAATGTGCGATGAACTAGATCCAAAAACCTATCTCAAGTCTACAAAGTTTCCACTGCTCCGGGATCGGAGATTAATCCACGCGGATTTTTTCCAAGAAGACATTGATGGCTTCAGCACAGGGAAAATTGGGAAGAATTACCACCTAGTCATTGGCAATGCCCCATGGACGAAAGGCACTGAAACCGAATTCGCAACGGTGTGGGCTAAGAATCATAAATGGGCTATTCCTAATAAGGCCGTCGGTACATTATTCTTGGTCAAGGCGACAACATTGACGAAATCTGAGGGGCGAGTATCTATGATTCAGCCCGCAGGTTCGCTCCTGTTCAACCGCAGCGGCCCAGCCAATCGAGTCCGCGAAAAACTATTTTCGCAATTCAAAGTTGAAGAGGTTGTTAATCTTTCTACATTGCGATTCGAGTTGTTTGAAAACGCTATCTCGCCACCGTGTATTGTGACTCTGCGGCCAACGGAACCGGACGACCAACCGCTGATATATATCTCGCCAAAGCAAGTAAAAGAGGCCAAAGGGGCGGAAGTATCAGAAAGTCAATACACGGTTGTCATTGAGCCACATGACATATCTCGAATATGGCCTGAAGAGGCAGCTTCGAATCCATTGGTGTGGACAGCATTGGCATGGGGAGGACGGCGAGATGTTGTATTGGCTCAAAAACTATCAAAAAAACCAAATCTAAAACAGCTTGTTAAGTCAGGCAAAGCCATTTGTCGAAATGGTATCGAACGTGGTAGTGGATCAATTAATCATGCGACCATAATTGGCTGGCCTATTTTGGAGACAACCAATTTTCCCGAAGATACATTCCTTTACCTTGATGCCTCAATTTTACCTCTGAATCAAAATCCTCGGACACACCGACTAACTAACTTAGATGCTTTTACGGTTCCACAAATCATCTTAAAGAGAAGTTGGATGAGCAAAATAGCACGTTTCCAGGCTGTTTCTGTAACAAACCTTGGTTCGCATTCCGGAGTTATATGTTCTCAGAATTATGTAAGTGTTCATGTTCCACCCAGCCATAGTGACTTGATTGATGCATCTGTACTTGTTTACAATAGTAAGTTAGCTGTATATTTTTTGCTTCTTACAAGTGGTCGAATAGCATCTTATCGCCCGAATACTGTAGTGGAAGAGTTGTTATCTGTACCATTCGCTCCTAGAGTACCCGATTGTCGAATGGTTCGAGATGTAGAACAATTAGACAAAACTGTTCAGAAAATATTTGACTTCCGAGATGCGGAGTGGGTACTCATTGATGATCTCTTTAATTACACTTTGCCTGATTTTAAAGGCAATGAAACATCTCCGGGGCGTCAGCCGACCGAACGGGCGAGTCGTTTTACAAAAGCAACGAGATCAGAACCGCATCTATCTGCATACTGCGAGTATTTCACTCGCGTCCTCAAAGCCGGATTTGGACAGGACAAGGCCGTTTGTGCGACGATTTACCAGGACGCAGCCAATTCACCGCTTCCCGTTCGATTGGTTGCGATTCATCTGGATTGGCCGCGCGACGAATCTATCATCGTGGAAAAGATCGACTCGGCAGAACTTGGCGATTTGCTTATGGAACTTGACCAGAAATGGCTGAATATGAATAAGCAGAATCGCGGCGGCATTTTTTATCAAAGGGTTGCCCTCGTCTACGATGAGTATAAGCATCAGCGGCGATCCATCCCGACAGTTTACATTATTAAGCCGGATCGCATTCGTTACTGGACTCGCTCAACCGCGCTCCGCGATGCTGATGATGTAGCTGCCGATATACAACTCTGGCAACAGCAGAAGCAAAATGAGAGGGGCAAAGGGCGAAAATGACCCGATTGACGTATACAGAACGTCGTTGGCCCGATCCACTGCCATTTCAGGAGATTGCTAGTCGTTGGTGCCAAGATCAATCGCGATTGCTTCTCGATCTCGTGTGGCGTGGTTATGACAGGCTTCTATCGCAAGATTTTGCGAAAGTTTCTTTTTCCGGTGATGACGAAGCAAAAGAAGAATCTTTAAACTACCTTCTATCAATTCGAATTGATCAATGCAAGAGTGGCGATGAGCCATTTTATGTCGTCCATCAGCCACCCGAACAAACAAAACGGAAGCGAGGACGGGGTAGGTCGCCTCAACCAGATATCGGATTCGCGCTATACGATTATCCCCGAACGGTATGGCCCATGGAAAGTAAGGTCTTAGCTCATGAAGATGATATTGGCCCTTATTTAAATGAGATCAATACTAACTTCCTGACAGGGCGTTACGCTACGTTTTCCAGCGAAGGTGCAATGGTTGGATATCTTCTGCAAGGGAACCCCGATAATACATTTGAGGTTATAAATATTCGGCTAAAGCAAACTCTTTTGCGGCATTCACATTTCAAAGATCGTCCACATAGGATTAGCAACCATCAACGAAGTGAAATCCCGCATCCTAATTCGTCACAGGAATTCACATGTCATCATCTTCTCATGCAAATTTCCATAACAAACAAAGTTGAGACGAAATAGCAAGCAATGATTTGAATTCACTACTTCGTTCTGGGTGTGCCACGCGCCGATTACTACTGCCGACTCGCCCAGCAGTGCCTTCCTGCCCACCGCCCTCCACATAGGCTTTAGAATGTAGACCGGAGGCTGGAAGTTAGTAACCTCGGGTGTGCTTAAAAAATGCTCATTGCCCTGGAGGGGTTTTGTTGTGTAGCCGGGGATGTGAATTCCCGGCGCAGGTCAAAACCGCAGATCAAGCCCTGGAAGGGCGACATTGACGGGCGTTTTGCGTTTCGATGTCGCCCTTACAGGGCTTTTGTATTTATGTGTGTGGCCCTTTACCGGCGGCTGACGCCACCGGCTACATGACTATGCTCCTCCGGAGCAAATAAACACAACTTACCTCCAGAGCAAATAATCACACCTTGTCACCAGAGCAAATAATCACGCCTTGTCACCAAAGCAAATAATCACAAATTGCCTTATCTAAAGTTGATAGCCGGAATAGCGAAAAACAAGCGGGTAGTGGACGGTGGTTAGTTGGGGGAGTAAAATCGCCGGAAGTACGCTGCCCGACTAGTACACCGCCACTCCTAAATTTGTGAATATGGTCTATAATCCGCTCCCCTACGGGTCGCGGCTAAACATTAATGCGACATTCATTATCCCACAATTTTAACCGTGGTCGGGTACTAGCCGGGCATCGACGAGGTTGTGCTTGAGGAGACCGTCATGGATTCAGAACATGTTGCGGATGCCGGGCCGCCTGCCGAGAGGCGGTACGAGTTTGTGGCCTTCATTAGCTACAAGCACGAGGACATGCGCTGGGCCAAGTGGCTGCAGAATCGCCTGGAGACCTACCGGCTTCCCAGCGTCATCCGCAAAGAAGCCCCGCACCTGCCAAAGCACGTTCGCCCGGTATTTCGCGATCAGACGGACATTGGCGCCGGCCTGTTGATGGATAGCCTGCGCAAGGAATTGGAAGATTCCCGCTATCTGATTGTCATCTGTTCGCCGTCGGCGTCGCAGTCGGAATGGGTCAACAAGGAAGTGCAGAACTTCATCAATATGGGCCGGGGCGAGAGGATCATTCCGTTTATCGTGGCGGGCGAGCCCAACGCCGCTGATCCCAGCCGGGAGTGTTTCCCAACTGCTCTGCGGGGCGGCGAACAGGCGATGCTGGGCGTCAGCGTGGAGGAACTTGGCAAGGAAAAGGCGCTAGTCAAGGTCGTGGCCAAGCTGCTGGGCCTGAAGTTCGACAAGCTCTGGGACCGGCATCGACGGCGCCGGCGGCAACAACTCCTCATGCGAGGGCTGATGGCTGCCGCATTGTTCCTGTCAGCCGCTGTTGGTAGTTTTGCATATTGGGACTATCACCGCACAAAGGTCGGCTACTATGCCGATTACGTGGAATGCCGGGGCGTTCCCCAGGGCATCGGCAAACTGAGCGCAGACCAGGTCCGGCGTCGCCATTTCTCGTGGAAAATCGAGTCTTCCCGGTACCGCGCCGATCGCGTTTTGAACATCAACGGCAGCGGCCGGCCCACTAACACGGAAGACGCCGAGCGCCCGGCCGATCGAACTTTCCATTACCGCGATAATGGCGCTTTGGAATACGCGATCGAATTCACGTCAACAGGAAAGGAACTGCGGGAGTCCGTTTATGCCCCGGACTTGTCAATCGTTGAATTCAAGGGCGGCAGCAAGGGTCGGTTGCAGATGCAGGCCCAGTTTCTGCCGGCCGACACGGCGAGGCTCAGTAGCGGGCTGGGGATGCTCAATACGGGCATGCGTTCGGAAATCGCCGCCTGGGAGTTGAAGTATGACGACCAGGGATACGTGGTTCGGCGAAATTATTTGAACCAGAACGGTTACCCGACTTCCGACGCCAATGGAATTTATGTCCAGGAGTTCACCTACACTCCGGCCGGCAAAGTGAAAGCCGTACGTTACCTGGATATCGCCGGCCAGCCAAGTCTGGCCAAACTGGGTATCGCCGGCAAACAGTACGAATACGACGCCCAAGGAAATCGCATTAAAACGACGTGGATCGATAAGACTGGAACATCGGTCGGCAATGCATGCGTCAAGCAGAAATACGATGCGGATGGAAATCTTGTCGAAGAGTCCTATTTCGGCGCCGACGGCAAACCCTACTTGCAGAAGGAAGGCTATGCCGTATGGAAGGCCGACTACGATGAGCGTGGAAACCGGACAAAAGTGTCCTACTTCGGCGCTGACGGCAAACCCTGCATGTACAAGGACGGCTATGCCGAAGTGAGGTGTGCCTACAACGAGTGGGGAAACGAGAAAAGCGACTCCTATTTCGGCGCTAACGGCAAGCCCTGCATGCACAAGGACGGGTTCCTGGAAATGCGGTGGGCCTACGACGAGCGTGGAAACAAAACAAGCGAGGCCTACTTCGACGCCGAGGGCAAGCCCTGCCTGAGAAAGGACGGCTATGCCGAAATGACGTTTACCTATAACGAGCGGGGAAACCAGACAAGCGAATCCTACTTCGGCGTCGACGGCAAATCCTGCCTGGGCAAGGACGGGATTGCCGGATGGAAGGATACATACGACGAGCGGGGAAACCGCACAAGCGCGTCTTTCTTCGGCGTCGACGGCAAGCCCTACTTGTACAAAGACGGATATGCCGCATGGAAGGCCGCCTACGACGAGCGGGGGAACCAGACAGGCGAGTCCTACTTCGGCATCGACGGCAAGCCCTGCCTGAGAAAGAACGGCTATGCCGAACTGAGGTGGACTTACAACGAGCGGGGAATCCGCACAAGCGGGTCCTACTTCGACATCGACGGCAAGCCCTGCCTGAACAAGGACGGCTATGCCGTATGGACCGCTGCCTACGACGAGCGGGGAAACGAAAAAAGCGAGTCCTACTTCGGCATCGACGGCAAGCCCTGCCTCCACAAGGACGGGTTCCCCGAAATAAGGTGGACCTACGACGAGCGTGGAAACAAAACAAGCGAGTCCTACTTCGGCGCCGACGGCATGCCCTGCCTCAGCAAGGCCGGCTATGCCGAACTGAGGTGGACCTATGACGGCCGGGGAAACCGCACAAGCGAGGCCTTCTTCGGCGCCGATGGCAAGCTCTACCTGTACAAGGACGGCTATGCCGTATGGAAGGCCGTCTACGACGAGCGGGGAAACCAGACAAGCGTGTCCTGCTTCGGCATCGACGGCAAGCTCTGCCTGTACAAGGACGGCTATGCCGTGTGGAAGGCCGCCTACGATGAGCGGGGAAACAAGACAAGCATCTCCTACTTCGGTGCCGACGGCAAGCCCTGCCTGTACAAGGACGGCTATGCCGAAGTCAGGTGTATCTACAACGAGCGGGGAAACCAGACAAGCGAATCCTACTTCGGCGTCGACGGCAAGCCCTGCCTGCACAAAGACGGGTTCCCCGAAATGAAGTGGACCTACAACGAGCGTGGAAACAAGACAAGCGAATCTTACTTCGGCGCCGACGGCAAGCCCTGCCTGTGCAACTCCGGCTATGCCGAAATGAGGTTTACCTGCAACGAGCGGGGATACCAGACTAGCGCGTCCTACTTCGGCGCCGACGGCAAGCCCTGCCTGTACAAGGACGGCTATGCCGTTTGGAAGGCCGCCTACGACGAGCGGGGAAACCAGACAAGCGAATCCTACTTCGGCCCCGACGGCAAACCCTGCCTGCACAAGGACGGGTTCGCCGAAATGAGGTGGACCTACGACGAGCGCGGATTCCAGACAAGCGAATCCTACTTCAGCATCGATGGCAAGCCCTGCCCGGGCAAGGACGGCTATGCCCAAGTGAGGTGGACTTACAACGAACTGGGAAACCGGGCAAGCGAATCCTACTTCGGCGCCGATGGCAATCCCTGCCTGGGCAAGGAGGGTGTCGCCCTGTGGAAAGACGATTTCGACGAACGGGGAAACCGCATTGGCGGGTCCTACTTCGGCGCCGACGGTAATTTGTGCCTGAACAACAACGGCTATGCCAGATGGAAGGCCGCCTACGACCAGCGCGGATGCCAGACAAGCGAGTCCTACTTCGGCCCCGACGGCCAGCCCTGCCTCCACAAAGACGGGTTCCCCGAAATGAGGTGGACCTATGACGAGCGGGGAAACAAAACAAGCGAATCCTACTTCGGCATCGACGGCAAGCCCTGCCTGTGCAAAGCCGGCTATGCCGTACTGAGGTGGACCTACAACAAGTGGGGAAACCTGATAAGCGAGTCCTACTTCGACACCGACGGCAAGCCTTGCCTCCACAAAGATGGATTCCCGGAAATGAGGTGGACCTTCGACGAGCGTGGAAACCGCACAAGCGAGGCCTACTTCGGCATCGACGGCAAGCCCTGCCTGTGCAAGGACGGCTATGCCGAAATGAGGTGGACCTGCGACGAGCGGGGAAACCGCACAAAAGTCTCCTACTTCGGCCTCCACGGCGAGCCCTGCCTGGGCAAGGACGGCTATGCCGAAGTGAAGTGTGTCTACAACGCGATGGGAAACGAGACAAGCGAGACCTACTTCGGCGTCGACGGCAAGCCCTGCATGCACAAAGACGGATTCCTGGAAATGAAATGGTCCTACGACGCTCGTGGAAACAAAACAAGCGAATCCTACTTCGGCGCCGACGGCAAGCCCTGCCTGAGCAACGCCGGATATGCCGAAATGAGGTTTACCTACAACGAGCGGGGAAACCAGACAGGCGAGTCCTACTTCGACGCCGACGGCAAGCCCTGCCCAAGCATCGCCGGCTATGCCGAAATGAGGTTTACCTACAACCAGCGGGGAAACCAGACCAGCGCGTCCTTATTCGGCGTCGACGGCAAGCCATTCCTGTACAAGGACGGCTATGCCGTATGGAAGGCCACCTTCGACCAGTGGGGAAATCGCACAAGCGAGTCCTACTTCGGCGTCGACGGCAAGCCCTGCCTGCGCAAGGGCGGATATGCCCTATGGAAAGCCGTCTACGACGAGCGGGGAAACCAAACAAACGTCTCCTACTTCGACGACCGCGGCCGCCCCGTCCAGCCGACCGCGGATCAATCTCAATAAGAACCTATCCCAAAAGTCCCCTATCCGGGCGCCGACCGAAGGTTGGTCGGGAGAGCGTTAGGGTGAGGGCTAAATAGTGCCTAGCCCAAAACAGATGCGTCATTCTGAGCGAACGTCATTCTGAGCGAAGCGAAGAATCTGTGTGGCGATGGAAGCAACCCCGCCCGCGGCCCTCAATTCAACATCAGCCTCCCCATTCCCGCCTACCCGCCAAAGGCAATCAGCATTCACTCTTTCTCAAAAATCTTCGCGCCTTAGCGTCTTTGCGAGAAACAAATTCGCCGGAATATGTTCCACTCTTATCCCCAAAACCCGAAATAGCGAAAAAGAAGCGGGTGATAGACGCCGGTTAGTTGGGGGAGTAAAATCGCCAGAAGTTCACTGCTGAACAAGCCAGGCATCGACATGCACCATCCTTGTATGGTCGGTTGGTCGCAGCACCCGAGAGTCGATAATAAACAGAGGCAGGAATCATGTATTTGATGTATGCAGATGAAAGTGGTGATTGTGGAATGCCGTCTGACGGCTCGCCATCGCGCCTTTTTTGCTTGTCCGGGCTAGTGGTTCACGAATTAAGGTGGCGGGACACTGTAGCGGAACTGCTTCGTTTCCGGCATTGGCTCAAACAAAAGTACGGGGTATATCTCGACGCTGAAATTCATGCCGCGGCCATGATTAACAAGCCAGGCAAACTGGACCCGTCGATTGGGAAACTCAAGAAGCATGAGCGTCTAGCAATTGTTCGCCATTTTGCCGACAAGATTGCGACGCTTGCCGATGTGAGCATCATCAACGTTGTCGTGGATAAACAAGGCAACGTGCCTGACAAGGGCGAGGTTTTCCGATGGGCGTGGTATTCGTTGTTCCAGCGATTCGAAAACACTATTCGCTACCGTAATTTTCCTGGTCCCATGAATCCCCACGAACGCGGAATCGTTTTCCCCGACAACACGGATGGCGGAAAGCTAAAACGATTTCTCAATGACATGCGTCTCAGCAATCCGCTAAGAATTCAGCAGCAGCACGGGGCATTCGTCTACAAGGATGAGCCAATTCAGGTTGTGATCGAGGATCCCGTACAACGCAATTCTCGAGAATCATACTTGATCCAAGCGGCCGATTGCGCCGCATTCTTACTGAAACAGAGTATTGAGCCATCGGCATACATGAAGAAGCATGGCGGTAATGCCTACTTGCAACGTCTGACACCAGTACTCTGCAAACATGCGTCGAACAAGGATCCCATGAGGCTTGGCGTCGTCCGGCTCTAAACGGGCGCAAAAAAATGGGGCCCTTGCGGGCCCTGGTGGATCCTACGACCCAGACTTACCTGGGGCTCAGATCCTATAAAAGTCTAACTTAGTTAATCGGAAAAGTAAAGCCCCATCCTTGACATAGCCCCTTTTAAATAGTCATGTAGCTGCTTTTTTACCGAAGATTAGCCACCAATATGGGGCATAAACAGAAAGGACTGGCTTGATTGGCCGGCTTTGGATCAGGTCCCGCTTTTATCGCGAAAAGCCGAATGAGCAGTGGGGAATGGACGGTGGTTATTTGGGGGAGTAAAATCGCCAGAAGGACACTGTTGGACAAGCCCTTAAGCAGGGCCCGCGTGGCAAAAACCAGGGCGGCTGAATGAAAGTGAAGCGTCTTTGTCAACTAGATTTGGGTATGCACGATGCCTAACGGCAACGATTATCAAGAAAACTGGGTGGTTATTGGAGACCTAGGTGGTCAGGCAACAACTTACCGTGTCAAACAAAAGGCCGATAGAGGTGCGGAGGGTGTTCTAAAAATACTCAGAAACAATAAATCGCAACAAGCGCGACGACGGATGTTTCAGGAAGTCG
>JBEKZY010000199.1:0-9210 GCA_049509395.1 Thermoguttaceae bacterium | reverse complement strand
CATGGGCGACGTGGTTTCGCTGGTCGAACAAGCTCAACAAAAGATCGACCAGGATGAAATGGCCAAGCAGGAAGCCCGGCTCCGCAAAGGCCAATTCACCCTGGACGACTTCAAAAACATGTTGGGACAGACCAAAAAACTCGGTCCCATCAACAAGATTATGAGCATGATTCCCGGCATGGGCGGAATGGCTCAGATGATGGGCGACGTGGATGCCGAAGGCGATATGCGCCGTTTGGGGGGTATCATTGATTCCATGACCCCCGCGGAAAGGGCCAATCCCTCGAAGGTCATCGACCCAAGCCGCCGCCGCCGCATTGCCGCCGGGGCCGGGGTTGAACCGCAGCAGGTCAACGAGTTGGTCAAACAATTCGACGGTATCGCCGACATGATGAAGCGGATGTCATCCATGGGCATGCGTGATAAAATGAAGACCATGCAACAGCTTACCCAAGGCGGCATGCTCAATCCGGGTGCAAAACTGGCAAAAACGAAAATCGGCACAGGCAAGCGTTTGACATCCGCAGAAAAGGCCAAACTCAAAAAACTCCGCGAGCGCGAGGAAAGGCGAAAAAGACGCGAGGCAAAAAATAAATAGCGGAAACCATCGGGTGCCATGCCCACGCTTGCGTGGGCATGTTCGGCGTGCCGGCATGAACACGGCATGGCCAAGCAAGCTTGGCCATGGCGCCTTTAACTGATAGAATAATGATGTACACAATAACAAAACCATATTTACGAGGAGATTAGAGTGGCTGTACGTATTAGAATGAAGAAAATGGGACGCAAGCATCGGCCCTTTTTCCGGATTTGTGCGATGGAGATTCGCGCCCCGCGCGACGGGCGGATTTTGGAACAACTGGGCACCTACGATCCCTTGATCCCCGAGACCAACGCCCGCGCGATATTGAACAAAGAGCGGATCAAGTATTGGCTGGGCGTGGGTGCGACGCCGTCGGACAAGGTAAGCGTGCTTATCAAGAAATACGGCGAGACCGGCACGCACCTGGCTGCCCAGCAGGAGGCGCTCAATCGGTTGGCCCAGCAGCGGCGCAGGCCGGAGATTCCGCAGCCCATGCCCAGGGCGCCCAAGGAAAAGAAAGCGGAGGCCGAAGCCCCCTCGGCTCGACGCTCCGACGCCGATGAGATCCGTGCCCAGGCCGCCGCCGCGGAAGACAAAGAATAACCATGCGTTTTGACGTCTTGACCCTGTTTCCGGATATTTTTCAGGGATACTTGGGCCAAAGTTTGTTGAACAAGGCGATACAGGCGGGTTTGGTCGAAGTGCGGTTGCACAATATCCGCGATTGGTCGAAAGGAAAACATAATACTGTTGACGATCGTCCCTTCGGGGGCGGACCCGGCATGGTGATGAAGGTCGAGCCGGTGGTGGAATCCGTGGAAGCGGTGCGGGTCATGTCCGGCGATTCGGGTCGCCTGGTAATGCTCACCCCGCAAGGACGCCGACTTGATCAGCCGGCCGTCGAACGCCTGGCAGGACACCAGCGGATTTTGCTGTTGTGCGGGCGGTACGAAGGTTTTGACGAACGAATACGAATAATTTTAAAACCCGAGGAGATTTCAGTCGGCGACTATGTGCTTAACGGCGGAGAAGTCGCCGCGATGGTGATTATAGACGCCGTCATCCGGCTTGTGCCGGGCGTGCTGGGCGACGAAGACAGCACGGCGAGCGATTCGTTTTCGGGCCAAAGACGGTGGCTGGAGTGCGCCCAATACACTCGGCCGCGGGAATATCGCGGCCTCGAGGCGCCCGAGGTCCTGTTAAACGGAAATCACGAGGAGATCGCCCGCTGGCGCGAAGAAGACAGCCGGCGGCGGACACAAACGCGCCGAGAGGATTTACTTTAAATTGTAAAGCCGCGACCATTGGTCGCGTCGGAAAATATAAAAACGTTTATTCACAGGGCGAAGGGCCCCGCGGCGCAGCCGTGGTTGGTTGATCGGTCGCCGAAGCGATATCGAAAGGATCTACAATGAGCGAAAAGATTTTATCACTGGTCGAAAAAGGCAGCCTCAAGGAAGAAAAGTCCGAATTCGACATCGGCGACACGGTCGACGTGCACTGCCGCATTCTGGAAGGCGACAAGGAGCGGATTCAAATTTTCAGCGGCACGGTGATCGCCCGCAGCGGCTCCGGCACCCGGGAGATGTTTACGGTCCGCCGCATCGTGCAAGGCGAAGGCGTGGAGCGCAAGTTCCCCTTGAACTCGCCGCGGATCGCCAAGATCGAAGTGAAACGCTCGGGCGTGGTGCGGCGGGCAAAGCTGTATTATCTGCGCGAGCGCAGCGGCAAGAGCGTCCGACTGCGCGAACGCCGCCAGGATACGGACAAGAACGAAAAATAATAATTGTTTCAACACGGAGACACGGAGAGTACGGAGCAAACAACAAATGCATGTGTAAGTAAAGGAAAAAGGGGAAGCGTGTTCTCTCGTTGACGGGATTTGTTTTTTCCCTTTTTCCCCCTTTCCCTTTTTCCCTGTTTACACAAAAAATAAATTTGCTTTCTCCGTGCTTTCCGTGTCTCCGTGTCGATAATTCTTTTTAATAATTCTTTCCGAAGGAAATTTATCGTGCGGGAATTTATTTCTGCATGGTGGCGGCGGGTATTTCCCGAAAAGACGCTGGGGCAGCGGGGCGAAGCGGCGGCCGCGCGGCACTTGCGGCGTAAAGGCTATAAAATCATCGCCCTGGGCGACCGCTTAAAGCGGCGGGATGAACTGGATATCGTCGCCTATCGCGGCAAGACGATCGTTTTCGCCGAGGTCAAAACCCGCACTTCTTCAGACGCCGGCCATCCCTCCGAGGCCGTGGACCCGGCAAAGCAGCGCCGACTGACCAAGCTGGCGGTCACATTCTTAAAGCGGCACGGCCTGCTGGAATATTCCGCCCGCTTCGACGTTATCGCCGTCACATGGCCGGCCGACAAACGTCGTCCGAAAATCGAGCACGTCGAAAACGCCTTCGAGGCTGTCGGACAGTGGGAGTTTCATTCATGAATTTATCGCAATAATCCAACACGGAGGCACGGAGGACACGGAGAAATGAATATAATCGTTACTATTTGGCAGATTGAAGTGAATCAAGAAAAAAACGATATACAAGCATTCTCACCACGAAAGAGCGAAATCTCGAAAAAACGAAATCTGAATCTACAATTCTTTTTCGAGTTTTCGTTCTTTTGTATTTTCGTGCTAAATAATTATTGTTCCATGCCGTTTGCCGCAATCGGCTAAAGTGTTGCAAAAATTCTTTTTTGTCTGATCTCCGTGAACTCCGTGTCTCCGTGTTGACATAAACGGATTGATCATTTTTTTGTCAGTTCTTCCAATACAGCGGCAAATGTTTTGTAGGCGGCGGTGTCGAAAAGCACGAAGCGAACCAACTCGGGCTTGCCGTGTTCTTTTAGAAAATCGATGGCCGTGGAAAGGGCGGTGCGGGCGGCCAGGTCGATGGGGTAGCGATAGGCGCCGGTGCTTAGGGCGGGAAAGGCGATGCTGCGGCAGGCGTGTTCTACGGCCAGTTCCAGGCTGCGGCGATATGCGCCGGCAAGCGATTCGGCCTCGCCGTACCGGCCGCTACCCCACACCGGTCCCACGGCATGGATCACATACTTGGCCGGGAGATTGCCCGCGGTGGATATGACGGCCGATCCGGTGGGGCAGCCTTGGGGATATTGGGCGTCGGTTTCGGCCATGATGGCCGGTCCGCCGCGGCGATGGATCGCGCCGTCCACGCCGCCTCCGCCCGCCAGCCGGCTATTGGCCGCGTTGACTACGGCATCGGTCTCTTGCAGAGTGATGTCGCCTTGGTGGAGTTCCAGAATCGTCTTGCCGATTTCGACGCGCATGATAATTCTCTTTAGAGTTTCTCGCAAAGACGCTAAGACGCAAAGAAGAGTGTAAATAAAGGAAAAAGGGAGAAGAAGGAAAAAGGGTAAGAATATTTTAGGATTTCATTTAAAAATATTTCCATTTTATCCCATTTCCTTTTTACACATTTATATTCTTTGTGCCTTGGCGTCTTTGCGAGAAAATATTTTAATGTTTATTTGACGGCTTTTGGTTTTCCGCCCAAATTCTATCGGGCAAGACAAATCGCAAAACGGGCTTTAAAACTTTTGGGGGCGCGGGCATGTCGAATCGCGGGCCCATGATCCAAACAGCGATCCAGGCCAGTATTATGTATCCTATGGTTAAGCCCACTATGCCGCCAAAGATGATCCCCGCATAGATCCGCAGCACGTTTTTGGGTTTGCCCTGTGCTCGGCGCCCAGGGGCCGACGATTCCGTTTGATTCGTGGATTCTTCCTCGGTCTCCTTTTTGTGCTTGGCAATTAGATCGTACACTTCGGCGTCGAGCGGACTTTCCGTGGTTTCGGCGGTTTCATCCGCATCTCCCGGGGCAACGATGGGGGGCGCGCCGGACTGGCCGGCTTCCCCTGCGCCATACTGCAATAGAAATGAAGATACCACCGGAGGCGGGGAAATGTTCGGGTCTTCATCGGCCGGTTGGGGCGGCGCTGCGGACTGGCTCGGCGGCCCGGCATCGGCGGCAAAAAAAGGTTCAGTTACCAACCCGGCGACGGATTTGGGTTTTTCCGTGGTAGAGGCAGGTTTTATGGGAGGAGGTTTTATCGCTGTCTGAATGGGAATCGATCTAGGGGCCGCCGATTCAAGCCGAATAATATCGGCCTCATGCTGATCGGCCTGATTTGCAGGCTGTCCCGGGCCCGATAAATTCGCCTCATCAAATGTTTCCACCGGAACCAGTTTCGGAGGCACCATATCCATTGCCGCGCCAAGCGGATATTCGGCGCCGCACAAGGGGCAACGAACCAAGGTTGCCGCGTCCAATCCCCGGGGAATTGACACCATCTGCGAGCAATGGGGGCATGTGGAGATTGTCGGCATGGACATCCCTCGATTTTTAGGCCGGCACGCATTTTATCATATCCGGCAGAACCGGCAATTATACCATGCACAATCGACTTGATGACGGCAAAATCACAAGTTTAAGCCGTACATTGCATAAAATTTGTTTTTTAAATGTGCCATTAGCGGCTCGTGCGACAATGGCCGGCCGGTTATGCGCCGGACCAACTCGGCGGCGGTATAACGATGCCCTTGGCTGTGAATCTTCTCCCGCAGCCATTGCCTTAGCGGTTGGAAGTCGCCCTTTTGGAACATGGCGTCCAAATCGCCCAGATCGCTGCGGGCCTGGGCGAAAAACTGGGCGGCATATAGATTGCCCAAGGCGTAAGTGGGAAAATAACCGAAAAGCCCCCCGCTCCAATGCATGTCCTGCAATACGCCCTGGGCATCGTTGGGCGGGGTCACGCCCAGGTATTTTTGATACTTTTCGTTCCATGCCCCGGGCAGATCGGCCGCTTGAAGATCGCCTTCGATCAGGGCCAGTTCCAGCTCGAAGCGGATCAGAATGTGCAGGTTATACGTGACTTCATCGGCTTCCACGCGAATCAACGACGGGCGGACCTCGTTTACGGCGAAATAAAATTCATCCAGCGATACATTACCGAGGGCCTGGGGAAACAGTGCTTGGGCTTTGGGAAATAAATGGCTCCAGAATGCGAGGCTCCGCCCGACCAGATTTTCCCACATCCGCGATTGCGATTCGTGGATCCCCAGAGAAGTCACTTCGCCCAAAGGCAGGCCGTAGTGTTCGGCGGGCAAGCCTTGCTCGTACAGGCCGTGACCGGCCTCGTGCATGACGGCGAAGAAGGCCGCGTTGAAAAACCGGCCGTCGTAGCGGGTGGTGATGCGGCAATCGTGCGGCCCCAGACCGACGGTAAACGGATGCACAGACACGTCGAGGCGGCCCCGATCGAAATCATAACCGATCGACTCGGCGGCTTGTTGGGCGAAGATTTTTTGCGTGTCCACGGGAAAATTCCGCTTGAGAATGTCCGTGCGCGGAATCCGGTCGCTAAGTGCAATCGTGGTCGCCATGGGCACCAATTGTTCGCGCAAGCCGTTTAATACCCGGGCAACTTTGGCCGTTTGCGCATCGGGCTCGTATTCATCCAGAAGCGCGTCGTAGGGATGCTCTTCATAACCCAAGGCCTCGGCCTGCCGCTTTTTCAAGGAGATCATTTTCTCCAAATACGGCCGGAACATGGCGAAGTTGTTTTGCCGCCGGGCGTCTTGCCAGGCCAATTGGCCAAGAACCGCGGTTCGCGTCAATTCCTCCACCAGCGATTGGGGCAGCTTGACATTTTTGTCGCGCTGCCGTTTTAATCGGCGGATATTAATGGCCGTATCAGCGGTTTGATCGGCCGCCAAAGGGCCGGATGCCAGGGCTTCCAGCCAATCGCCGAACTGCCGGTCGATCCAGCGCTGATGGATCAGGCCGACCATGTAGGTTATCTGCTCGGCGCGGTATTCGCCCGCCGAGACCGGCAGGTTGACATGTTCGTCCCAGCCCAGGACCGACTCGATGGAGGCAATCAAGGCCGTTTGCCGGGCGTAATTGCAAACTTGCTCGTATATTTGCGTCATGTCGTTCGCCATGATCTTGATCTCCGTTGTTGAGTCTCGGCTTAATAAACTCATTAGCCGGCAGTCAACGACCGCCGGAATATCGGCGAATTCCCTCCGGCGGCTGTTAGGCGCCGGCTATTGCGCGTGACATTAGTTTCCCGATTCTCAATACCTCGACATTCAAATGCGCAATAGCAACAGTTTAATCCCTGCGCCAGCATGACGTCGAGGGCAGGGACATCTCTGGGAAGAAGGCAAAGATGGAAAAACGTAGCGGCTTGCAATTGTCAATCGTCTATTGCGAGCCGCAATCGGCCTCGATTTGCCGGGCTTTGTTGCTGAAACTCCAGAACTCGGATTCTTTAGCCGGCGGCCGCGCCTGGCGAATGCTGGACGACAGCGAATCGTCCTGCCAGCCGTCGCCGCGGAGGTTCCATTTCGCACAGCCCGAAGATCCCAGGCAAACGAGCATCGCCGCAAGTCCAATAAGGCAGGCAAGCCGGCACTTGCGGCCAAAATGGCAAATGGTTCGGAACATGGCAGAATGCGACAAAAAAGGAGTACCTGGAAAAGAGGCGGGATTTTCACAAAAACCCCAGCCTGTGTCCAGTCCAGTTTTGCCGGTACAATAGTTTAACGCTAATTCCTGGCTGCACCCCGCGTATTCATATCTTAAATTAGTTTGTTTTAGTAACGTAACTTATTGAACTTCAATTACTTACATTCATCCTTCATCCCTCATCCTTCATCCCTAATGGTATCCTTTATCCCATGTCAAACGCTGAATTAGACATTTTGGTTGTTGCCCCCCATCCGGATGATGCGGAACTTGGAATGGGCGGGGCCATACTAAAACTGAAATCCGAAGGGCATCGGGTTGGGGTTTTGGATTTGACCTCCGGCGAGCCTACGCCGTTGGGAAGCCCTGAAACTCGGATTCGGGAAACCCGGGCCGCCACTGAAATTTTGGGATTGGATTGGCGGGAGAACCTGGGGCTTTCGAATCGCAGTTTGGAGCCCACGCTTTCGGCCCGGGCGAAGTTGGCCGGGGTGTTCCGGCAGACCCGGCCGCGCTGGATTTTCGCCCCATACTGGATAGATGCCCATCCCGACCACGTAGCCGCCACGCAACTTATCGAGGCCGCCCGATTCTGGTCGAAATTGACCAAGACCGACCTGCCCGGCCAACCGCACTATCCTAAGCGGATTTTTTATTACTACTGCTTCCATTTGCGGATGATTCCGCAACCGGCGTTCGTGCTCGATATCAGCGAATTTTGGGAGCGGAAACTGGCGGCAATCAGTTGCTATCGCAGCCAGTTTATCGAAGGCCGGCCGCAAGAATCGCCCGCCTTCCTGGACCAAATCCGCGATCAAGCGGCCGTATGGGGCTGGTCGATCGGCGCACGCTACGGCGAACCATTCACCAGCCGCGAACCACTCGGCTTGGAAACGATGAAGGGAGTTTTATAAAGGATAGGGATGAAAGTGGACAGTGGGCAGTGGACAGTGTACAGAAAGGGGTGGGCAATTCATTGCCCACTTTGAAATATTGAGGGATGAATTGTATTGGCTATCAGCTTTCAGCCGGCAGCGGTCAGCCGCGGCATATTCTCATACTGATAGCTGAAGGCTGATTGCTGACAGCTTTGTAACAACTGAAAACCGAGAATCATCAGCCACCGTGTTAAACATTGTCCTATTCGAGCCAGAAATTCACTATAACGCCAGCAACGTGGGGCGAACGTGCGTGGCCTTGGAGGCCAAACTCTGGCTGGTCAGACCGCTGGGGTTTCGACTCGATGATCGGCACTTGCATCGGGCGGGATTGGACTATTGGGAGCATCTCGATTGGGAGGTGCTCGACAATTGGGCGGCGCTGGTCCGGCAATTTCCCGTATTCCGGCCGTGGTTTTTCACAAAAACGGCCGGCAAAATTTATTCCGAGGCCCAATACGGTCCCGGCGACGTCTTGGTCTTTGGCAGTGAGACGCGGGGCCTGCCGCCGGGGATTCTAGCCGAATATGCGGATCGCTGCCTGCGGATTCCCATGCACAAACACGTGCGCAGTTTAAATCTGGCGGTAAGCGTGGGGATCGCGGCCTATGAGGCGATGCGGCAAATAACAAACGGCAAATGTTAGGGTTAATCAAACTAGAGTATAGGGGGAACTTTACCGCCCCCCGTTCGGGGACATCGGTAACGGCATGACTTCAAGAAATAGATTGACCATGGCCCTCGACATGGATTGGGAATGTGTTAAACTACAGGACTCGGTTGAACGATCTGCTATTATTAACGATAAATATAATATGACGCGGGGTGGAGCAGTCCGGTAGCTCGCGAGGCTCATAACCTCGAGGTCGCAGGTTCAAATCCTGTCCCCGCCACTTACAGTCAACCCCCGGGTCGCATATTCGCGGCTGCGGGGGTTTTTTGCGTAACGATCCCTGAACCTTTTGGTTGGGAAATCCATCTATAGCCATTGTGCAGCGTACGCTTAACGTGTCCGTATGCGGCCGGCAAAACGCTGACATACTCGACCGCATTTTCGCGGTCTAATACCTGTTATCCACGGACAAGACAATGACCACGGTTGTCGCCCAAGAGTATGACGCATTCGCCTCGGACTATCACTGGCTGTACTCGGACCGAGTTCTATCGGGCGATCCGTTCCTTGACGGTTACG
>JBEKZY010000198.1:0-9242 GCA_049509395.1 Thermoguttaceae bacterium | reverse complement strand
ATCTATGCCACAATAGTTCACGGCCAACCTCCTTCTGTTGGTAAGGACTGATAAAGTGTAACGAACAAAATCAGTATCCTAACCGATGGACGCGAGGTTGGCTCACTTCATAGCTTCTCCTGTAAAATGACAATGTCGCAAAACCATTTATGTATACGATCCCGAACCCCGCAGGGATCGGGCTGATTATTTACCATTTTCCTTACCGGACGGCGATTTAAATATCCATCCGAAACCGACCACCAATAATATTAGCGCCAGCACGGCAAAGGCAATCAAGGACGGGAAGTTTTTCTGCGGCAACCGCATCTCGACTCCCGCCGGCAAACCCCGAGGAGGCCGGAGCCTGTCGGAATTCAATTCGAACAACGAGGCGGCTTTTTCCGGCCCATCCAATGTTTTTTTAGCGAATTCGCCTAATGTCATATCGGCTTCGACCTGCCCGGTTTTATCGCCGGGCAAATTGAGCGTCATACCTTTGCGCAAGGGCACGTATTGTGGCAGAAGTTGGATATTGAGGTCGTAAACTTCGGAGGCCAGGCGATAAACATCTTTTTCCGAGGCTTTTTCGCCCAATTCGCTTTTTGCCAACGCCAGGCACTGGTTGGGGAAGTCGGCCTCGACGGAAAGGGGCGTTTGCCGGTACTGCCATTTGCCCAGCATTTTATTAATAGGCTCGGAAAAAGGCAAATATAAGAGACAAGCAATCAACACGCCGGCTATTGTCCCGCCGGCAATGTAGCCCGTGGAAAACAGCACGCCGGGGCTCATTTCCGATTCGAGTTGTGATGATTCTTTATTCCGTTTTCGGCGCGTGTATTTATCGACGATAAACCGCACGAGTCCACCGGCGAAAATGGGCGTTGAAGTCGAAAGAGGCAAGTATGCCCCAACAGCGAAGGGCAGAGATGAAACGCCGCACAATTCCATGAACAGCGCGATAGCCACCCCGAGAAGCACCAAAACCCAGGGCAGCTTTTGACTCAGAATGCCGTCGGTTATCACAGCGAAGAGTTGGGCCTGGGGCGGATTGAATTTCTTTACTTCCGAGCCGTCGTCGCGGCGGTTTAGTCGGCCGCTGATTCCGGGGTCGACGAGAAAACGGAGTTGCCCGCGATCATCTACCAGGTATTTTCCGGGCGGCACGCCTTGGCTGTTTCCCTCCAAGGCATGCCAGATATAATACGTCTTGCCATCGGGGGCTTGTTCCCGCCCGGCATGTTGCTGAATCTCTTCTAGATCCAATGGGCTGCGGAGTTGAGGAAGATTTTTACTTGAATATATGGTTCCCGACTGATTAAGCATCATAAGAATTACGCCGATAACAAGTGCCGACGAAATCGTGCCTATGATAATGCTTAACTGTTGATACTTCGGCGTGGCGCCGACCAGGTAGCCGGTCTTGAGATCTTGCGAAGTCGTGCCGCCGTTCGACGAGGCGATGCATACCACGGCAGCCACCGATAAGGCAATCAACTGGTATGTTGGACCTGTCCAATGCAAAATGAAAAATATTAGACACGTTAAAAGCAAAGTGGCGACGGTCATGCCGGAAATGGGATTTGAAGAGGAACCGATTTCGCCGGTCAATCGCGACGAGACCGTGACAAAAAGGAAACCGAACAAGACGATAAGCACGGCCGCGATGAGATTAGAGGTATTCAACAGGGCCGCCCATGAAAAACTGCCGCCGGCCTGCGGATCGATGTCCAGAAATACCCATATGGCAGTTATTAGAAACAGCGATCCGATAAACACGATCCACATCGGCAGGTCGCGATCGGTGCGCTTTGCGGCAACGCCGCCTGTGCTAATCGCGGTTTTCATATCGCGAAGGCCAGATCGCAGCGATGAAAAAATCAGCGGCAATGCACGGCAAAGCCCGATGATTCCGCCCGTGGCCACGGCCCCGGCGCCGATGTACAAAATGTACGCGCTGCGAATTGCATCGGCATCCATGGTACTGATAGGCACGGTAGCCGGATAAAGAGGCGCGGCTAATCCTCCGCCGAAAAACTTAATGGCCGGAACCAGGACAAAATACGACAACACGCCTCCAGCAACCATAATGCAGGAAATCCGCGTGCCGATGATGTAACCCACGCCTAAAAGCTCGGGCGATGCCTCGATGGAGGGCGTTGCGCTTGCGAACCAATCCAGTGGCCGGGCGACAATGTCTTTCCACAGCCTCATGCCGGTCATAAGAAATTTATGCACAAAGGCCAACCCAAATCCGATAAACACCGTTGCGGCGGTCGATCCGCCGGTCTCGCCGATCATGAGCACGTCCGCACAGGCCGTGCCCTCGGGATATTTTAATGTTCCATGCTGTTTGACGATGAACGCGCGGCGCAGCGGGATCATCATTAAGATGCCCAACATGCCGCCGAGTATTGAAACGACCATCACCCGGGTAATCTCCAGCTCAAACCCCAAGATCATCACCGCCGGCATGGTGATGCCCACGCCAAAGGCAATCGATTCGCCGGCCGAGCCGGTTGTCTGCACGATGTTGTTTTCCAGAATCGTCGCCCGGCGTATGGGGAAAACACGCGAAAAAACTCGAAACAGCGTAATCGACAACACGGCTACGGGAATCGAGGCCGAAATTGTCATGCCCACCTTCAACACCAGGTACAAAGAAGAAGCGCCGAAAACTATCCCCAGCACCGCCCCTACCAGCACCGCCGACCAGGTGAACTCTGGTATGATCTTTTCATCCGGGATATAGGGTTTATGCGCGGGAACTTCTGGAGAAGGGCTACGAACATTCGATGGCGCTGGATTGGGCATGCTAACACCATTTGTTTGTGAAAATAGTGCAAAAAGTATGCCTAATTAAACGCGAAACGCCCTGGTTAGACAAGGGCTATTATTATGGAGCAATATGCCGCGAAAACGCAAGCGGTTTTTCATTATTCGCCAGCCGCGGCCAGGGCCTTTTCGGCCAGAATTTTGCCGGCCTGGCGGCACTGGTCAAGAACCTCGGTAGTAGGCCGATATTTAGCCCAGATCGGCTCGCGGAGAATTTCCCAGCCGATATCGCGCAACCGCTGATCCACGTTTTCCGCACCGCCTCTGCCCCAGCCGTAGGAGCCGAAGGCGAAACCGCATTTTCCCCGCGGCTTGAGCCCCTCCAAATAGCAAAGAGCGGCAGCGGCAGCGGGCATCATATTATGGTTCAGCGTCGGAGAACCGAAAGCAATCGCGGCCGCATCGAGCACCTCGGTCGCCAGCCGGGTGAGATTCGAGCGGCGGAGATGGATCAGCTTTACTTGCACGCCGGGCCGCGTTGCGCCCTCCAAGATGGCTTGGGCCATCGCGCCTGTGTTTTCCCACATGCTATCGTAAACAATTAGTACTTTGGGCTCGGGCGTGCATTCCATCCACTGCCGATATGCGGCCAAAATCCCGTCAGCGTGCCGTCGCCAAATTATCCCATGGCTGGGTGCGATCATTTCCACGTCCAATTCCTTGATGCGTTCCAGGCAGGCCTTAACCGATTTGCCGTATGGCATGATGATATTGGCATAATAGGTCTTGGCCTCATCCATGACAGTCTCCATTGGCGATTCGTCGTCGAACCGCTCGGCGCTGGCGTAGTGCTGGCCGAAGGCGTCCATGGAAAAGAGCAACTTCTCCTCCGGGACGTAAGTAAACATCGACTCGGGCCAGTGGACCATGGGCGTTTCGATGAAGCGAAGCGTTCGCCGGCCGAGTGAAATCGTATCGCCCGTGGCCACGATCCGCGTTTTCCAAGCGGAAGTGTCGTAATGCTCGGCAAGGATTTCGGCGCATTTTTTGTCGCAGACCAGCACGGCCCGGGGCATGGCGGCCAACGCCCGAGGCAATGCTCCACTGTGATCTGGCTCGGCATGGTTGCAGACAACGTAGTCTATTTTATCCGGCGGACAGAGGGCCGAGATTTTCGCCAAAAGATCGTCTGCATAAGGCGCTTTTACCGCGTCGATAAGGGCGGTCTTTTCATCGCGGACAAGATAGGCATTGTAGGTTGCGCCGCGCTCGGTGTCGTAACTATGAAAATCGCGGATCGTCCAGTCGACGTAACCGACCCAGTCGATATTTTCGCGAAGCATGATATTCATAGGCCGGATGCTAGAAAATGAATGTATAAAACGGTAAACAGTGCACAGTAAACTGTATACTTACTGTAATTTCATCTCATATCCTAAAGAATTTACGGCGGCGGTCAACTGTTGCGGATCGAGATGTTCGCCGGTTACCACTGCCCGGCCTTCCTTAAGGTTGACTTCCACGCGGCGCACGCCGGGCGATTGGCGAAGCGTCCGGCCTACCGTCTCAACGCAATGACCGCAGGTCATGCCCGAAATCGTAAAATCCAGACGTTCCGAACTTACCGTGGGCTGGTCCGAGGATGATCCCCCGCTAGTAGAATCTTCATCCAAGGTCAGGCCGGCTTCTTTTTTGGGCGACTGTAAATAAGAAAAACCGATTACCGCCAAGAGTACGATGGCCCAAAACGCCGAAATCCAACCGCTTTCATGCATATGCTGATGGACGTGACTGTTGATCTGAGGCAAGGCAAACGGCACGAAAGAAAATATCCAATCCAGCAACAGAGCGCAGCCGATGGCGCTAACGGCGATGGTCAATAAATATAGCAGGGAAGTCCGCCGGCCCATCAATTTCCATGTCGTGGTGATAGTGGCGGCATTTGTGGCCGGACCGGAGATCAAAAACGCCAAGGCAGCGCCCGGCGATGCGCCCAAGTGGATCAAGCCCGCCGCGATGGGGATCGAAGCCGCGGCACAAACGTAAATCGGCACGCCGATGGCCATCATTATTAATATAGAACCTATCCCTCCGCCCAGATATGGTTTTAATTCATCGTTGGCCGGCGCAATGACTGTGATCGCCCCCGCCACCAGCACGCCGATCAACAGTGCCGCGCCGATGTCGCGGGGCAGGGTAACAAATCCATAATGGAGCGATCGCCAAACGATGTTGCGCGATTCCTTGTCGGCGCAGCAAAGTTCGGTGCAGGAATGGTTTTTTTCACCGGTAGAATGTTCCTCACCGTCTTGTTCGCCGAAGAGCTGAACCAATCCGCCGCCGACCAATCCGGTAATCAAGGCGGCAATCGGGCGAAACACGGCGAATACCGGCCCCAACAGGGCGTAGGTTATGGCAATGCTGTCAACCCCCGTTTGCGGAGTGGAAAGCAGAAACGAAGTGGTTGCGGCGCGGCTGGCCCCGTGTCGGCGGATCGAGGCTGCCACCGGTATCACCCCGCAGGAACAAAGCGGCAAAGGCACGCCTAAAAGTGACGCCTTGACCACGGGACCGAAACCGGGCCGGCCCAAATGCCGCTCGATCCATTGCGGCGAAAAACACACCGATAGTATGCCCGCCACCAAAAACCCAAATAACAGGTATGGCGCCATCTGGCCTAACACCAGCCAACTCTCGTATGCAAATTCTTCCAGGATGGCGATCATGAATGCTTGGCCAGGTACTGTGCCACGCCGTCGGCTGTGGGTTTCATGGCTTCTTCGCCCTCGTGCCAGTTGGCCGGGCAGACGTCGCCGTGTTGTTCGTGGAACTGCAAGGCGTCGAGTGTGCGCAGGGCTTCATCCACGCTGCGGCCGATGGGCAAATCGTTGATCAGTGCATGGCGGACTTTACCCTCTTTGTCGATAAGAAACAGCCCGCGCAAGGCGACGCCGTCTTCCAACAGCACGCCGAAATCCTTGGCGATGCCCTTGGTAAGGTCGGATACCAGCGGATAACGAATCTGTCCGATGCCGCCTTCCTTCCGCGGAGTGTTCTTCCATGCCCAGTGGGTAAAATGCGAATCCACGCTTACCCCAAGCACCTGGGTGTTTTTCTTCTGAAATTTATCCAGCGCGGCGTCGAAGGCGATGATTTCCGACGGGCAAACAAAGGTAAAATCCAGGGGATAAAAAAACAAGATCACATACTTGCCGCGATAATTCGAAAGCTTCAACTCCTTAAACGAGTTGTCCGGCATTACGGCCGTGGCGGTAAAATCGGGGGCCTCTTTGGTCACTAAACTGCACATCGTTATTCTCCTGGGAGATTTTGGTAAAAAATAGCTCAATAATGAACGTAACCAAAATTATTGCAAATTGCACAATGCAAATTGGAGCAAACTCCTATTTTGTTCAATTTGCAATTTTAAATTTGCATTTGCCAATTTGCAATTTGTTATGTCGCCGGGGCAGGGGAGGGGGCTGAGCCCCTTTGGCCGAGCTGCCGATCGATCATGTACAAGCCCGTGCCGTCGTTGCCCACAAGTTTTAGCTGATCGACGATCGTGCGGGCGACGGACTCTTCCTCGACCTGCTCCTTGACGAACCATTCCAGAAAATCGTGCGAGGCGTGATCCTTTTCGGCAAACGCCAGATTCGACAAATCATTGATCAAGCCGGTCACCTTTTGTTCGTGCTTGAGGGCATCTTCGAAAACGTCCAGCGGGGACTTCCATTCGATCTTCGGAGACTCGATCTGGGTGAGAGTCACTCGGCCGTCGCGGTCATTTATGAAATCGAAAAACTTCATCGCATGGCCGTGTTCTTCACCAGCCTGAGTGCGCATCCACTGGGCCATTCCCTTGAAACTTTCGGCCTCAAAATATGCCGACATCGATAAATAGAGATATTCCGAAAACAATTCAGCATTGATTTGCTTGCTTAAGGCTTCCTGAATTTTCGGACTCAACATGTGTACTCTCCTTTTAAAAAAACGTTTGCTTTAACCCCGGATATACGGCGAATTATTAAATTCCTCATGTTGGGGCGGCAGTTAAACTGCCGCCCCAACATAAAAGTGCCGTCAACAAAATGGGATCTGGCTCCCTTTATGGAGCAGATTCATGTGTTAGTTTACGTCATCGGGAGCCAGTCCCCATTTTGTCGGCAACAAAAAATTTTAATGCGGCGGGCCAAGGAAGATGTTTTGGGGCTTTTCAGCTTTTCATTTCGCTTTGCGACGCCTGCACTTAGGACAGACTCCAAAAAACTCCAATCGGTGACTAAATACTTTATAGCCGCCCCAATCTTCCTTTCCGCCCCCCGCAAGTGCAAGGGGGGGCCCGGGGGCGTCGTCAACTCTCATGCAGCGGACGCATCGCAAATGATCGTGATCCTCCACATTTCCGTCATAGCGCGCCTCTGCGCCGCTGAAATCTAGTTTTCGGACCATTCCCGTCTGATTTAGCAATTCAAGGTTGCGATACACTGTTCCCAGACTTATTTTTGGCATCCTTCGCCGCACAATGGCATACAGGCTAGCGGCCGTAGGATGTGTCTTCACCTTCTGGAGTTCTTCCAGAATCAATTTTCGCTGCCGGGTGTTGCGATGGGAATTATTGCTGATCATGGTGCGCAGTTAACTCTACTAGTTATTATTACTGATTATTCTAAGAGTCAAGGGCCTGGCGGAAAATCTCTTCTCTAATAAAAAATCAATTAACAGAACCTCAGGCGAGGGGGCATATCAGCCGATTTCGATCTTGTTGATTTTCACCTGGGTGTAAAGCTGCCGATGGCCCGTCTTGCGCCGTGAGTTCTTACGCCGGCGGAATTTTTGCACCACCAGTTTCGGGCCTTGGGTGACTGCCACGATTTCGGCCGTGACGCTGGCCTTTTTCAGCACCGGCTTGCCGACCTTCAGCCCTTCATCGTCGCGAAAGGCAAGAACCCGGTCGAAAGTGACTTGATCGCCGGTGGATGCCTCGCGCAGATCAATATCCAGAATTTGCCCTTCTTCCACTTTAAATTGGCGTCCGCCGTCCGAAATGATCGCGTACATTACTTTGTCCTACAGCAAGTATTTTGCCTTTAATTGTTGGGAAATATAGTAGTCTACTCGCAAAGGTGCACCCTTTACAAGACCCTATAGCAAGACTTCCTTGTTCCTATGCTTGACTTGACAAAGTATTTGTTCCATAATGGTATTGAAACGGTATCGTTATGGTTTTACAAACATGAGAGCACATTTCGATGTCAAGTATAACGGTAAAAAACATTCCGGACGACCTCTACGAGAGACTGCGCCAATCTGCCGCCGCCAATCATCGCAGCATCAATAGCGAAATCATTGTCTGCATTGAACAGGCAGTTCATAGTCGGAAAAACGATGTGGAAACCATACTAACCAACGCCCGCAAGCTGCGAGAACGAATAGGCAAGCTGCCAATCACCGATGAAGAACTCACAGACGCCAAACGAGCGGGCCGGCCATGATCGTCGTTGATTCAAACGTCATTTGCTATCTATTCCTGAAAAATGGAAAAACGGCGCTAGCGGAGTCGGCTATAGAAAAGGATCCGACTTGGGTCTGTCCGTTGTTATGGCGCAGCGAAATCCGAAACGTACTGTCGGTTTATGTACGAAAAGGACTGGTTACGCTGAGCGACGCACAAGCAGTAATGGAACAAGCGTTGAAGCTGATGGCAGGACACGAACAGGATATAGATTCGTCTCACGTACTGAAACTCGCCGCAGAAAGCACTTGCTCGGCCTATGATTGCGAATTTGTCGCGCTGGCAAAGGATTTTGGAATTCCACTGATAACTGTGGACAAGAAAATATTGTCCCAATTCCCGGATGTGGCCATTGCGCTGGACCAGTACGTCGTCGTTTGAAAAATTACCTGTAGGACGGATTTGAAATCCGTCCTACGAAAGTTAGATCGCTCGCTCCATTGTCCACTGTCCACTAACTTTTCGCCAGTTTCACTTCCCGGTCTTCGTTATCACGACAATCGATGACAAGATGTTCCGGGGGAAAGCCTTTGGCGGGAATGACTTGGATCGACATTTTTCCGTGTTCTTCCAAGCGGGCCAGTTCGTGGCGCTTGCGATTGTTCAGATAATCGGCCACTTCCTCGGCCACGGTAATGGACACCTTGGTGATTTGCGGGCGTTGGCTGGCCAGGATCAGCAGGCGGATTACTTCCAGGCCCATGCTTTCGGGAGTTTTGACCATGCCCGTGCCGTTGCAACTGGGACATTGTGTATAAGCGCTGAGTTTTGGATTGGTGCGCACGCGTTGCCGGGTCATTTCAATCAGTCCGAATGGGCTGGTGCGGAGGATTTTGGTTCGTGCCCGATCGCGTTTCACGGCGTCCCGAAGCGCCCTTTCCACGCCCCGGCGGTGTTTTTCCTTGCGCATGTCGATAAAGTCGTTGACGATAACGCCGCCCAGGTCGCGCAGCCGGATTTGCCGGGCGATTTC
>JBEKZY010000197.1:0-9263 GCA_049509395.1 Thermoguttaceae bacterium | reverse complement strand
AAACAGGCGGGAACAACATTTGGGCTAACGTATGGGGCCTATATGCTTCATCCTCCCGACAGCCTCGCCGATTTTCTGTTGACGTTCGATAGC
Source organism: Thermoguttaceae bacterium (assembly GCA_049509395.1). Lineage (GTDB taxonomy): Bacteria > Planctomycetota > Planctomycetia > Pirellulales > Thermoguttaceae > JBEKIK01. The sequence continues at coordinate 9,170 of JBEKZY010000197.1, read as the reverse complement.
AATACGAACATTTCCAACGTGGCTCACGGACTGGTCACGTTCGGCGCATGGGACGACCCAAGAACTCCGCAGATCGAATCTCGCCAGTTCGCTGCTGCAACCCACTACACGGGCACCGACTGGACCTACGACCAGTACGTGGCCGAAATCAACGCCGGCCGGCCTGTGTTTCTTGGCTGGTCGTCATCAACACTTGGGCACGCAACCCTTGGTGTGGGCTACAACAATACGGACGGCAAACACGATGTAATTGTTCTGACGACTTGGCACCAGGGAACTCAGGAGTGGCAATGGACCAACGAAACGTCATCGGGATACAACTTAAGCGTCGATAGCGGAGTGGTGATGCAGCCTGTCGGCGGCCCAACCCCTCGGTTGTCGGCCTACTTTTCCATTGCGCGCGATTATATCGGCGACTTGACGATCGAGTTAGGCGTCGGAGACCCCCAAAATCCGCAATGGAAGACCACCGTGCGGAGCCCGGACAATTCGCAAGATCACAACTTGGCCATGACCGACATCAACGCCATGGCCGAACTATCTAGTTTCCGCACCAGTCCCCAGAACTGGTACTTGAAGGTAACGAACACGTTGGCCCAGTACCCCGGCACCATCCAGGATTTCCAGATCCGCTACGGACTCGACCAGCGTGTCTTTCACTTTACTGGAGGTCCGGTTTCGCTGGTTGCCAATACGGCCGTTTATGCCAACCTGCAAACCACACCATTTGCGATTTCCTCCGCTTGGCAAGGCTCGGGCACGTCCATGGCCAGTTGGGGCAACGATGCCGCTTGGGACCAGGGAGTCCCGCAGTACGCCGGCGACACGGCCACGCTAGGCAACTCGATCGGCAGCGCCGCAAATGCGATCATTACGCTGGATGGGGATCGGACGATTAGCAGCCTTACCTTCAGTAACACTGCGGGCGGCAGCTATCGAATCGCGCAAGGCTCCAGCGGATCGCTGACGCTGGGCAACTCGGCCGGGCCCGTGCCGGTCACCGTCACCGCCGGTAGTCATACGATTGCCGCGCCGGTGGTCCTCAACAGTGACGTAATGATCAGCACATCCTCCTCAGCCGCGATGACCATTTCGGCACAGGTCAGCGGCAGCAGATCGCTTACTAAGGATGGCCCTGGCACGCTGTTGCTTAGCGCCACAAACACCTACTCGGGCGGGACGACAATCGCCGCCGGCACGCTGCAACTGGGCGATGGCACTGCCAGCAACGGTGCGGTCTTAGGCGATATTGTCAACAATGCGTCACTGAAGTTTGCCAATCCGTTTGCCGAGACTTTTAGCGGCAACATCAGTGGCAGCGGTTCGCTGGAGAAGGCCGGTACGGGTGCGCTAACGCTTCTGGGCAGCAATACCTATAGCGGCGATACGACGGTGGACTCGGGGGTGCTGGCGGCCTTAGGCATCAGTGGTACCGGTAACACCAGGGTGCTAGCCGGTGCTACACTGCAGGTCAATTTCCTCAACCAGAACCAACTGACGATCGGCCTCGGCGGCCTAGTGGTCATCGGCGTGATAACGGATCCGGCAAGCAACAATAGCTTCCTTCTCCCTTTAGACGAGGGGCAGGGGCCAAGCAGGGCAACCGGGATCGCAGCAAGCCCTGACGCCGGCAGTGCCAACAATTCCTTCACCGCCGCCGAGCCATCGACGCTCATGCTGATGGCAATCGGTGCGCTGGGAGGCCTGGCCGGCTTTGCCCGGCAAGTCAGGGCCGAAGCAAGTAAAAAAGGGAAAGAATGAAGGAGGAAGGTACCGCCGGGTTTCCCAATAAATCGATCTGGGGACCGCTCAAATCTCGGACTTCATCAAGAATTCTTCGTAAGCGCCCCGCAGAACACATCTTGTACTGGGTGGTAAACTGAGAGGTTTAAGCCAAGGCGGTCTTGGCTAAGGTTTTTTGGGAGCTAATCCATGAAGAAGGATGTTGATCGGCGCGACCTACAAAAGGAAAGACATTGACGGGAGATTGTACAGCGGCAGAAACAAAGCGGCGAGTCGGTAAGAGCATATTGCCGGCGCGACGGAGTGCAAGCGTCGGCGTTCTATTGGTGGCTGCGTGAACTGAAACACCGCCGCGAGAAGCATCCGGCTAGTACGCGGAGTCGCGATGCGGCTCGATTTCTGTGCGTTGAGGTATCTAACGATGGCAAGGCCAAGGACAACCGAATCGGTTGGGGAATAGTGGCGTCTTTTGATTAGTCTCGATTTCGGTTAACGCCGGTCCAGTCGATTGTACCGTCGCCGGCAACTATAATTTCCAATCCCGACGCAGTGTGTCCGGAACTTGGCGACGAATTGTGGATTAAACCGAGCTTAGAAGGTCGGAATCAGTCTCTAAGCATTCATTTGCTGCGGACTACTTCGAAACCGAATTGATAAGGCGATCGATAGTAAGGGGGGATGGGAACACGCGGAATATGGTATGGATCGCAGTCATGCTCCACAAGTCCGCCGAACGCCGACAGACAGCAGCGGAATCCACTCTTCTTTACAAAGCTCCGCGCCGTCTCGCTCATCTGGTCGCGCCGGCCGAACGGATACGAGAAAAGGACGATCTGTTCACCCAGCTCCAACTGAAGTCGCAACTGTGATTTTGCGATCTCCGCCTCGGCTGTCTCCCGATCCACTCTCCCAAGATCAACGTGGTTCTCGGTATGTGCACCGACCTCAAAGCCATTTGCGCGTAATGCACGTACCTGATTCCAACTCATGAACTGCGACTTAATGCCGGCTCTCTCGTCCCACCACGGCGTTAGCTTGGATTCGATGAAGGCCGTTGCGACAAAAAAGCATGCGGGCAACCCACGTTTGCTCAGCACTTCGGCCGCAGTTGCCTCGTTGTCGTAGTACCCGTCATCAAAGGTGATTACGAGCTTTCCGGCAACGTTTTCCTTGCGATCAAGTGATTCCAGAAGTTGGGACAGCGAAACAACCTCGAAGTAACGACGAAAGAACTCACAATAGTTGACAAACGCCTCCCTTGTACATGAGATCGGGTCATCAGGGTAACGATCGTCCACGCGGTGGAACAGAGCAACGATCGCCCGCGAGCCCAGACATTTGCGATACATTCCTGTTGTGAAGAGGAGTCGCCCGGCTACGTGTTTGACAAAAGCCTTCGCCGTCATTACCGCGCGACACGGTCCTCCCCGCCGAGCGGCCACGCGACGACGCAGCTCCATCTTCTCTCGGTGAGTGGGAAGGCGATAGGTTCGGGCGGTCTCATCGTCCTGTTTCCAACCCGTGATTGTCCCGTCCCCAATAGATCGCACAGTTTCGACGAGCATACGAACACCATTGGGGCGAAGCACTTCTCTTTGGTAACGGTCGAGGTACTTTAAGACATCGCCTGGTGGGGCTGGATCAAGTGGAAAGGTCTCCTGACTGAGCACCTCGCCGGCGTCAAGCCGTGAAATCACTCGGTGGATGGTTATCCCAACCTCTGTCTCCCCATTGAAAAGCTCCCAGAATGCGGGCATCGACCCACGATATTTGGGAGCCTTTCCACTATGAAGATTGATGCAACCAAGACGTGGAATCGAGAACACTTGTTCTTTCAATATGTATGTGCCCGCTACTACGCCTAGATCAGGCGAGAATGCCGCGATCGCTTCAAGGCAATCCGGGTCGTGAAAGTCTGCAAAGCGATGGTGCTCGACCGGGACGTCCATCGTGAGGGGTACCCTTTCATCCTCACCCACATTCTTCGCGCGAAGCACCCGCCTTCGGACCGCTCTAAACAGCGCAGTCCAACCTTCCATCCGTACAGTGTACTTGGCGCTTTTCAGGGGGCCCAGTTTGAGCGTCCGATACGGGGTTGTAAACAACACGACTCGACCGACCATCTCGAGATGCTGGAGAGTTGCAGCCACTTCTTGACCCAATGTCCCGCAACTAAGTACAGCAACGTTTAGACGATTCTGTGTGGATTCACGCGTACCCAACATGCTGACCTCCAACGTGTTTTATTTCTTTATCCCGTATTTCCCATTTGGATGCCTCTCGGATAACGGCGATTGGTACCGATCGCCAGCCACAGCCAAACTTCGATTGGCCGATGGGCGAACAACCCTACATAGCCAACAAGGAGCCAAATCATAAATCAATAATAACATTCCGTATCGGATTCACGCCGAAAAACAACATCTCAATCCAATCGATACGGCGAATCGGAAGCATTTTCGTGGCGGATCTCATCGACGGACGACTTTTTTCCTGTGCCTGCATAGAGCCGGTTGGGGGCGTTGAATACGAGGGCGGGTATATCCGACACGCTTTTATAGGCATGAACGACGCCGGGCGGTACGAGAACCACACAAGGGGACGATGCGCCGACGATTCGTGAGAATTTGGAACCGAAAGTGGAAGACTTTCTACGTGAATCCCAAAGATAAAGTTTTAGGTCGCCGGGGCCAAGGAAACCGAAAAGGTCCGTTTGATCTACATGTTCGTGCGGCCCCCGGGCTATGCCCGGAAGGGTTTCGCTCACATAGGACATTACCGGCATGAGTTCGGGCGGCAATTCATCCGCGCGGAATAATTCCGCAAGCCAGCCGCGCGTGTCGGCATGTCGGATGACTTCACGCACGATGACGCCTTCGATGATTCCGTCCCTGTAAAATATCGAGTTGTTCGATGTCATGAATGGCTGTCTCGATGGGTTAAAATTCGATCGAATTTGATGATTTCCATTAAGTATTGCCCATAGCTGTTGTTCATGGATTTGGCGATTTGCTCGACCTTATCGATGGAGATGTATCCTTTTTGATAGGCGATTTCCTCCAGGCAGGCGACCATAAGCCCTTGGCGTTCTTCCAAGGTCTGCACGAAACTCGAGGCCTGCAAAAGCGAATCGTGCGTGCCCGTGTCCAACCAGGCGAATCCCCGGCCGAACACTTCGACATTCAAGGCGTTCATTTCCAGATACGTCCGGTTGACATCGGTGATTTCCAGTTCGCCCCGTGCGGAAGGCTTCAAGTTCGCCGCAATATCGAGAACCCTGTTGTCGTAAAAATACAGTCCGGTGACGGCATAATTCGACTTCGGATGCTTTGGTTTCTCCTCGATTGATATCGCTTTTCCCGATTTGTCCATTTCGACCACGCCAAAACGCTCAGGATCGCGGACGTGATAGGCGAAAACCGTCGACTCGTTCCGGCGGGCCGTTGCGTTTTCAAGCAGAGCGTGGAAGCCTCGCCCGTAAAAGATGTTGTCGCCGAGAATGAGGGCGACGTTGTCTTCCCCTACGAAATTCCGGCCGATGACGAATGCCTGTGCGAGTCCCTCCGGCTTGGGTTGCACGGCATATTGAATGGAAATACCCCACTGCGAACCGTCGCCAAGCAATCGCTGGAAGGCGGGCGTATCCTGAGGGGTGGAAATTACCAGAACGTCTCGAATCCCGGCGAGCATCAGCACCGAAAGCGGATAATAAATCATCGGCTTGTTGTAGATCGGCAAAAGCTGCTTACTGACCGCCAAGGTGATCGGGTGTAGTCTCATTCCCGCCCCGCCGGCAAGAATGATGCCTTTGGGAAAATGGTTTTTAGGTAACATGCGTATGGAAGAAAAATTTTGGGGGGTATATGTAGTAGATAGTAAATAGTGGACTGAAAGGAGGAGGCCCAATTTCCTAGTTGGTTCACTATAGGACGCGCGGCTTAAATAACCCCTGCCGTTCGCGTCGATAGGTCCCGGAGGAAACGCGCTCAACCCAGGTTCGATTCTCCAAATACCATTTGACGGTAAGGCGGATGCCGGCGTGAAAATCGAATTGGGGCATCCAACCGAGTTCGCGGCGGATTTTCCCAGAGTCGATGGCGTAGCGTCGATCATGGCCTGGCCGATCGGTCACAAACGATATCAACGAAGAACAGGGAGTGTGCGGCAAATCGGGTCGCATTTCGTCCACGACGCGGCAGATGATTTTCACCACGTCGAGGTTCGTCTGCTCGCAGTTCCCGCCAATGTTGTACGTTTCACCCGGCCTGCCGCCCTGAAGCACTTTCCACAAGGCACGGCAGTGGTCCTCGACGTAAAGCCAATCACGGACATTGCCACCGTCACCGTAAACCGGCAAGGGTTTACCTTCCAGGGCGTTGAGGATCATCAGCGGGATCAGCTTTTCAGGAAACTGGCAGGGGCCATAATTGTTCGAGCAATTCGTGACGATGACCGGCAAGTCGTAGGTGCGGAAATACGCCCTGGCGAAATGGTCGGCGGCGGCCTTTGAGGCGGAATACGGCGAACTGGGATCGTAAGGGTTCGTTTCCGAAAAATACCCTGTCGGCCCGAGGGAGCCATAAACCTCGTCAGTCGAGACATGCACGAAGCGAAACTCTTCTTTTTCCTCCGCCGAAAGACCAGCAAAATACCGTTGGGCGACATCAAACAGGGTAAAAGTGCCCCAAACATTGGTAAGGACGAAGGTGCCGGGGTCGTCTATAGACCGGTCCACATGCGTTTCCGCCGCGAAATGAACCACCCCTGCGGGTCGGTGCTCCTGGAAAACCCGGGCGACGGTTTTGTAATCAGTGATATCGCCATGGATGAAAACGTGATGAGGGTCTTGGGCGACCGTTCCCAGAGATTCAAGATTGCCGGCATAGGTCAAACTGTCGAAATTTACCAACCGGACGGACCATTCGCCCACGGCCAGCCGCACGAAACAGCTTCCGATAAAGCCCGCTCCGCCAGTCACTAAAATAGTTTTCGGTATCATGATGTTAACTTGTGATTGTAGGGGATCATCTCAAAAACTTAACTCCTGTACTTGACACATTTTTTGTCTAATTTTGAAAGATTGGTGGATTGGAAAACGTACCCATTGTGGCGCAATCGCCCTGCTTTGTAATGTCCTCCACCCATCGCACCGAAACGCCTGCCAAGTACATCTCAGTCAACTGACTACCCTGCAGGTATTGAGGGATGGATTTTTCCCGGCCCAAGCGGCAAATCATATACGTGCCGTTGCAACGAATCAAAGTTATCGGAGAATCCACCACTCAACATTTTAATAGTCCTCTTAGTCTCGAATCGGACGGAGATGATGCCATCCGATTGGTTTACAATGTCAAACCGCACGCCCACCACGGGACTGTTAGTGGCGTTTAGTGCGATCAGGGTCTTTCGTCCCTTCGCATCCTGGAACAAACTGGCGTGAATCGCAGCATTAGAACACTTAACGATCTTCGATTCGCCCGCAATGTCAACCGCCCCAGCGGCAGGCAAGACTAACTGTGCCAATCCTTCTGGGCCAAACAATTCATGAGCTATCTGGGCCACTCCATCAAGGAAGTTTTTTGGAACAGCAGGATTGGATGGATGACCGTTCGCAAAAAGCAAGATGCCGCGGGCGCCGTGGATGATTCCCATGTAACATTGAGCAACCGTCTCCGCAGGAGTTCGGACGATCGCAACCGCAGCCTTGCCGGAGCCTTTCATTTGAAACAATTCGGGAACTAAGATGTAAGGTTTCTTACGACCCAATACAGAGCGCATTTCGCTTAGATATTTTGCCTGCTTCGCTAGGGCTTTCTCGATATTATTGCCGTTGTCGCTTGGGTATATGTCAACGGCGAGAACGTCGGCCTCCTCAGCAACCATCCTCCAGGCATCAACTCCCAGGAAACCCATGCACAGCATGAGGCATGGACGATGGGGCATGTTGTCACGGACTTGATTACACAACAGGTGCGACCAGAGCTTAGGTCTTCCCCAGCCATCATCCTCGTGGTCCCATTCGTCCACCGGATGCCATGCCAGAATGTTCGGGTTGTCGGAATAGCGAGCGATAAGGCTCGCCATGTGGGTTAGGGCATTTGACTCATTGCCAGACTGGTATGTTACCCAATAGCCCATTGTGTCAGTATTGGGACTAGGAATAACTTTGAGTCCGTGTCCAGAACACTGAATCAAGTCGTTCACAAAGCCTATTTTTACGTAGTGAGCTGGTGACGCGTAGGTGGGGCCCGATGGCATCGACCACTGGTTGACCCACGTTTTCTGCCATTCTGAGACGACGTAGGTGTTCATTCCTAAGTTTTGGAGTATTTGCCAAGTATCGTTCGCACCATGACCTGCCTGCGTCTGTGAGCCGCCATCACTAAAGTCGCCACCGGCATACACACCAAATAGGAACAGCGGTCCCTGGCCTGATATGTATTCCATCGTCTGGCCCAAATTAGCAAAATTAGTCGCGGCAGACAATGGCCACAGTCCAGCCTTGTCGGCTGGAAACAAAGAATGATCCTCTACCGTGGACAGTTGAATCCGGTCTATATTGAGTTCGCCCTTGATGGAGGAAGAATAAGCATTAACTCCGACCTTGAACACGAACGTGCCATTGTCAATCTGGCGGTCGGATGCCCTGACGCGAAACGTGCTGGTCTTCCACCAATGATCATTCTGCCCACCGACTGTCCCGAGCTGCTTCCAATTGCTGCCGCCATTCCACACGAAAACCGGTGCAGGTGCAATAATGTCATCCTTGATCCGCAGACTAAGAATCAAATCCCCGCTGCTTGGAAACTTTCCGGCTTTGACGCGGAAGCGCCCGTAATGATGAAACTTGATGCAGCGCGAACTGGTGAGATTTGTGGTGCCTACAGGCGGCGGAGTTACCCACCAGAAGTTCGTGTCGTTCTCGTAAAACGCCCCATAAGTGCCAGTCCAGGTAACATTCAAAGTACATCCAGTGCCCCCGCTGGGACTTACAGTTGTTACTACCGGGTTTGTTGGTCTGGCACTATAAGGACATGTTGTTTTAAGCGTAACGGTTGCAACCGCCGAACCGGACAACGTAGCAACCGTAAAAGTAACAAACTTGCCCTCGCCCTGTCCACCTTGTAAGGTGAGTACGTCGCCAACCTTATAGCCAGAGCCACCAATGGCAACAGTCGCTGAAACAGCAGGGCAATAATGATCCATGTTCCAGTATTTTGGCCAACTGTTTCCGCCAAAGGAAACGGCCGCGTCGAAAAAGATGTTCTGGGTGCCGTCAAAATCACTGGGACCGCCTACGTCTCGATACTCAACGACCGGGTCATCCGCTTGGGCGGTCTGGTTCGGGCAGAGAATTCCGATGGAGGCGGCAATTACCGCCCATGCCGCCATTCCAACCACTCCGTCATAGTGAATTCTTCGCATTG
>JBEKZY010000196.1:0-9302 GCA_049509395.1 Thermoguttaceae bacterium | reverse complement strand
AAATGCAATACTGTATAGTGGCAATAAATTTGATACGTTCCGATCCACGATTACAGGCCTGGGCGACAGCATCGTTCCTAAATCTTCTTTTATACCGTCCGATTTGGTAGGCATTGATGGTTTGATTGTGAAAATCAGTTATAGCCAGGACGAACACCCCTATAGTCCGGCAGAGATGATCGCCATCCAGGCCCTTGCACAGCGAGCTGTATTCGTTAGCGATTCTTCGCTTTGGGCAGATGCAGATTCGGGATCAGATCGACCTATCACATTCGGCGATAACTCCCGTCTGCTTACGAACTGCATCAATTATATCAGTACAGGCGGCGTCCTGTTCATTGCCGATGGTGGAGATGGATTTGATGTGCAGAATTTCAATAGCCTTGTCGCCCCGTTTGGAATCAGTTTTGCATCCTCGCCGACGGACGGAACCGGTCGTACAGTGCAGGGATTTGTTCTCCATCCCGTCACAGAAGGTGTAAACACGGTTGGCGTCGATTATCAACTTCCCATTACGGTGGCTTCTCCTGCCCTAGATCTTACCTTGGGAGACGGGAATGACAACATCCTCGCCGTTTATTCAATTCCAGAACCCTCCGCTATCGTCATGCTCGGCATCGGTGCTATTGAATTGTTGACTTTTGCTTGGCGGCGGCGGAAGTAATTAGTATAAGGTTTATTCATCCTTTCTTGTGTCGCGATCATGTAGGCGGCTTGTCGGGATTTGCGCGACTGTTCTGTTTCGCTAAGAAAAATTTGGTCGAATGGAGGGTTTTGGCAAGGAATCCATGACGTGCGGCGATTAACAGGACTTTCCAACACAATCGCCAGGCAGACAATCGGGCGAGCCGGGCGGGTTTCTGGGAGATGCGTTTGCGGAATCGCAGCAGTTCGCGGCGAACGGCCTGAAAGAATGCCGATTCCCGGCGGGCGCGGAGTTGATCTGTTTCCCCGGACGACTGGTGACAGATGGCCAGGCGTTTTTTCGGCACATAATCCAGGGTTTCGGCGGCAAATTGGCAACGGGCCGCCATCAGGCCCCTTCGACGGTTGAGCACGCCGATTTGGCTCTCTTGGATCCGCTCCGCTGCTATGACACCGCCTTCGCACTGGCCCGAGGCGAATAAGGCCGAGAGGATGCGGCTGATTTCTTCGCTGCGCGAAATTACGAGGTTGGTCCCTCGCCTATCCACTTGATATTCGGGCAGCCAGGCATCCATGAACGTTGCATCGGCCGTTTCGGCGAACACATCGTCGCAGAACAGGCAGCTTCGCAGCATGCCGACCTCGTTGATCCACAAATAACCGAACAAACCGAGCATCCTCACCGAGCGCACCGATCGATCGGTTTGCAATTCGGCCCTATAATCGCGTCCGGTGTGCGAGAAACGCTTTGAACGATATCGCAACACGCCCCGGGAGCGGCCCATCAAGGACGTCAAAAGATCGGCAAAAAGCAGGCTGCGATAGCCGCTGCATGTGAGGCCGAGGATATAGCGGATCCTGCGCCGCAATGCGGGCAGGCGTTTTTGCGCCAGGCGAAGGGCTTTGGCCGCGCAGGGAAGGGCAACAATGGCGTAGGAGCGGTCCGGCCCGGCCAGGACGTCGGAAATCACCTTGTCGAATGGAGCGACGTGATAGACCGAACCCCGCGAACTGAGCACCTCCGCTTCGCTCTGGGCGATTGACCAGCGAAACCACGGACGCCGGTCAAGCGGTTGAAGCACGATAGCCGCATCGATGCGTTTGAGTTTCAGCAATTGGCACAAGACGGCCGTGGCAAGGCCGCCGGAGGATGCTTGCAAACGCCGGGGCTCATGGGCAATGCCGCCCACGAATGTGTCGCGGACCCAGCCCATCGACGCGTGATGCACGCAGGCCGAATCCGTGCCGAAAAGCTCCTTGCCCAGGCTGTCTTCATCCTCGCCGTGTTCGTTGGAAAAGGGGCAGACATCAAGACACAAGCGGCACGACTCGGCGCACTGTCCCGTGGCTGCGGGATTATACTCGCCCAAATCGGTTTCGGTCATCTGCAATTGGCGGCGGGGACAAACGGCGGCACACATGCCGCAGTTGCAGCAGTAGTCCTGCCGGACCACGGTATCCAAGATGTTCACCGGAGGCGAAGTCAATTCGAGGGCCCTCGTTCCAGGAGGAGTTGTTGCAGGAATTCGCCGTTTTTCCAGGCGGATTGGCAGTAGTCCGGGATAAACGACTGCAAATATCCGTGCACCGCGGCTTGTTCGTCCAGCAAGGATTGAACCTGCTGGGCCGCTTGTGCGGCGTCAAGCTGGACGATATGGGCTACCCACTTCTCATGTCCGAAAATATCGCGAAATATTCCCCGGGATTTGATGCTGTGTCCGATGCAGAACGCGGGGACGCACGACGACAGGGCGGCGATGATGGAATGCAGGCGCGAGCCCACGAAGACTTTCAGCCGGGAGATTACCCATTTGATTTGCTTGCTGGAGTGGCGACGGGCGTCGTAAAGGAAAATGTCTTTTTTCTTCTCCGCCGGCAGGGCATCGAGCAGGATTCGCATGAATTGGTAATCGTCGTTGTCGGGAAAGATTTGCGGCGACATCATGACATGGGGTACCAAGACGATGGGAAGATCAGTTATTCCCCGAATCGCGGCCAACATATCCATTGCCTGCTGCATCCACGCGATTGAGGAAAGGTTGTTGTATCTTTTCATGAGCGGCGCCAGGTTGACGCCCAAGGCGCCGGCCTGCAATGCCTGCTCGATATCGTGCGGCAATTCCACGGGGCAGGCGGGCAAAAGAAATGCCGGATCGGCCACCCGGCGAATATTGTCGCGCACGCCAAGCCCTTCCAAATAGTCTTGCGTGATCGGTTCCCGAACGGTAATTAAATCGACCCGGCGCAACAGATCGGCGAAGCGGCGTTCCCATCTTGGTCTTTTGGAAAAGGGACCGACGGACGCCCCCCACACGACTGTTGGGACGCCCTTGCGGACCGCGGCGTGAAGCGGGCTGAAAAACAAGAGCGTGGCAAGAAAACCATAATCGTAAGAGAGATTATCTCCGCCGAGTGCCAGCAGAGCGGCGGCGTTGTCCAGGGCACGGTGGGCTTTCATTGCCGGAAACCGGCCCAAAAAGCGGGAACAAACGATCGGCGCGCCCCAGAGATAAAAGGCCGGCGTGCCCTGCCGGCGTGTTTCCCATATTTGTCCCGCCGATTTAACGTCCGGCTCGTTAGTAACGAACTGGGGATCGTCGTTACAAAAAATGTTGGCGTATAATCGCGGATAATCGGGCAAGTAACGATCTAAAATCATTTGCGTGCTCAACCGCAAGGCCTGGCAGCCGCGGTTGCTGTCGAAGTTGTTGCCGTGCAGAACAATAGGGGGATGATTCATGATTTTTTAATATTTTTATTACCAGTATTCTCAGTATACAGTTCTTACTAAAGACTGCAACCTCTTGGCGCATCATGACCGATTGAGTATACTTTTTCCGATCCTTGATATTGTTTAAACAGCATTGTTTACACGAGGATCAATCGCGAATTGGAAAATCTATGGCCGGATTCAGTATTAGCATAAGTTTGATTCTCGTTGCTTTAGCCATATTACAGGGGTTGCTCGCGATAGCCTTTATCCGGGCGATCGTGCGTTTTCGTCAGGGATTGTCCCGCAATCCTACACCTCCACGGACGGCAATCGTATTGTGTCTGCGAGGGCGCGACCCGTTCTTGGAGAAGTGCATGGAATCGCTGCTTAAGCAGGATTATTCCGACTACCAGTTGCACGTGGTCGTCGATAATCGACAGGACCCGGCATGGCAGGTTGCCGAGTCGCTGGCCAATCGATACGGCGCGGACCGGGTATGCATCGAGGCGCTCGACGAGCGCCTGGGCACGTGCAGTCTGAAGTGCAGCGCCGTGACGCAGGCGATCGGACGCTTGGACGAGTCGTTTCAAGCGGCGGCCCTGGTCGACGCCGACACTATGCCGCACCAGTCGTGGCTCGGCGAACTTACGGCTCCCCTGGCCGATGAGCACGTCGGCGCCGCCACCGGCAATCGCTGGTACATGCCCGGGGCCGGTTCCTGGGGCGCGATGGTGCGCTATCTTTGGAATGCCGCGGCCATAGTGCAGATGTATTTATACGAAATTCCCTGGGGCGGAACGCTGGCCGTCAAGCGCAAGGTGATCGACGAACTGGGGCTTCTGGACCGCTGGCGCAATGCCTTTTGCGAAGACACCATGCTCCGCCGGCAGCTTGGCAAGCACGGGCTGCGGGTGAAGTTTGTTCCCTCGCTGATGATGGTCAACCGGGAGGATTGCGGGCTTGGGGCCTGCCTTTCTTGGATCCGCCGGCAACTTCTCACTGCGCGACTCTATCATCCGCTATGGCCGCTGGTCTTGTTGCACGGGTTTGGCACCACTCTGGTTTTGGCTGCCGCCGTGGCGGCGGCGGCGATCGCCGCGCTGCGGGGCGAGTGGTCGGCGGTCCTGTGGTGCGCGGGCGGGCTGCTGGCTTATGAGACGATCATGGTTTCTCTGCTGATTCCCATGGAGATTGCGGTGCGCCGGATCGTGCGGTCGCAGGGCGGGCCGACGGGGTGGATATCGGCGAAAATCCTGCTCCGCCTGGTGCCGGCCATCGTGCTCACGCAGTTGGTTTACACGATGGCCTTATTCGGGGCTCAGTTTGCGCGGAAGGTCGCCTGGCGGGGAGTGTGTTACCGCATCGGCGGTCCTTGGAACATTCGGCGGCTGGACGATCCGCCTTGCGATTCAGAATTGCCTTGCGTCGCGGATGGGCATTCGCTTTGAAAAGCTGAATCGGAAGACCGGGCCATTGAGAATCAGGAAAGAAAGGTCATGATATCTAATCGGATCCGGACTGCGTCGGTCTGGTAGAACCGGGGCGACACGCCCCGGCTCTGATTTTCAAAGTGATATTCTTTTTCTAAGACTCATTAAGCTACCGCACTTCGATAATCGAGTCGTGGATGCGCCGCACGTAGGTTTCCAGCAGGTCGTTGGCCTGTTGTTCCGTCAGGGGCCGGGGGTCGTAATGCAGGGTGACGCCCAGTTTGCGGGCGTACAGGGCGACGACAATTGTTACGCATGAGTAAGGGCGCAGGGGGGCCACGAAATCCGCGTCCTCAAGCGTCACGTTGCCGGCCACAATACAATCATCCCGGCGGGGCAAGGGCACATGTGCCAGGAGGTTTCCCACATTCGTGAAGATGCAGGATATGGTGCATTTATCCGCGCGAACCTTCTTTTCCAATCCTCCCAGGAATCGCCGGCAGATGGCCGTGGAAAAAATGAATGTAAAACCCAGGCGCAGACGTTTGATCAGGTCCATTTCCTCGTGGATGCCGCGGAGCAACCGGTCGGGATCGGCGAAATCCGGCCCGCGACGGTCGAGAAACACGCTGCTGACCATGTTGGCGGCGGGCATGAGGCGATCGTCGGCAGTGCGCAAATTCATGGGGATCATCATTCGCAACCAACTGCCGTCGTCGTCGATATTCTGCCGCATCCGCCACTCGGCAATCGCCAGGAAGAGGTCGCGGGCCAAGAGGTCGTTGGAGGTGACTCCCTGGCGCATTGCCGCCTTTCTCATGCCGGCAGTGTCCTCCCGATCGAAGAGGTAATGAACGACCGCCGGGTAGGTTTTAGGCAACGGGGAGTCGTTGGGACCGGCGCGATGGGGAATCAGCGGGGCGGGCTTGCGCATCAGGAATTGCCGGGCGCCGAGAAGGCCCACGAGCTGCTTGGGCGCCATGCGGAGCAGCTTCCTTAGCGTCAAACCGAATCGGCCGCGGCCGGCCAATTTGCCGGGATCAAGTTCGGCAAGCCGTGCCCGGTTCGGAGCATTGCCATAGGCCAGGGCATAGGCAACCAGCAGATCTCTGATGAACAAGGCGAATCCAGCCCCGTCGCAGCAGGCGTGGTGAAACTGGATGATTGCCTCGGAGGCCGTCGCCTCGGTGCGGATGTGGAAACGAATGCCGATCTCCCGCCGGAGATCCAATCGCGTGGCCGGAGACAACGGTCCGCCGACCGATGCGGATTCCCACTTGATCACGGGTGCGGGATCATCCACGGCGGACCATCGCAGTCGCCCCCGGCCCACCGTTTCGACTTTGGCTGTCAAAAGGGGGTGACGGGCTAGGACTGTGCGCACGGCCGACTCGAAGGCCGCGCGATCCAGACATCCCGAAAACCGCATGCGGACAAAACAACTCCAAGGATAGGCGGGCCGGTCCTCCCAGTAAATAAACTCCTCCATAGTGGTCAGCGGCAAAGACAGGCTCACTCGGGATTCTCCGGTTTTTCCGCGTTTCCCTTTTTAAAAAGCCTCTGCAATATGCCTCGGCGCATCATCCAAGCAATCACCCGGTGCGAGAAAAAGCCCTTCAAAGTATAGAACTCCCGGAAATGCTGCGTAGATCTTTCGTCCTGCCCGATTTTTTGAAAGAGGATCATATTTCTCAGGGGACAGATCATTTTCCGATAGTCCTTGCGGTTCCGCCGCATGAAGGAACCGACCAATTGCGTGCCTCGCATCCAGGCGTCGTGAAAAAGCACGTAGCCTTGATCGGCAAGCAGCAAGTCGACGAAAAAGAAATCGACGAAAATCGAATCGTAGCGGTGGTTGCCGTCGATAAAGGCGAAATCGAAGTTCCGCTTGGCGGCAAGCAGTTGTGGAAGCACTATGTAGGAAAAGTCCGGATGGAAATCCAGCCGCCCGCTATATCCCAACGAGGCCAGGTTCTCCAAGCCCAGGTTGCCATATTGATTTTGAAAGGGATCCATACACGTATGCGTGCCATGGTGCGCCGACATGATCGAGCAGGCCGAGGCTCCGTGGGCCAGTCCGATTTCCAGGGTCCGGCTCAGATTATGATCCTTTACCCAACGGTGCATGAATTCACCTTCCACCGGGCGGACGGAAATATAGCGCTTTGTCTCCGGAACGCGAATCCGTCGAAGCAATTCCATAATATCCGCATGGGCATTATCAGATGCGGGCGAAGCGACATTATCGAGATGCATGACAGGCCTCCTTGGCCGGATTATTTTCAGGTAAATTGTCGGCTTGTTCAAGCATTTCCAAGAAAGTCTCACGGCTTGAATGCTGAAATTGAAATCCCAACTCGTGAACCAAGCGGTTGGAGGCCACGAGCCAGGGATAGCGGAGAAAGTAGAGGAAACCCGGCGGATACTTGTGGGGCGGAAAATGCGACTTCCACGCCATCCAGGCCAAAAGCCGTCCCAGCCAAAACGGCGCACTCATCCGCCGCCGACCGGTCAGCTCTCCGAGCTCCGTGAGGGAGAGGATATCGGGCGGGGCGAGGTTGTAGACTCCCGTTCCCTGTCGAACCAGAATCCGGTGGATCGCCGCCGAGACGTCGTCCTCGTGCACCAATTGAATCGCCGAATCGATTCCATCCAGTAAGACAATAATTGGCATTTCAAAGAGCAGATGCCTCAAATAATTGTCCATGCGGGGACCGCCCACAATGCACGGCCGCACGCAACTCACGGTAATTTGCGGATGTTCTTCGGCGAACCGGAGGAGCATCGCTTCCAATTCGACTTTGTGGGCCGCGTAAGAGAAGTGGGGTCCTGCCCTGCCCGGCCAGGAGTCGTCCAGCGGCACCGGGTTGTCAGGCCAGGCGCCCAGGGCCGTAGCGCTGGAAGTGGCCAAAAGGCGTTCCGCGCCCGCAGCCGCAGACGCCTCTAAAACATTCCGGCTGCCCTCGAAGTTAATCGCGTGCATCTCCCGCTCATCGTGCATTGGCGGCACGACAAAGGCCATGTGGACCACCGTGTCGGGCTGGAAGATCTTCAGCGCTTCCACAAGCTCGGGGCGGCGCATATCGAGTTGGAGGAACTCGTGACCGCCGGGGTCCCGGGGCGGCACGACGTCCAAGCCCAAGATCTTCAACTCGGGTTCGTGCGCAGCGAAGTATCGAATCAGACTACTTCCTAAATAGCCCGAACTGCCTGTGATAGCTATGCGTTTCATCCGATATGCCGGCCGGAAGCGTGCTGTTCTGGGGGATCCAAGATCGATGGGGTATTAAAATGACGGTTCGACGAGCCGAGCACTTCCACGAACCGCGGCGGCCTGGAGTATCGCGGCTAGGAGCATCGGCTCCAATCCGTTCCCTTCGATGACCACGCGACCTGATCGAACTGCCTCGGCAGCCGCCAGATCGCTGTCGCCCAAGGCCCGAAAAGTACGTGCGTCGAGTTGGAAAACCGCCGAACACTGCGGGCCAAGTCCGTCTTCGATCTCCATCAGCCGGCCGTTGTGCAACATAAGCTTCCACTGTCCTCCGGCAGGCCCGTTTATGTCCAATCCGAGGCAGTGATTTCCCCAAAGGTTCGGCGCCAATGGCATGTGGTGGCGGGGCAATTTGTGCAGGTGATCGTGGATGTCGAATTCCGGTCTGGCCCTTCGCTGACGTTCTCTGCCGAAATTGCTTTGGATTGCGAAACGCGCCAGCTTTAAGAGCATTGCAGCGTCCATCTCCGGACAAGCCACAGGCACGGCTGCCGCCCGATGAGTATCGTCGAATTGCGGATCGTCGCGCCAATAGGCCCGGTAAATTTCCATCTGTTGGCGGAAATTATCGAGGAACCATCTCCCGTTACAGAGTAAAAGGTCTTTTTCGTCGGCCAGGGTGGAATACTCTTCCACGGCATGTTGTATTACATTGGCTATCAGCGTAAGCGAGGGCGGCCGTTGTGTAACCAAGTGGTAGGTTCGGCCATGCATGGTTTTTTGAGAAAAAATGTGCGTAAGCACCGCCGAGACCCAATCGACAGGTACGAGATTCTTGCATTCCTTGCCTGTCAGTCCCAAACCTTCAACCATGTACTGCCCGGCCGTGGAGCCGCGCACCATCCGGCTGACCAGGGTGTGCGCCAACTTCACCATCACGTAAAAACCGTGAAAAGTCGCCGTATAGCCGGTCTGGGAATCGCCCACGATGATTGCCGGGCGATAGATCGTGGGCGGATCGATCCAGGGGCAGGCCAAGACCAGCTTCTCGGCCTCAATTTTGCTGTGTTCGTAAGCGTTTCCGGGCGTTTGGCCGACGTCTAACTCGGTCTCCAGCACTCGACCCTGGCGCAGCCCGCACACATAAGCAGTGGAAATGTAATGTAATTGACTGATCCCCACAGTGCGGCAAAGATCGAGGATCCGCCGCGTGCCCTCGAGATTGCTGAGCCAAGGTTCGCCATCTCGTCCGTTGCTGTGGAATGTAAGGTTGGCGGCGTTATGAATCACGGAGCGGCAA
>JBEKZY010000195.1:0-9341 GCA_049509395.1 Thermoguttaceae bacterium | reverse complement strand
AATAAGGCAACTTTAGGTACTCCGCTCATTTTTTTATCCGTCGTTTAATGATTATTGTTGGATGTCCGAATCTTTACCCGTCACACGCATATATTTTTATTTTAATTCGCGGCCCCGGTTTTAATATAGAGATGCTTGCGCTTTATTGAATTATTATTGCGCAATTTTCTCTCGACTAGTTTGCCGCTTTGGGATATGATCTTATTAAAGAGAGGCTAACTGCCGAAAATGATGTTGTTTTCACCAGTTGCCGACAAAGAACTTGTTCATAATTATGGACGACACTTATTAAGAGCCTATCAAAAATTATAGACTCCAAGGTTGGAAACGAGTTAAAAAACGGTAACTGTGGGAAATTCGGCCCTCGGCCTAGCCCTCTCCGGGTATTGCGCAACTGTCGGGAGAGGGGAGTTTGCGGATAAGCATTAAATACTGTTCACCTCAGCGTTGTTTTAGTGCGGATATTACCGTGGCGTGGGATTGATGCCAAAATTAGGCTATTTTGAGTTGCAAGTTATAACCTGTAGTAGTTAATGTAAATCAACCCTTACCGCCGAATGTACGTCGATCGACGATCGTTTGGCTATAATTTATGTTGTTTACTGAAGTGTGTACATTCAGGGAAGCATGTATTTATTAAGGAAGAAAGAGCGAATATTTCCATGAAGCTTTTCACAAATTCTCCGCAGAGGGTAACCCGGGTTCTCGAACCTGGGCGGCCTTGCCGCAAGAGGACGAATGGGAATCGTCATACCATGCAAAATTCTCTTGGGACTCCGTCCCACCGGTTCAAGAACCGGTGCTACCCGGCTTTCACACTTGTGGAATTATTGGTAGTCATCGCGATTATCGGGATTTTGATCTCGTTGCTATTGCCGGCCATCCAAAGTGCGCGCGAGGCGGCCCGCAACGCAGAGTGTATAAACCATCTCAGGCAGATCGGCCTGGCAGTGCAAAACCACGTAAACGAGCAGAAATATTTTCCCACCGGCGGCTGGGGATATAAATGGGTTGGAGATGCCGATCGTGGTTACGGACGCAAGCAACCGGGCGGGTTCTTTTACAATATACTTCCGTTTATGGAATTCAGAAACGTGCATGATATGTCAAAAGGCACAAAAACTGCCGCGGGAATGAGCAACGCAAAAGCCTCTAACGCCATACAAATGGATGTTTTTAGCTGTCCAAGTCGCCGGTCTCCCATGATTTATCCAGCATTAGTACCTGCTACAGTCCCGGATGCACTTACGTTGGTAAATTGCGCGAGTTTTAACGTGAATCAAGATTCTTTATTTCACGGCGATTATAAAGCCAATGCCGGGCATGATTCCGCCGCTGGGGCGAACTTATGGCATGCCGGTCCAGGCAGTTGGACGGATGCCGAGGCCGGAAATGGTTTTGATGTGGCCGCACAAAATAACACTGGGATGGCCTATCAGCGCAGCCAGTTAACAATCAAAGATGTCATCGATGGAACCGCGCATACTTTTATTGCAGGTGAAAAGTATTTAAATGCAAACAAATATGGAATTTTATTAGATCCTAACAACCCAAGAGATTTTTCCGATGACCAGCCTTTTTTAGGTGCCGATGATTATGATATTTATGCCTGGGGGAATTTTCAGCCTATTCGAGACGTCCGTGGATTAGATGTTCAACCGTCTCCCTTCGGCAGCGCCCACCGCTATACATTTAATATGTTGATGTGCGATGGTTCGACCAAATCCGAAAATTACAATATCGCTACAGTTGATTTGATCTTATTTCAAAGCCTTTGTTGCAGAAACGACAGAAAATACAACATTGTCGTGAACCCATCAAAATATCCCGCAATTGATTCCTCGGGATATTGAAGCGCGTAGCGGGCAGCCAAGGTTCTTGGAGTCCGCCGATTTAATTACGCACTGATCTTCCCGGATTTCTAGAACCGGCGTCGCACGTTGAGCCGGTGGTTTTTGCGCCGTCAATCAATTTGCCGAATGCGGATTGTCGCCGCCGGACTCGTGGCGCGTCATACGCCCGGAATAAAACTCGTCAAAAAGAGCGAAGGCTTGGGGGTCGTATTTTTTCAGGCCTTGGGGTCCGCTTTCCGGCTTGGCGCCGGTCATGTTAAGGTCGCCGTGGGTGCCGAAATACCACATCGTCAGTTCGGCAAAGAATTCGTCGGCGTTCGACCCGGCGTAGGATTTTTCCCAAAGACCCTTGGCCAGCGAACGCTGGTATTGTTCTTTGAATTTATCCCGCGTCTCGCTTGTGATCCCGTATTGAAAAATATTGTGGGCGAATTCGTGCACGCAGATGTCGCGGCCTTTGTAACGGTCGTTTTCCAGCTTAAGCAGGTTTTCCTCGCCGCAGGAGGCCAGTCGGCCGCCCATGCCGCGGGTGCGCTCGTCGCGGGTCAATCCGTTGTATTCGGCCAGCGGTTTGCCTTTGTCGCGCCGCCATTCCGGCAGGTCGGTGGTGACCTGGCCGCGTCCGATGATGTGCAATTCGGCCCCGGCCCGGCGCAGCTTGGAGCGAACCTCGGGCAGATTGACAAGCATCATGGAAAGGCGGGCCTTTGCCGCAAACAGGGCTTCGTCGACGACTTCCTTGGGGGCTTTGATGGGAATACCCTCGTAATCCAGCAGTTTTGAAAAAAAGTCTTGCTCCGGCGGATCGATGGCGACGATTTTATCTTCCGGCCCGGCCTGCTCGAACTGCTTTGGCTTGGCATCATCGGATTTGCCATCGCCCGCCGCGGGCGCGTCCCGGGCTATGGCGTACGCGCTTAAGACATGGATCGCCAACCAACCGCAGACAAAAACGGCAATAACCGTAGGTCCACAGTGTAAGATTTGTTTCCGGTTCTTCGCATACATCTGATTTAATCTACTCGCCATTGGTGGATTCCCGAGGAAAAACCTTCTGGAAGCTGGACTTCCAGGCGCAGGGCGTCGGTTTCCACCGGGTCTAATGTCGTGCGGTTGTAGCAGTCGGGCAGGCAACCGTACCCGCTGGGATTGACGACCGGCTTCCACTGGCCTTGTTCGCGGTAGAACAATTGCCATGATTTTGGCAGGCGACATTCGCCCGTTCCGGTGTCGTCGAACCAATAGACCTCAACGGCCGAGACCCGGGCGGGTTTGGCAAAGTCGTATTGCACCCACTGCTTGGTTCCTTTGCTCGGCCACCAATGCAAGTAGCGATTGGAATGGTCGCCGGAGGATTTCGGTTCGTGCTGATCGTTGAGCGCCATTACGTCCGTATTGCGGCCCGACGCCGTGGCCTTGCTTGTGGATGCGATGGTTGGATAGGGCAAGGGCTGGGCGGCCGACTCCAAGCGGGCCAGCCACACGGCCATTTGGCCCGGCCCGCGATTGGCCCAGGCATAATAAGGAATGGCAGTGAACTCGACTTTGTCCTTTTCGATTTTGCGGTCCTCGGTCCATCGCAGGCTCAGGGCTTCGCCTTTTAAAACTTCCACCCCGCCGAGCAGGTCCGCGCGAAACTCGCTGGATATGGTCGTGTCGTCCGGCAGTAGAAGGTTGATCACCTTGCCGTCTTTCACGTCCGGCCATTCGATGCAATAAACCAGCGGGCCGCGCTGTAAAGCGACTTTGCCCACATCGTCGGCCACCTTGTCGTTGGCCAAAATCCGGCGCACGGGCATGGGCAGGTTGAGCTCGATCACGTCGCCGCTGTTCCATGCGCGCTTCAGACTCACATAGCCCTTGTCGAGTGCGACGGGTACGTTCACGCCGTTAACTTTTATCGCAACCGGCTGGTTTGCCTTGTCCATGAACTTATACAGGTCGCCGGGCACCGCTTCGTTGCGGGCCCAGCCTGGAATGCGCACGTTTACGGTAAACTCGCCGGGCTTGTCCGGATCGAGTATCATCTTTACCGCCCCGTCCCAGGGATAACGGGTCTCCTGGGTAATCTTGACCGTGCGCCCGTCGTCCATTTTTACGTCGGCAGAGCCGCCGGCATAAAGATTGACGTAAAGAACGTCGCCCTGTTGGGCGTAAACGTAGCCCGGCACCGACGCCATGAATCGCGTAATGTTGCCCGGGCAACAGGCGCAGCCGAACCACGGGCTGCGCTGGTGCCGGCCGTCCGATTCCAAGGGGTTGGGATAGAAAAACAGTTTACCGTCCAGCGAAACGCCTGAGATCAGGCCGTTATACAGGGTGCGCTCCATGACGTCTATGTACTTGGCGTCGCCGTGCAGGAGGAAGAGCCGGAGATTCCAGTAGTCGTTGGCCACGGCCGCGCAGGTTTCGCAGTAAGCGCTGAGGTTGGGCAACTGGTAGTCGGCGCCGAAGGCCTCGCCTGCGCCCAAGGCCCCGATGCCGCCGGTAATGTAGAGCTTTTTGCCCACCACGTTTTCCCAGATGGCGTCGATGGCGTGCAGGTATCGCTCGTCGCCGGTCATGGCCGCGATGTCGGCCATTCCGCTATATAGATAGGCTGCCCGCACGGCGTGACCCAGGGCCTGGGTCTGATCGACCGGCTTGATGCGTGACTGGTGATAGTCGTCGCCGCCGGGACCGCGGACGTCAAGGAAGAATTTGGCCAGATCGAGGTATCGCCGCTGGCCGGTGGCGCGATAAAGCTTTACCAACCCCATTTCCACGATCTCGTGGCCGGGCCAAATATGCAGTTTGTCCGGGCCGAAGGTATTGCAAAGCAGATCGGCCTCACGGACGGCAATGTCCAAGAGGTTCCGTTGGCCCGTGGCCTGGTAATGCGCGGCCGCCGCCTCGAACAGGTGGCCCGCGTTGTAAAGTTCGTGGCTCTGGTCCGGATCCTTCAGCCAGCGCTTGGGGCCAGACCAGGCATGCGGGTGCTGTGGATCGATCGTGCGGGTAGTGTAAAGATATCCGTCCGGCTCTTGAGCGGCGGCGATCTTGGCGATCAACTCGTCCAGGTAGGCCTTCATCTTGGGGTCGGATTTAACGGCCAAGGCATAAGAAGCGCCTTCCAGCACCTTGTAAGGGTCGGTATCGTCGAAGGGAAATCCGGGCGGTTTTTTATTCGTTAATTCCTCACCCCGCAATGCGGCGGCCGCGCGATCGAAGTTGTCCATGCGTCCGGATTTCTCGCACTGCTCGAAGGCGAAGGGGATCGTGACCGTGCGGTTGATCTCGATCCGCGGGGCCCAAAAAACGTCGCTTAGGCGCACGGCGGTAAAGGGTACCGGCTTGATGGGGTAATCGCCCGCCGCCTGCACGGATTTCTCTTTTGCTACATCTTGTTCCGCCGTTTTCCCCGGGGAGCAAGCATAGATAAGCATTAATGCCGACATTGCCACAAGCGATATTCGCGAAATTACATTCATAAGATTTCCCTTCTCGATATATTATGCCGTTAAACGATGGTAGATCCCTTTAGTCATGCGTTTCCACGCTCCGGCGAGGGGGACGAAGATTATTGGGATGATAAAAGTCGATGATAAATGTTTAATGTGTATAACCGCGACCAATAGCCGCAGTTTAGAACAAGATTATATATGTGGTGCAAGTCATTATAGTTCTTTAAATTGCACATCGCAATTGTGTAACATTTTAGCCCTATGCAAACTGGCTGATCCACGAGGTCACTTACCCCCGTCACCCAGCGGCTTTATGCCGTAGCCGGTTTAAACAAATCGGCCGATGAGTTAATTCTGAAAGTCGTCAATACGGCCTTCGCCGACCGGCAAACCGATATCCGCCTTGCCGGCATGGATAAAGTCCAGCCTTAGGGCACGGCAATTGTTCTCGGCTCGGAATAACGAGCCGATGAAAACACCCTGGAAAACCCCACAAAAGTATCATTGGCTGCCTATTAGTACCGGAAGGCAACCAAGGGTTTTACATACGCATTGACTGCCGATTCGGTTACTGTGCCGAGCCTGAAAATAAGTAATCGTGAACGCAATCGGCCCCTTTTTCGCCGGCAAAACCGCGCGCAATATTCGCTAGTAAAAGGCGTTTAGAGCCGGTTAAAAATTTGTTTTGGGATTAACCAAAATTGGTTAGACGCAAGACATTTTTTTTACAATACTTCTCTGTTTCTATGATGGCTGAGCCACCTGAAACCGGGGGGGATGAAGACATAAATAGACATGGAGACATAAATGTAAATTTGTTTTTTTAAATAGAGTATTGCGTTTTTTTTAATAAGAAGTACAATAAACGTCTGACTGGGGCATTCTTTATAAGTGGAGTTTATAGTTGCGTTCAACCGTCAGCACTCAAACAAAGCGGTTGTTGTGGCATTCGTTGAGCAACGATCATTGATTAGGTGCCGAACGATTTGGGTACGTGTCAGTTTTACAACTAAGGATCTATGTTTTCATGATGCAAATTTTAGCCCCCATTTCCACTAGAAAATAACTAATCTGAGAAAATTAGGGCCAGATATCAGTCGGTAACCTTTTCCCGGAGGGATAACGGCTATTATTGTGGCTCGGTCTTGTTTTTTTAGTCGGTGGAAGTGGCGGCGAGGTTGAGGAACTATATGTAAGTGCCCGCGGTCATAATCCGTCGGCCGCGCCAGTTATTTATATGGACTACGGCATAACGGCCGGCGTTCAATTTTGTCCCGCTTACTGGCGCTTAGTGGAAAAATTCAAGCCGTCAGCTTCAAGTCGATCTTGCCGGCTGGATTTATGGAAATCGCGGGCTAATTTCGGGTTTCCATAAAACGTAAAATTCATTGCCATACAAGTTTTTAATGTTTTTTTCGAATAGTTTAGAAACGCATTTTTTGATGTATATCTTTTTACAGGAGTTACCTCATGAGTCAGACCCAACGAACCAGCCACGATCATCAGATGTATATTTTCAATTCTAAATTTATCGTTCGAGCCGTGCGGATTATGCTTCCGGCCGCGATCGTTTTGGCGATGGTCTGGCCGGCCTCGGCGGCAGCCATAACGTGGAATCATACAAGCGGCACCTTGTATTGGGATAATACCGCCAACTGGAGTCCCTCGACTGCCGTGCCCGGTAGTGGCGATGATGTAACTTTCGGAAACACTGGCGCGGTAGTGTTGACCACTCCACCCACGGTCACCAACGAGGTAAGGTCTGATATAACCATCAACTCCCTGGTCTATGCTCCGACTCTCAATGTTCAAACCACCAAGGTCGACCCCAGCGTACTGCTCAAGATTAAGGGTGCGGTTGCCGCTCCAAGTACTGCTGATGGCAATGTTTCGTTATGGGCATGCGCAGCCGCCGCCGGCGCAGATGATGTTTCACAGTCCTTATTCACGGGCGGCGGTCTAATGGACATTTCAACTTCCACGGGCGGCAACACCGGCGGCGACATTGTAGTGCGCCAGACCAATGGAACCGCAGGCCTGCACAATTCGATACTCGATCTGTCGGGCTTGACTTCGTTTAACGCAAACGTTGACCAGTTATTAATCGCTTATGCAACCAGCAGCGTGGATCGGCCCAACGGCACATTGTACCTGGCGCAGAATAACACGATTACATTGAACAATACGGGCACGATTACTAGTAGTACGTCTGCGGACGGGGGCTTGATAGTCGGGTTCGCAGGCAACCATGCGACCGGTCAGCCGGCCAACCTATACCTCGGTCAGACAAACACGATAAACGTGCAAAATGCGTATATCGCAGGCCGAAGACAAATTGCCAACATGCTTTTCGCTCCCATCTACAGCAGCACCAGCCCGACCCTGAAGATGCGCGGCATTGACGGCACCAGTCGTGTCACGCTCATCTCTATCGGCGATAACACGGGCAATGGAACAGGCAGCACCAATGTCGCCACCGGAACGATGGATCTGACGGGCGGCATCGCGGATATCATGGCTACATCGATCATATTAGGCACATCGAACGCTAGCAGCACTAGTCACTCACAGGGCGGCAGAGGAACGTTAACCTTTAACGCCGGCACCATCGATACAACTAGCATGATTCTCGGCAACGAGACTGCAAATTTGAACATGACCTCAGCCAGCGACGGAGATTATGGCGCAGTTAATGTCAACGGCACGGCACATCTGATAGTCGGCTCCGGAGGCATCGTACTGGGAAGTTATTTTGGAGGCGGCAACGGAGTAGTGACCGGCACGCTGAACATCAGGAACACGGCGACTGTCACTGTGAACGGGACCATTCAGGCCGGCGGCGTCCCAGTTAGCTCCATTGCAGGCAGCTACTCGAATATCTCCATGAGCGGCGGCACCCTCGACATGACGGGACACGCCATCGGCTCGACTGGGCCTATTAACGTCTTCACCGTCAGCGGAGGAAGCATCGTCAATTTGGCCAGCCTCACAGTCAATACGTTTAAGGTTAATAGCAATTATTCGCTTACCTCCGGACCGTTGACGCTTAACAACGGCGGGGCGGTCGACATGCGGAACGGGGCCGCCAACACCTTTACCGTCAATAACCTGACACTGCAGGCCACGCCGAGCCTCTATTTTGAATTATCCAACAGCCTCAGCAGCGGCAACGACCAAATGACCGTAGGCACTCTTAACCTTGGCAGCGGCAGCACTACCACGATAAAAATCTCCCCGCTAAGCTCCAGCTTTGCCTCCGGCAGATATAACTTGATTAACTACACTTCCGAGACCGGCTCAACCACCTGGGGTGTTTCCAACACAACTCGAAATACCATGAGCAACCCCCAGGATGACACAACCAACAAGCAAATATATCTAAATATCTCTCCCGCGTCAGCGCATGACCTTACGTGGAGCGGCGGGACGAACACCTCCAGTGCGCCGGGGATATGGGATTGGAATACAACCGCCAACTGGACCAGTTCATCCGGCTCGGACAAGTATTACGACCTCGACACCGTGACCTTTACGACTAATGCCGGGGGCGCGAGCTTCATCAAGCTCCAAAACACTTTTCCCGGCGCGACCGCGGCCGGCGTAGGCTTCATTCCCGGGTCAGTTACGGTCAATTCCGACAGTGATTATACATTCACCGCCAACACCCAAGGAAGCGATAGAATCAGCGGCAGCACCACCCTTTACAAGGACGGCACCGGCACGCTGACAATGAGTGTATCCAACGACTACACGGGCGCGACAACTATCCATGCGGGCACGATCGTTCTGGGCAATGCGGCGGGCCTGGGCACCGGCTCGTTGACAATCCAAAACGGGGGCACGCTCGACCTCCATCGCCTCTCGCTCGGCGGAAAAGCGATCACCGTTACGGGAGCGGGCGTGGGCGGCCTAGGCGCGATTGTCAACAATTCCACCAGTACGCCTGATGCCACGCAGAATGACGTTTCCAACGTCACTCTAAGCGGAGACACCACATTCGGCGGCCTTGCCACAATCGTCACCAATAGCAGCGGGGTAAATACCG
>JBEKZY010000194.1:0-9357 GCA_049509395.1 Thermoguttaceae bacterium | reverse complement strand
CGACAAGCACCAATGCGAAGCGTTGGTCGGTTGGGGTTTTGATTAGAGCCAAAAACCGCGCCGGAAATTCAACTACTCTAGCTTTTCCGTTCTGCGTTGCCGTCGATCAGGGAGTCGGCGAATTCTTTTTTCAGTGCTTCAACGGCCTTTGATCCATGGCTGCCTGCCACAACCACGTTTATGCGAACTTCGCTGGTGCTGATCATGTCGACATTAATTCCCATAGCGCTCATTGCCTGGAACATGCGGGTGGCCACGCCGGTGTGGCTGCGGATGCCGGTGCCGAAAACCGAAAGCTTCGCCACTTCCGCCGAATAAGTAGGTTCGGTGCAGCCCAATGTCCGGGACAGGTCCCGGGCGACACCCAACGCTTTTTCCAAATCCTTTCTCGGCACGGTTACGGAAATATTCGCTCGATTGTCGCGCCCTATGCTCTGCACGATCATATCGACCACGATGCCGGCCTCGGCCAATTCGTCGAAGGTCTGCGCGGCCAGTCCCGGCATGTCGGGCAGGTCCACGAACGTGACCAGCGACTGTGTCTGGTCCAGGGTTATATTGTCGATAATCAATTTTTCCATCCGCTCCAGCCGGGCGACGCGCTCCAATTGTCTTACCAGTTCCGCGGCGTCTGTCTTGCCATGCGCCGCAACAGCGCCGCTATGCGCCAGCAGATCAGCGGGCGGTTTGTGGAGTTGGAAGGCTTCATGCACGGTCCGCAGGGCCTCTTGGGCGTATTGCCGGTCGACCAGGACCGATATCTTGATCTCGCTGGTGGTAATCATCTGGATGTTTATGCCCTTCTCGGCCATGGAGCGGAACATCGTGCCGGCCACGCCCTTCTGCGTGGCCATCCCCAGGCCCACCACCGAGACTTTGGCCACGTCGTCGCCGAAGTTGAAACCTTCGCCGCCTAGTTCATTGACGGATTTTTCAATGGCCTTTAGCGTGGCCGGCAAATCATCGCGATCGACCGTAAAAGACATATCGGCCAGGCCGTTCGCTCCCACGTTTTGCACGATCATGTCTATTGAGATGTTTTTGGCGGCGATTTTGGAAAAGATGCCTACCGCGGTTCCCGGGCGGTCGGGCACGCCGCGGACGGTCACCCGGGCCTCGTCTTTGATCACCGCCGCCCCGCAAACGGCCGTGTTCCGTGATTCCGGATCGTGAACGATCATCGTGCCCGGATTGTCGCTGAAGCTGCTGCGGACATGCACCGGCACGGAGAAATTCTTGGCGAATTCGATCGAGCGGTTGTGCATTACGCCCGCCCCGGCCGTGGCCAGTTCCAGCATCTCGTCGTAACTGATACGGCTGACCCGCCGGGCCTCGGGCACGATCCGGGGATCGGTGGTATAAACGCCGTCCACGTCGGTGTAGATTTCGCAAGATGCCGCGCCGAGGACCGCTGCCAGGGCCACCGCCGTGGTGTCGCTGCCGCCGCGGCCCAAGGTTGTTATGTTGAACGCTTCGTCCATCCCTTGAAATCCGGCGGCGATGACGATCTTCCCCTCGTCCAGGGCCTTGCGAATCCGCTCGGTCGAAATCGAACGGATGCGGGCCTTGGTGTGCGTGCTGTCGGTGATGATGCCGATTTGCGCGCCGGTCAGACTTATGGCCTCGTGGCCCAGCGAATTGATGGCCATCGCCATCAAAGCCACGCTGACTTGTTCGCCGGTCGAAAGCAGCATGTCCATCTCCCGGGCGGGCGGATTGTCGGAAATTTCCTTGGCCAGGTCCACCAGCACGTCGGTGTTCTTGCCCATCGCGCTGACGACCATGACCACCTGGTTTCCTTCGTTTTTCACCCGGATCGCCTTGCGCGCCGCCGCCAAAATCTTCTTGCTGTCTGCAACGCTCGTGCCGCCGAATTTTTGTACGATAATCGACATGTTAGGAAGTAGGGATTAGGGCTAGAGTTTAGGGGGATTTTGTAAAGTCGCGACCATTGGTCGCAGTTTATTTGCGGCTTTAGGCCGCGTTAAGATTTAGGAAGCAAATAAATTTAAAAGATTGCTTTTATCCGCTAGGTTCACGAATCGCTCAATGGGAATGCAATCTCAAATCCTGCTTGGCGAAAATGTTGATCGGCAGTCAGTGCCAATGCGATATTCCGCTGTTGCATTATTATAAACGAAATACAATCTGTGAAAGACCACGTTTTATCGGGTCGACATTTAAATAGACCCATCGTTCGCTCAAGCAATGTGGTGTCTAAGGGAATAACGTTGATATTCGAGTTGTTCAAACAACCTTCCCAAAAATGCCCGCCTAATTTCCGTAAATATTCCGATCCTGAAAATGCGTCCATTACCTCTATTTGAACAGCCAAGCTCGTGACCAGACGGTCATCAATTGAGAAGTTTTGTACGGCGGTGTGAAATCCGTCATATGGGTTAAGCAGAGCAATCCAATAGAAAGTATCAGCAAAAAGTTCCTTCACTTGGAATCAATCCATTTTGGGGCGCCGTGGAGATAATGATCGTGATTTATGGCATAATCGCTGGGAAGTGAAATTTGATCTTTATACTGTTCTGCAAAACGCGCTAAGTCGAGAGCGATCTGGGGAACGCGGGGAACATCATCCCCAGCGAGTTCCGAGACGGTTGAAGCCTGGGAGATAACGATCACTTCAGCCGGGCCAAGAGGAATAGTAATCCCTTCCGGCAAAGGAATGACTTTACTCTGTCCAATTTGTGTTTTAAAGTGAATCGAAGTCATATAGTCAACTCGGGTCTTTTCTTTATTATAATTTATTATCCCCCTAATGCAAGGGAAAGGTCGTTAGCCCTTGCCTAAAAAATACCCCATCAATTTCCACCCCTCATGGAAAACCAGGGGAGATTTTTCAGCGATAGGATCGTCGTAGACAGTCGCGGCGTCGGGTTTAACGCCCGTGCCGGCCAGGGCAAAAGGCACGTAACCATGGCTATGGGTTTTTGTCCGCAGCGGAGTGGGATGATCGGGGCTCACCAGGATGCGATACTCGCCGTAGGTCTTCAGAACCGCATGCACCGGGCCGACGATGTGCCGGTCGATCTCTTCCAGGGCCTTGACCTTGGCCGCGGCATTGCCTTCGTGTGATGCTTCATCAGTCGCTTCGACGTGCACGCAAACCAGGTCGGCATTCTTTAAGGCCTCAACGGCATAGCGGCCCTTGGCGGCGTAGTCGGTATCGGTGTAGCCGGTGGCCCCGGGCACTTCGATCCGTTTCCAGCCCATCAGCGCGGCCAGTCCGCGCAAAAGATCGACGGCGGTGATCATCGCCCCTTGTACGCCGTACAATTGGGCAAATGGCGTCAATCGAGGCGTGCTGCCCAAACCCCAGAGCCAAACATTCGTAGCCGGCGGTTTGCCGCCCGCGCGCCGGGCGACATTCACCGGATGATCGGCGAAGAGATCCTCGCTTGCGGACATCAGATGGGTCAAAACATCGCTGCCCGGTCCGCGGGGGTAATCGTCCAGCACTGATTTATCCGTTAAATCGTGGGGGGGCGTGGTCCGGGTATCGGGCGAAAACGGCGCGGGCCGGCCGGCGCCCCGGTACAACAGCAAGTTCCGATAACTCACGCCGGGGTGAAACTGCCAGCGGTCGTTGCCCAGTTTTTCCTGGGCGGTTTTTATCAGTTCGGCGGCCTCGGGCGTGGATATGTGGCCCGCCGTGAAGGATTGCATGACTTGATCCTGAATGGTAACCAGATTGCAACGGATGGCCCAATCCTCCGGTCCAAGTTCGATGCCTTGCGCGGCGGCTTCCAAAGGCGCCCGGCCGGTGAAATGCTCCAATGGATTGTAACCCAAGAGGCTCAGATTGGCCGTATCCGATCCGGCTGGAAGTTCCGCGGGCGTATTGTTCGATCGCCCCACCACTCCTGCCGCGGCCACGGCGTCCATGGCCGGAATATTCGCCGCTTCCAAGGGCGTTTTGCCGCCAAGCGCCTCTTGCGGCTCGTCTGCGCATCCATCCGGAATAATCAGGGCGTATTTCATGCGAGGGTTCAGAGGTCAGGGTTCAGGGTTCAGCATTGCGAAACCGCAAGCGGTTTGATTTTTAAATTCAACATTCATCTTTCTGCATTCATCATTTCAATCTCTGACTCTCATTCGCACGCTGCCCGGATGCACGCATGACAGGCCGTTGATGGCTTGCAAGGACTCCTGCATCGCGCCTTCGGGGGCGGTATGGGTCATGATGACCAACGGAACGCAGGTGGATTCTTCCTCCTCGGTTTCGTGTTGGATCAGCGAGGCAATAGATATTTTATGCCTGCCCAGGATTCCGGCAATCTCGGCTATTACGCCGGGCCGATCGTCTACGTTAAAACGCAGGAAATACCGGCCGGGAACCTTGGCAGGATCGCGGGGCATTACCCGGGCCTCACGTTCGCTCGACCACAGGTTTAGGGTGCGAAATGTTATCGCCATGCGGCCCAAAACCGTATCGATCAAATCGGACACCACTGCCGATGCCGTGGGCTTGGATCCCGCGCCTAGTCCTTGGAAAAATACCCTGCCCACCGCGTCGCCCATTACACGGATCGCATTGTAAGCCCCGCGGACCTCGGCCAAGGGGGTGCCCTTGCGGACCAGGGTGGGCGAAACGTGCAATTCCAGTCCCTCGGGCACCAATTCGGCAACGGCCAAGAGTTTGATATTGTATCCCAACTCCCGGGCGTAACGCATGTCGGCCACTTCAACGACATCAATCCCGATCCGCGGAATCTTGCGCCAATTTACTTGCGCTCCGAATGCCAAATGCGAAAGGATGGCCAATTTTTGCGCGGCGTCGCTGCCGTTGACGTCCATGGCCGGGTTGGCCTCGGCATAGCCGCGTTGTTGGGCCTCGGCCAGGGCGGCATTGTAGTCCATGTTTTGTTCATCCATTTGCGTAAGGATGAAATTGCTCGTGCCGTTGAGAATGGCGTGAATCGACTCGATTTGATTGGCAGTCAGACCTTCGTTAATGGCGGCGATGATTGGAATGCCCCCGGCCACTGCGGCCTCGAAGGCGATTGAACGCCCCAGTTGCCTTGCCCGATCGAACAATTCCCCGCCGTGCTCAGCCAACAGGGCCTTGTTGGCCGTCACCACGTCCTTGCCGCTTTCCAGCAATTTCAGGACTATCGACCGCGCGGGCTCCAATCCGCCTACCAATTCGATGGCCACGGAAATATCCGGATTATTCGTCACTTTGCTGAAATCGTCGGTCAACAGACCCGGTGGAAGCGATACGTTCCGCTGCCGGCGAAGGTCGGTATCGACCACGCAGGCCAATTCCACCGGCATGCCCGCATTATGGGCAATCCGATCCTTATGTTCCAAAAGCAGCCGGGCAACTCCGGAACCGATGGTACCAAAACCCACAATTGCGACTTTGGCGGTGTTCATGGCTGATTAAAGCTTATCTATATGATTAATAACAATGCGATAGAATCCCCTATAGTAGGGTAGCATGCGGCATGGAGTCAAGACGGGTGGGCTGAGTAACAAAAAATCATATATCCCAAATAATTGTACATGAAATCCTTTCTTTAAATGCAAATTTTCCATTTTCATTTAGGCATGGTTTGTCTCCCGCTATTTGCAGGGATATCGGGCCTGATTTGGTTGACGAAACTGAATCAAATAGTGTAAAATCAGCAATAGCCTACCCGATATCACATTCCTTGCAGGCCAAAGGAGGCCGTTCCATGAGCCAGTATTCTCGGAGAGATTTTTTAACCCATTCGGCAGCCGGAGCATTGGCCCTGGCGTCACAGGGAATTTTGACGAGCGCCGCCTTTGCAGCCGAGCCGGCCGAGATGGCCATCGCCAAGTGGAGCGGTCCGACCGATCTAAATCCACAGCAACTCAAAGAGGCCGCCGTCAAACTGACCGAGAATGCCATTCAAGCCATCGGCGGATTGAAGCGATTCATCGGCAATGGCTCGGTGGTTTGGATCAAGCCTAATATCGGTTGGGACCGCAAGCCCGAAACGGCCGCCAACACCAATCCCGACGTTGTGGCCGCGCTCGTACGCTTGTGCCTGGATGCCGGGGCAAAGACGGTCAAGGTGGGCGACAATTCCTGCAACATAGCAGCCAAGGCTTATGCTTCCAGCGGCATAGCCGACGCCGTAAAATCTCTCGGCGCTGAAGTAGTTTTTATGGACAAGAGCCGGTTCAAGGTCACG
Organism: Thermoguttaceae bacterium; assembly: GCA_049509395.1. Lineage (GTDB taxonomy): Bacteria > Planctomycetota > Planctomycetia > Pirellulales > Thermoguttaceae > JBEKIK01. The sequence goes on along the minus strand of JBEKZY010000194.1, from coordinate 3,181 downwards.
GATATCAAGGGCGATCGGATCAAGAGCATCCCCATTTTTCCGGACATACTGGATTGCGACCTTGTCATAAACGTGCCGGTCATCAAGCATCACAAGGACACGGAATTGACCATGTGCATGAAAAACTACATGGGCGTGATCGAGAAGCGTCCCACTTTCCATCAAGACCTGCCCACCTGCCTCAGCGACATCACCCGGTTTATGAAGCCGCGGATCAGCGTCCTGGACGCGGTTCGGGTTCTTAAGGCCCATGGACCGGTGGGAGGCAACCTTGCAGACGTGGAATTGAAACTGGCTTTGGCCGCCGGCACGGATGTCGTCGCACTGGATGCCTGGGGGGCAGAAATAATGGGCAGAAAGCCCACCGATATCCTCACGGTCAAAAAAGGCGCGGAAGTAGGGCTGGGTAAAATCGACTACAAGTCGATTGCCAAGGAGATCGCCGTTTCATGAGTCAAGCGGTCCGATGGCTTACCGCCGCGCGCGTCCGCCGCATAGTGCAAGTCCTATTGCTTGCGGTTTTTTTCACCTTGATACTCCTGACGCGGTTTCAGGCCGCCTCTCCGGTCGCTTCTCCGGACGGCAAGACCGATTCGCCGCCCGCATTGCAGGTCCCGGCTCCGCTTTTAAAAATATTTTTCCTGATCGACCCGCTGATAACGGCCGTCACGGCCCTGACCGCCCATAGCGTGCCGAAAATCGCACTCTGGTCCCTGCTTACAATTGGCGTGACGATCCTCTTAGGCCGAGTTTTTTGTGGCTGGATTTGCCCCATGGGAACGATTCATGCCATCAGCAGCCGATTATTCCGCCGCCGAAAAAACCGCAATGGCCTGGGCAATTGGTCGCGATGGCAACTGGCCAAATATTATTTTCTGGTTGGAATGCTGGTCGCGGGGGTATTCGGCCTGCACTGGATCTGCGTGTTGGATCCTATTGTCTGGCTCACGCGGACCACGAGTACCGCCCTGGTGCCTGCCGCTCAATGGGCCGCAAAAACCAGTTCCACGGCCCTTTACCAGAGCGATCCGGGAATCGGACAGGCGCGGATCGACAAGGTTGTCGAACCGGCTTATCAATTCACGAACAAATACGTATTCGGGCTGGAAGGATCGGACCACGACCCGGCCTATTTCGGCGCAGGCTTGATCCTTCTGCTTTTTATAATTATGGTGGTCCTGAACGCCTGGCGGCCGCGATTCTGGTGCCGATACATTTGTCCGCTGGGCGCATTTTTAGGAATTTTCTCATGGCGGCCCTTGTTGCGGCGCAACGTCAAGTCGGAAACCTGCAACCAGTGCGACTTCTGCGGCATGTCGTGCCACGGAGCGGCGGTGGGGACTGGCTCCGAGCGCAGCTCGGTGCCTGTCCCCTTAATTACGGGCCTCTGGAAACCCATGGAATGCATGGGATGCATGGATTGCAATGAATCTTGTCGCCGCGATAGCCTGTCATTCCAATTCGTCTCCCCCTGGCGCAAAGAACCAAAAGTCGAATCAATCGATCTTGGCCGGCGAGGCATGATGGCTGCGACAATAGGCGGGCTTGTAACCCTGGCAGCCATGCGCATTAGCCCCCAGGCGCGCGGCAGGACTTTCAATCCAATGCTGATCCGTCCCCCGGGCGCACGGCCGGAGCGCGAATTCCTGGAGCGCTGCACCGGTTGCGGGCTGTGCATGAAGGTCTGCCCGACCGGCGGACTTCAGCCCACTCTGACCGAGGCCGGCTTCGAGGGTCTTTGGACCCCGATGCTCGTGCCCCAGATCGGCTACTGCGATTACATGTGCAACCTATGCGGCCAGGTCTGCCCGACCGAAGCAATAGAGCCGCTCAAGCTAGAAGATAAGCATGCAACCCGCATTGGACTGGCCTCGTTCGACGTTACCCGTTGCATTCCCTACGCCTATGGGCGCAATTGCATGGTTTGCGAGGAACATTGCCCGATACCGGACAAGGCCATCTACTGCCTGGACGTGGAATTCCAAGACCGCAACGGCGAAAAGAAAACGATCAAGCAGCCGCACGTCGATGCGGAAAAGTGCATCGGCTGCGGCATCTGCGAGCACGTTTGTCCGTATAAAGACCGCCCCGCGATCCGGGTGAACAGCGCAAACGAATCTCGCAACACGGACAACCAACCGATCCTGGGCAGCGGCGAAGATTATCCCGTGGCATAGTACATAGTGCCGAGCGTTTTACCTATTCCCTACTCCTACCATCCCATTACCATGTTCGACTCGATCACCTTGCGCGAGTGATCCAGGTCGGAACCGGTCTTTTGCATGTAGAGGCGGATGGCGTGCAACTTGTCGCCGGCGGCCTTAGCCAGACAATCGCGGGCCGTGTGGCAGGGGTCGGCCGAACCGCTGATACCCAATGCCGCCTTCGATATAACCCAGGTATCGCGGGGACGCCTGGTAACTCGCATAGACGCTTCATGGGGATAGCTCTCTTTTACAACTTGGGTTGCGGCCTGTTCGTCGGCCGCCCAGGTAATGATAATGTGCGACTCGGTTTCAATCTCAAACAAGGGCATGGATCGCGCCTTTAGGAGGGAGGTGGCGGGCAGTGAATAATTGGGAGGAACACTATAGTTCAACTGTAAATCTATTGACCGCCGGCGTCAATGGGTTGGGCTGCTTTTTGCTCTTTTCAACCCACTGAGAGAGGGGCCGGCAATAAGTAATCAGCCCATTCAGGAGGGCGATAATTCCTGTTCGCCCCGAAAAAGCGAATAAAAAAAACAGGCAAGAATGCCTGTCTTCCTGTTTAAAATTGGCCGGGTAATTTTGATGCAGCGGCAAATTCACACTGCGCTGAGAACTTCCTCTTCCGGCACCCGAGTAATATTCGTGCCATCGTGCCAAAAAACGCTATTTCGGCCGGAAGCTTTGACCTGGTATAACGCCGCATCGGCCCGTGTCAGCAATGATTCCTGGGTGTCGCCTTTTTCGGCCGAAGCTACGCCGCCGCTGATGGTCAACGATAATTTCTCCTGCACCTTTGCCCTTAAACGTTCGCTGAGTATGCAGGCCCCGGCTCGATCTGTTTGCGGCATGACCACCACGAATTCATCGCCGCCGTATCGCGACACTATATCCGTTTCCCGCACATACTCATCGAACGTTCGCGCAAGATCCTGAAGCATTTTATCACCTTGCAGATGTCCCTGTTCGTCGTT
>JBEKZY010000193.1:0-9390 GCA_049509395.1 Thermoguttaceae bacterium | reverse complement strand
GCCCGAATCCGCGCCAGCAACACCCGGGGACTGAAAGGCTTGGTGATGTAATCGTCCGCCCCCAGTTCCAATCCCGCCACAACGTCGGTCTCTTCGCCCTTGGCCGTGAGCATCACTATCGGAATGGATTGCGTGGCCATGTCGCGCTTCAAATTGCGGCAGACCTCCAAACCGTCCAAACCCGGCAGCATGAGATCCAGGACGATCAAATCCGGCACTTCGCTGCGGATTTTTTTCAGTCCCTCCTCCGCCGTACCGGCCAAAATCGCCTGATACCCCTGCTTGATGAGATTGTAGCCCACCAACTCTCTGATTTCTTCTTCGTCTTCAACCACCAGGATTTTTTCGCGTACCATTTTTGATGCCGCTAATTCAAGATTACGGGTTAATATGTTTAATTCTAACACGTTTACGGACAATAATGTAAGAGGTCTACGAATTGTAAGTTCTGATATTATGTCATCCTAATGCTTTGTCATGCTAATGCTTTGTCATCCTGACTCTTTGTCATCCTGAGCGTAGCGAAGGATCTATTGAGCGTCCGGATGACCCGAATAAGATTCTTCGCTACGCTCAGAATGACATGGTTATCCGAATCGGCCGGTGATGTAATCCTCGGTTTCTTTCCGATCGGGTTTGGTAAACAACTTCTCAGTCGTGCCAAACTCGACCAGCACGCCCTCATACAGAAAAGCCGCCCAATCCGATACCCTGGCGGCCTGTTGCATGTTGTGCGTGACGATAATAATCGTGTATTCGCCGCGCAATTCCCTTATAAGATCTTCAATGCGGGTTGTAGACCGCGGATCCAAGGCCGAGCAGGGCTCGTCCATCAGTATGATCTCCGGATTGACCGCGATTGCCCGGGCAATGCAAAGCCTCTGATGCTGGCCGCCGGAAAATCCCAATGCCGACTCATGCAGGCGATCCTTCACTTCGTCCCAAAGTGCGGCCCGGCGCAGGCTTTTTTCCACAACTTCTTCTAATACGCTTTTTTGACGAACGCCTGCAATACGCAGGCCGTAAGCGACATTTTCATAAATGGATTTCGGAAACGGCGTGGGTTTCTGGAAAACCATCCCCACCCGGCGGCGAAGCTCGATAACATCAACCGCTTTGTCGTTTATGTCTTGCCCGTCGAACTCGATCCGGCCGGTTGTCCGCACGTCGTCGATCAGGTCGTTCATTCTGTTCAGGCAACGAAGCAGCGTCGATTTGCCGCACCCCGACGGTCCAATAAGTGCAGTCACTTCATGCCTGGGAAAATCCATGGTGATATTTTTAAGCGCCTCGGTCTTGCCGTAATACAGGCAAACTTGCCCGGCGCGAACAATCGGATTGCCTGCCAACGGAACAGGCGCATTTTTTGTTGCTGCAGGGCTGGAAACATCCCCGGCGGCAGGCGGAAATTCTTCATTATTTTGGGCCCTAGGCCGAGGCGGATGTGCCATGACATGTCTCTTGTTTATGGTCTTTAACATATTATCATCGTTCTCAAATGGAATTATTTTACATGGTCCGCGACTGGAACCGCGCCCTCATCCGGTTGCGGAGATAAATTGCAAAACTGCTCAGGCTTAGCACAATCAAAAGCAAAAGCAGGGTTGTCACGTAAACCATCGGTTTAGTGGCTTCGACATTCGGCGATTTGCAGCTAATATCCAGAATGTGAAAACCCAGGTGCATGAATTGGCGGTCCAAATGAAGGTATGGAAACGATCCGTCGAACGGCACCGGAGCGTTTTTCACCGCCCCTGTAATCATGAGCGGCGCCACTTCGCCTGCCGCGCGGGCCATGGCCAGAATAAAACCGGTCATCATGCCCGGCGAAGCCATCGGCACAAGCACCCGCACCAGCGTCTGGAATTTGGTCGATCCCAAGGCATAGGAACCTTCGCGAATCCCCCGGGGTATTGTCCGCAATGCCTCCTCGGTCGAGACAATCACCACCGGAATCGTCAATAAACCAAGCGTCAGACTCGCCCAGATGATGCAACCCTGGCCAAACACCGGCTCGCCCGCGTCAATTCGTTCGGGAAAAAACCACCGATCCAGATTCCCGCCCACCAAGTAAATGAAAAAACCTAAACCAAATATTCCGTAAACAATCGAAGGGATGCCGGCGAGATTATTCACCGCGACACGCACCAGGCGGACCAAAAAACCATCTTTCGCGTACTCGCCCAAGTAGATGCCCGCCAGCACTCCCAGGGGAAAGCACGTGGCCGCCATCAGAAACACCATCAGCACCGTGCCGAAGATGGCCGGAAACAGCCCGCCGTCCTGGTTCGATTCCCGCGGATCGGCTGTCAGCAACTCCCATATTTTGGCAAAATAATGCGCTGTCTTGCCGCCTATGCCCATCTGATTGGGACAGTAGAAGCGGACAATATCCAGTAGCGCTATTGATTTTTCGCGGCCGGAGGCGTCGGCAAAGATTGCCGCATTCGCACGCACGTCGGCCTCGCGTTTTTCAATCTCGGCGGAAAGCCGGTCGGACTCTTTTTTTAAGCGTTCTTCCTTGGCTTGCAGTTCCGCAAGATCCCGGTCAAGAAGAATTGCTTCTTCGGAGTTGTTTGCACGCCCCGCGGAAAGAAGTTGCTTGCGCCGGTAATTAATTCGTAATATTTCATACTTCACATGGTTTTTTAGTTCACCGGCCAAAGCCGCTTGCTTGGCTTGAAGCGGGGCTACTTCTCTCGCAAACGCATCCTGTGTGGCCGCAATAGCGGCGGCAAATGTATTTATAGAAATATTCTGTCCCCTCTCCCGACCAACCTCCGATTGGTGCCCGGAGAGGGTTAGGGTGAGGGAGCCCTCACCCCCGGACCCTTCCGCAAATGTCGAGGGCAGTACCACTTTCCGCAAAAAACCGTAATAATTCATGTTTGTCAGTCGTTCGAGAACGAACGCGTCTTTGGGATAGACAGTCAAGCGAATTGTTTTTGCCTCGATCCAGCGGAACGCCGGGCCGTCTTCCATATTGCCCACCTTGAACTTCACGCTTTCCACGCCGGTATCGGCATTGATCTCGGTCTGTAATTCCTCGCCGAGAAATTTTTTCCCGTCGGCCAGTTCTACTTCGGCAACAGCATGCGGCCAGAAAACTCCCAAGCCATTCCACAAAACAACGGCCAACAAGGCGAATGTCAAAAGCAGCGTCAGCGCCAAGGCTGCGCCCGTGGCCCAAACAAACGGCTCGCCTTGCCGCCAAAATCTGCCCGCACGCCGGCCCGTGTTTAATAACGGCCGTAGCGTTTGCGCAGATGTTGGCGAACCAGTTCGGCCAGCGTGTTCAGCAGGAATGTCAGGAGAAACAACAGTACGGCACATAAAAATAATACTCGGTATAGCGTTCCGCCCACCGGAGCTTCTGTAATTTCCACGGCGATATTCGCCGATAAAGTGCGAAAGCCGTTAAACGGACTTAAATCCAGAATCGGCGTGTTGCCGGTGGCCATAAACACGATCATCGTTTCGCCGACCGCCCGGCCGAAGCCGATCATCACCGCCGCGAAGATTCCCGGACTGGCCGAAGGTAAAATTATCCGCCAGAGCGTCTGCCAACGGCTTGCCCCCATGACCAGCGAAGCGGCCGTAAGATCATGCGGGATACTCGATAATGCGTCTTCGGCAAGCGAAAAAATGATGGGTATGATCGCGAATCCCAATCCAAATGCCACCACAAGACTGTTCAGCGGATCGTAAGGCTTTTCCGTGACGTTAAACAGCCATTGTTTAAAGTCGCCATGGAACAGCCACACTTCCAAGGGATGCGCGATCCAAACGGCCGATACGGTTCCGATCATAATGACCGGCATTAGAATCAAAAACTCATATCCATGTTCCAGTCGTTTAGCCCAATCGAATTTTCGTATTTGCTGCCACAGGATCATGAAAAGGACAAATGTAATGGGAAGAGTCGCCATGCCGGCAAAGGCCGCCACGAGCCATTTTCCCATCAATGGCGCCAACCATAAAAGAATCAAAAACCCGATCACCACGGATGGCGCCGCCGCCATGATTTCTACTATCGGCTTGATGTTGCGTTTAAATCCCGGGGTGGTGAAATGGCTGACGTAAACCGCGGCAAATAGGGCCAAAGGCACGGCAAAACACATCGCATAAAGCGTCGATTTCAGAGTGCCAAAAATAATCGGCACCAGGCTGAATTTCGGCTCATCGCCGGTCGTCTGCCATTTATAAGCAGGCTCGGCATATCCCTCGTAGTGGATTTTACCGAAAAGCGTACCCAAGCTGATCTCCGGATGCGGGCAATCGATTTTCCAAACCGTAAGACGGTTTTGATCATCTAGACCGATCAAGGCGTTTCCACGCGGCGCATAGCCGATCTTCAAAACAGGCTCTCGGCCTGCCACGGTAAGCAAATGTTTTTCACTCGTTGCATAATCCAAATTTGCCGATCCTTCGCCGCCCAGGCTTAAAAGCGATTTGTCGCGGCTTGACGGCAGGATGTCATTTACGGCCTTGTCGTGTTTGGAAAGCCTGTGAATAAGGCGAAGTTTCCGGGAATTTCCGTTGCGGATTTCAAACCAGGTCGTTACCTCGCCCTTGGAATCGCCCACCGCCAACGAAGCATCGCCAAAGACCATGCCCAACGATGTGATCGTGCGGTCGTCGCGAAAGGCGCGAACCACCTCCGCATAATCGATCCGTCCGTCGCCGGTCAACTCCCAACGCGCCAAGCAGCCGTTTGTTGTGCCTGCATATAGCGTCTTGCCCGTTCGATCCATGGTCATGGCGCTAATCGGCCCGGGAATGCCTTCCTCGATCATTAGTTGATAAGTTTTTGTGTCTTTTTCACCCAGCAGATTTTCGGCGGCCGTTTGTTGGGTAAGGGAAATCTTATTGTCCGGCAACAGTTTGACAAAGGTCGTCGTGCCTGCTTCCGATCGCCGCGCCAAGGCCATTAGCGGCATATCGTTTCCCCTGGCCGGCAATTCGGCCCATCTGTGAAGTTCATGCTCCACGCTTCGCCGGCCGGTTTCATCGAAACTAGGACTTAGTTCGACCTCGACCAGCGAAATCGAACCGTCGGACCACAGCAGCGAGTACATGGAGCCGGCAAAATGTTCGACAAAACCGATCGCCTGCGACTTTGATCCGGCCGGAGGAGCCGCTTGCTCGAGTCCTAATACTTTGTTATCCCGATTGTTTCCAATCAGATCGAAAAAAATGAAATTTCCTTCCTTGCTCAGAACGTAAGCGGTAAGAGAATCGTTGTCTGCGCCCCGGCCGAGTTCCACAAAATCCACGCCCAGCGACAAAACGTCCTTTTCCGGCAATCCGGCGGGCAACGCCGTTTCCGTCACGATCTCCGCCCTTGCGCCGCGGAATAAAGGCAATGTAACCGAAACAATCAACAGCAAAATGGCAACCACGCCGGCAATGATCGTGATTCCGGCCAAGGTAATCGCCCAGCGTGCGATTCTATCGTGTCGTTTTACCTTGCGGATCAAAGATTTTTCGATTGTTGGCACGGTAAAAAATCATTACTCGAGCAGTTTGAGTTGCTCTTTGATCACTTTTATGGGCAAAGAGCCGAAACCGTCCTTGATGACGATCTCTTGTCCCTCTTTGGATAAAACGAATTTCAAGAATTCCTTCACTTGCGGCGGAAGAGACCCGTTCGGTTTCTTGGCCACATAAATGTACAACGATCGACCCAGGGGATACCTGCCTTCCAGGGCCATGGCAAAGGTCGCTTCAATCATCGGCGATTCGGCATTCTTGGCCAGCGGAATGGCGCGGACATCGGATGTCTTGTATCCAATGCCCGAATAACCGACGGCCCCCTTGTCGTTGGCCACGCCGTTGACCACGGCGGCCGAGCCCGGTTGCTCTTTCACCGTATCTTTAAAATCGCCCTTCAACAGTGCGTGTTCCTTGAAATAAGCATAGGTGCCGCTGACCGAATTCCGACCGTAAAGACTGATGGGCAAATCCCGCCATGCTCCACTAAGGCCGACTTGTCCCCATTTTGTGATCTCCGCGTTTCCGCTTTTGCGCGTTTGTGAAAAAATGCCGTCGACCTCTTGAAGCGTCAGGCCTTTTATTGGATTATCCTTGTTCACATATACCGCCAGGCAATCGAGCGCCACGCTTATCCGCGTGGGCTTAAACCCATGTTTCTTTTCAAATGCCTCCAGCTCCGTGTCCTTCATTTCCCGCGACATCGGCCCCAATTGCGCCGTGCCTGCGGTCAGTGCGGGCGGAGCGGTCGCCGAACCCTCGCCCTTCGTCTGAACCTTGACGTTGGGGTATTCCTTCTGAAATGCCTCGGCCCAATATGTCATCAAGTTGTTTAACGTATCCGACCCCACGCTGTTTAAATTGCCGGAAATCCCCGACACCTTTTCGTATGATTTCACCGCGGGATCGACCTCGACGCCGGCTCCCCATAAGTTTGCCGTTATAGAAATGCTAAATATCACACTGCAAATCATCCCGCAGCGAACAAACATTAATCGAAGCATCTTCCTCTCCTTATCGATCGATTGGTAAAGAAACGGCCTCTATTTGCACTACTGGGCAGCCAGAGCTAATCGTGTGAGTTCAGTTGGGGCGACAGTTGCACTGTCGCCCCGGGGCAGCAATACAACTGCTACCCCAAAACGTTCACAAAAATAGAATTGGTCGCCTTCAACAAACGGTCGCCATATATCACTTACTATCTATAGAATCCTAAACCGCATTTGTTAGGAAAGTGTGACCGCAATGTTAGTATTTGGTTATCAAAACTCTTTTTCATGCACCAACGCCATGCCGATCGCAATTCCGCTATGCCGATGTTACACAAGCACGAAATGTAAAATAAAAAAGGACTCACGCCTAATTGACGTAAGTCCTTATGCTGTAAGAAGTGCGGGAAACAGGACTTGAACCTGCACGGCATTGCTGCCACTAGGCCCTCAACTTGAAAAAAGGCTTTGCAGCGTTTTGCAGCCCATTGGAAAAGATCGTTGCAAGTATCTATATCACTTCATGTTGCGTTGCAATCCCATTGTTTCGCTGTGTCAGCCGTTGGACTGCAAAGTGTGATATATTTGTGCTACGCAATGTAACATCTGTACACTATTATTTCCCTAGTTTTGTACCTAGTACACTCACTCTTTATCCTGCACTTCAACCGTCTTTCTCCACAGCTTTAAAAAGAGCTCGGGCATATTCAAATGCTGAACGTTGCGATTGCTCAAAATCTTCACCTTGCTCTTGCGCAACCCTGGCCGCCCACGACGGACCGATGGAGTTCAATGTGGCAAACTTTGCTTTGAGAATCTCATAACCTTCTCGGGCAAGACCGTTGGAAAGCAACATCCGAACACGTTCCGCCAAGTATTCAATATTGGGCCGGTAGTGGAGCAACGTAAAATGAATATCATAGGCATCCTTTTCAGAATCGTTTCGTAGGCATTAGATCCAATCGCAATCTGCGAAACCGCCAAGTCCACGTCCAGCGAGCCGATATGCCCACTGTTGGGATAGAGTAAGTCAGGTACCCAGCCACCAATCAGTACGATCTTATCGCGAAACACCCCCAACACGTTCATCACTTCGATAAGCACTGCTCGGCTTGCACTTGTCGGATCAAAGTTTGGCATGACACATTTCCTCAATCTGCTGAGCAGCTTCTTTCATTGGTATGGCGAGAAGTTTTTCATACACGGCCATGGCCGCCTCTTCACCACGTCCGCCCAATCGTCTCAAGTCCAAATATGTTTGGATAGCCGATGTAACTGGTAAATTGGTCTTGCTGTCTTTGCGGCTGTCGACGAACACAGACGAGTCGTAGGGGCGCCATAATAGCAAATTGGCTCCCGTCTCGACAGGTTTGCCTCCTCGAAATGAGTCAAGTTTGCCCAGCATTTCACGCTCGAACCCGTTACCATCGACGTAAACGGCCGCTACACTATATCGCACCGCCGGTGCCAATTGCCATGCAGCTGAAAAACCGGCCAATGCAAACCTAATGCTGTTGTCTTGACACCATTGGGCCACTGCCTGCTCGGCCTCTTCCGTATTGCCGCGAAAGAACATGGTAACTTGGTCGGCAGGGCCAATAAATTTCTCCGAACAGTATTTGGCCCAGTTCTCCAACAATCCAACAGAATCGCGAAGATAAAGTTGGCGTTTGTGTTCGATTGCATAACTTTCCTCGATCAGAGTTTGTTTAACCTTGGCGGCAAGCCCCACACTAACTTCAATGTCAGGATGAGTAGCCAGTTCTCGGACCTGCCACCCTTTGCCTGGTTGAGCAAGCATTGTGCGAACGATGCGGCTCGACTTTGGTGAAAACAGATCCGCAATCCCCTTCGGCGGCCGTGCTGGCGACTTGTATCCGTGGCGATCGATTAACAGCCGGTGGCGAGTACTCCGCAGTCGGCAATTGCCTGCTTGATCGACATAACCCACTTCATTCTGTTCCAAAATCTCAGCAACGCGCGGTGAGATGACGGGTGAAAAAACGACAGGAATTATATCGTCGGGAATTTTCCGCATCTGCTCGCAAACAGACATCGCCGTTTGCGGAGTAATCCGCTTCCTTACTTCAATTACAATCTCGAATTGCGTCTCTCCCGATGTCCCTCGAATAATCGCGTCGAGCTTCCTGCCGCCGATCAATGTTTTCCTTTGTATTTGTATGGTTTTAAAACACAATTCCTCAAAGATGCGGCGCACCGCGTCTTCGGCATCTCGGATCAATTGTCGCTCATCGTTCACCACAATAGCCTCTTTCACTACGTAGTGAATATAGCAGAAATAATGAACATCTGCAACAAAAAGATACATATTATGCCGCAACATCTTTAGTGACAATAAGTTACAGCATTTATCTTTCAGCAATCTTATTAAAACTATCTGCGATTTTCAAATGGTACGAAGTTGTAGGGACATTTCAATAATCTCCGACATATCGGAACTGTCTCGATCCTCACGGCGGATGGGAAAGTCCCTTTGAGCTACTTGATAATTGGGTATTGATGACTATTCTAATGTACATATTGGGAGTCTTAGAGGCGACCATGAATTCTAAAGACAATCATGTCAATCAGTACTCCTCGGTTGAGGCAAAGATCGCCTTGTTTCGGTCGCTCTTTCGTGGACGTGATGATGTTTATCCACGCCGCTTCGAGAGTCGCAAAACCGGCAAATGCGGCTATCAACCGGCTTGCGCCAATCAATGGACTCGCGGTTTGTGCGAGAAACCTAAAATAAAATGCGCCGACTGCCAACATCGCCGTTTCCTTCCCGTCATCGATAAAGTGATTCACTGGCATTTGTCCGGTCAAGATGATAACGGCCATGACTTTATTATGGGCGTATACCCGATGCTTCAAGACGAGACCTGTTTTTTCCTGGCAGCCGATT
>JBEKZY010000192.1:0-9418 GCA_049509395.1 Thermoguttaceae bacterium | reverse complement strand
GCCTGACTTGAGCGTGAGTTGCGTCGGCTGACCTTCGGCGGTCAATACAACTGGCTCCTCGTTCCATGATCGACTGACGATGTATGTGAGTCCGTTCTTGGTTTGGAATTCGACCTGCACGCGCCCACCGGCGAGATTCTGCTCAACGAGCGACTCGATCCTACGGAGTTCATCCGAGTCTTCGTCACGGCTGGGGAGGGCGTCAAACGCAAACCGAACGAACTCCAGAACGGTTGTCTTGCCCGTTCCACGCCCACCGATGAAGCAGTTTAGTCCGTCGGCAAGCTCCAATCGCAGTCCGTCCAAGAACCCCCCGATAACAGACACCGAGCGGATTCGGTGGGAAAGGCGAGGTATGCTTGATGTCGGCGAGATGGTGGTCATCGGCTCACCCCCATAACTATTTTCATGATTCCGGTCATTTGGTCACGTTTTTCTGCTGGAAGCCCGCCCAAAATCGGAAAAATAGACTGGTCGTTCAGCACCGGCTGGTGGTCGGTCTAAAGCCACTGTCACAACCGTAACACCATGCAAAACCGCATTGTATCACGACAATGGTGCGTTTGCCACCATTAGCGGGTAGCGCGAGGGGATCATGGGAAACGGTACGCGACACGATTCACAAGGTCTCCCCAGATTACAGACCAATGACCATAATGATGGGGTATAATGCCACCTAATGATGCAGTCGACGTGATCATCGACGGCGGCAACACCCACTTCACCGAAGCCGAGCGCCGTACCTCTCCGGAAGGATCCCTCTTCGAAACAACTCTTTTCATGCTGATTGCCACAAGTGATTGCGAAGAAATAAAATGCTGTTTTCAACTCCCTTTCGGTCGATTTCTGACAAAAGAGACCAGAATCCGCCACCGTTGTTAACCAACTTGTCTGATCCTGTAAAATGCCTGGGCGTTGTGATCTCGATTACAATGAAAACGTGTTATCCATTTACCTCCACTGCGACGAGTAGATGGAGTTTTGATTAACAACATGGCATTTTCGGACTTTATCTGCCTGAAGAGAATTCCGAATGAGACAACGATGGTCATATTGCGGAATTCGAACGATTTATAAGACGGTTCTTACTGCCAGCGAACGCATAGTTCTGCCAAAGTCGCCCATTTCAATCGATTGGCATCTGGTCATACCAGACAAGAGCCGTTTACGGTGTTGCCTCGCGCAGCGACTGAACCGCCCGGGTCAACACGGAATCGGTTCCGTTGACGACATCCTCTATGGTCAGATCCGCATGGATTCGGGGGACATTTCCGTTGACCTCGATAACGCGCCCCTCTATGTCCGCGACATATCCATCTGGAATGCGAACGACCAGCCCGCAAGGCAGCACGGTATACACGCTGGTGCCTGTCAAATCACCTTGCGTTGTTGTTCCGACCGTGAGGACGCGGCCTATGGCCCGCATGCGGCACGTAAACAAATCGGAAGCGCTTCCGGTGATCACGTTCGTAAGCAGTGCCAGCGGCTTGGTATATTGCCAATCGCCGGCGGGCGAAATGGACGACTCGTTGCTGCGAAAGGCTTGATGCCCAGGGCCGCTCTTACGGAAACCGATTTCAGACTTGATCTCAGCAGTGATTAGTCTGCCAACCATTCGGATTTGCGGCATCCCGGAGCCGCCGTCGTTGTCTCGAACGTCAATGATAAGACCGGGCGTGTCCTTCAGTTTCTCCAATGCGCGGTCGAACTGGTCGGCGAGATCCTCGCGGCCTTCGAAGGAGACGACACGTATGTAGCCATATCCAGAAGGGTGTATTCCGCTCCAGATAAACTTCTGCTTCTCCACGGGAAACGGCATTGCGCGATATTGCCAAGGCTCTCCCCGCGGCATCGTGGCGGCTCGCTGAAGCTCGGCCGCCACCGCAGCCTTGCCGCCCGTTGGAAAGAACGTCACTTGTACCTTGGTGCCTTCTTCTCCATCGAGGAGGTGCCAGTACGCCATTTCCTGGAAGGTGCGTTCCGACGAGCATACCTTTAGCACCGGGCGAAGCTGCTCGACCTTCTCGGCCACGCTGAGCCCGTCGACCAGCGAAAATGACGGCCCCGAGGCGGAGTCCCTTAGCGTATGCCTCCGATCCCTCGGTGACGTCGGTCACGACCGCCTTTCCCTCAATCAGGCGAATGCCCACGTTCGGACAAAACTCGGGATGCTTCAGCCAGTAGTTCGGCGTGTAGACGTGGTAGTCCTTCAACTCGTGTATAAACTCATAGAGTACGCGATAGTAGTCACTGCCAGCAACAGCCCTGACTCGGGGTTCGTAACGCCGTTTTACCGCTTGCCAGTCGATGTTCTTCAAATTGAAGAAGGAATAATACTTGTCGAACGCCTCCCAGAGGATCTCGAAGTTCTCCAGCCGCTCTGCCTCCGACAAGCCCGTCTTCAGGTCGGGCATTTTCTGGGGCATTGGCCACTCGGCGGCCACGAAGCCCTTGCCGATGTGCTCGATAATCTGCCAGTTCGCGTCGGCGGGCTTCGTGTTGGCGTCCGCCGGGACTGCCGACTGCGCGGCCGCGCCCTTTGACTTGAAGACCACGATCTGGGTGATTTCGCCTTGATCACTCCAGAGCAGAATGCCTTTCTTCGCATACGTGTATCTCTTTGCACTGCTCGGTCGCTCAACATTGTCGGGTTGGCCGTAGAACGGGAGTATCGTAGTCTCCGGAGAGCCGACTCGCATGCCGTTGGCCAGGGCGCCTTGGAATCCTGGATTAAAGTGGATTTCGCCCACGATATCCGTGCCTTGACGGAAACAGCAGTCGAGGTGTTTGCCCGACCATTTCAGGAAATCGGATGAGCGATCATTATCCGGTTCACCTAGCGTCTTGATCACGTCTTCTCTGTTCGCTCCAACCTTGACGTTCTTCCAGCCCACGCCTTCGACAATCAGATCACCGTCCACAGCTTTTTCCTCCGTTGGCGCAGACTTGACCGCATCGGCGGCCCAAACCTGCGGTTGGCTGCCTGGCCCACGCAGACCGGCAGCCAATAGACCGCACAACAGCGCGCTCCCAATCGTCACAAAGCGTGACGCCGGAGAGAGCCGGTCACATCGCAGCTTCGAATCCCTCAGCATGGTAATTCTCCTCAGTTAGACATCCCAAAACCAGCGAGAGCGAGTCTTATTTTAGGTTGTCGGTCGCTGAGGCACAAGCCGCGGAAATTGCCGAACGAAAGGGCGTACGGGCAACTCATACGTATTGTAAGACGCATCGAAAAACGACCCTGTTTCTGACACCGCTTCTGTGGTGCCATCAAACGTTCGGGCGAGCAATTTGAAACCGAAGGGTCCTCGTTCGGGGGAGATCGCCTGGCGAGCGACTCCATCAATGGAACCATTTATCGGACCGCAAAGAGATTGGCAACTGGGTGAAGCCTCGCCCGCCAGCCGCCAAAAACTGCCGTTATTTTCCCGGCAGGTGTATGGAATGCGGCTTGGAGCCGAACGAAAATGGCGGCCAAACAGAGAAAACCCGCTCGTACGCTAGGCACGGGAGGGCTCCTTGGTAAAATGGAAGGCCGTGTAAACATGGATCGTTTCTAGACTCGCTTTCGTTGGGAAATGTCAGATAAAGTAAGATTATTTCTTAATCAGGCCTCTTTTGGAGTTGGAGCTGATTGTCGACAAGATTCTTATGCTTGGTTATTCGATTCACTAATAACTTTTAGGAAAGGTCAAAGTATGTTTGCATTATTCGCTTTGGAAGGGTCAACTGGTATAGTGCCGGAACACTTTTGGGCCAGCATGATGGCATCGGGAGTTTTCGGACTGCTAGGCATCGTACTGTTACTGCTAGGCTACTGGTTATTCGATTTGATTACGCCACGGATCGATGTCCAGAAAGAACTATGTGAAAAGAATTTGGCCGTTGCAGTGGTAATCGCCGCATTGCTATTGGGCATTGCTTACGTGGCAGCCCATGTAGTTCAATAAACGACATGGCGACGATGCATCAAACCAAGTCGTGCAATTTTGGAGAGCCAGCCTCAGGAGTGTTTCATGAACCGACTCACCAAACAAATCAGTCTGGTTCTTCTTTCTTCGTCGCTCATACTGCATGGCTGCCAAGAGCCGCCAGATAAAGATAAAAGAAAAGATGGAAATGCACCAGCCTCCTCCGGCGCAGGTTCTTCTTACCATGGTGGCGGGTATCATTTTTTCCCCTTCGTTCATTCGGGAGGCGTATCCAGTGTATCAGGCGGCAGGACGGGCGCCGTCTCATCTTCTGCCCGGGGAGGGTTTGGTTCCTTGGCACATGGAGTCGGTTCATAATGAAAAGATGTCGATCTACTCCCAGGGAAAATTGGCAGCAAACAGTCGAATCTCAGGGCATGTATTATCATACTGTCGACGACATTCCTTATTGGGACGAAAGTGTATACTATGAATTCCAACCGCCAGAAATAGATGAGTTGGAAGCGGCTACCTATGCACTCAACGACATGTGCTTGAAAGCCGTACAGTATGTAATTGATAAGGACTACTTCAACTTGTTCCAGATCCCCGAGGAATACAGACAATACATTCGTAATTCCTGGGAAAACGATGAACATACAATCTACGGCCGGTTCGACTTCTCCTATTGCACACCATCGCCGCCGAAACTGCTGGAATACAATGCCGATACGCCCACCTCGCTGTTGGAGGCGGCCGTAATCCAATGGTATTGGTTGAAAGATGTCTTTCCTAGCTCTACTCAATTCAACTCTATCCACGAGCGGCTTATCGAAGCATGGCAATCCGTCAGATCGGATAGTCCAGGACGAATGTATTTCGCTTCTGTAGCTAATTCCATTGAAGACTACATGACGGTTAATTACCTCCGCGACACTGCCATGCAGGCGGGCATGGATACTGCTTATATAACCATGAAAGACATCGGCTGGGATTCTAAACGACGTGTGTTCACGGATCTGAAAGAACACACTATGGAGCAATGCTTCAAATTATATCCTTGGGAATGGATGCATCGGGAAGATTTCGGCATAAACTTGGTGGAAAACTCCTGTCGATGGTTCGAGCCCCCATGGAAGGCCATTTTGAGCAATAAGGCCGTATTACCGATTCTGTGGGAGCTGTTTCCCGATAGTCCGTATTTGCTCAAAGCAAGTTTCGATCCTCTGCCTGGAGGTGATTTTGTACAAAAACCAATCTTCAGCCGAGAAGGAGCGAATATCCAAATTTTTGAAAATGGCAAATTGTTTCTGAATACAGATGGACCTTATGATGGCCCCTGCGTATATCAAGAAACATACCCTTTGCCACGCTTCGACAACCAATTCTTTGCCGCCATCGGTAGTTGGATCGTTAATGGTTGGGCATGTGGCATCGGCATCCGGGAAGACGAACACCTGATCACTGGCAACTTGAGCCGATTTGTGCCTCACATTTTTTAGAACTTTAAAAGCTCAATACACTATAGAACAATACTCCCAGTGGGAAGTTAAGACATTTGTCCTACTGTTTTGGTCGCTTCCGTATAGTAGGAAATGTCAGGCGTTTAAGCCTGAAGCTTTATTAGAATCAGCCTACAAAGCCTGTACTCTTTTATTTGTGAAATTATATTGTCCAACCGAGTCGGGTGTCATGGCTGCGCTTGTCGTAGGCATGTGGCAGATTTTCGCACGGTTCCGATACATCACCGGTAAGAGTGGACATGGTGCCCGACTTTCCGCAACATAAACCGTTTACTTGCTCTCTTTGGAAGCCTTTTCCTCTTTCTTCACATGGCCACTGGCGGGAGACTTGAAATACAGGCGGACTATGGAAATCACGGAAATTTCCGGCTGCATGGGCAATTCACGGGGTTGGATATCGCCGTCGCTGTAGAGGCCGCGATAGTACGTTTGACGCGGGCGATATGCTCGGATGAACGGAATGTTGTTTCGCCATCCCTCCCGCACCGTATCCTCCTCGTTCCCAGAGATCGATTGATATAGCGATTCGGGATAGCGGACCGTCGTCTTCTCCTGCACGTTGATAATCGGTGGACGCTCGGCAAACAGCGCACCAAGTAGAACGTCAGATTTGCCACGCGCCGCATCGAGTGCTTGTTGACGGGCTTTCGCTTTGAGGCCGTCCAGATCTTTGCTCCAGTAATCGAAAGCGATGATGTCCGTGACGCCCTGCTCGAAGGCGCGATTCAAAGCCGCCTGCGTCTGGGACTCGTTTCGTACGGCCAAATGGATGTTGGTTTGCATGCGGTAGCCGATTTTCTTCTCGACGCCCACATCGACGGTGTCGTGTTTTTCCACGCTCCAGGCGTAACGCGGCAGGACAGCTATAAAATCGACTACGATATTCTCGGAAGGAATTTCCATTTTCAACCACGCCGCCTTGAGATTGGCGATTGTCGCATCTATGGCCTGCCGGCATTTTTGTGCTGTCTCGCCTTCGGCGGTCGCCGCCATCACGATGCGGATCTCCGTCGGCTGCACGCGAAGTTCCGCCAGCCCCTCGATAGTTATGTAGCCTTCGGCGATTTTCGGCTCCAAGAGCGGTAGATTCGCCGCTTGGGTAGCTTCCATGCCTCCCACTCCCATAACCGCGCGATTTCCGGCCATCTGCCCATACGAATGGGATGGCGGCAGATACGCCAGAGCGAACGCAATTGCCAAAAAGCCGAGTGAGCGAAACATGGGCAATCTCCTTGAAAAAAGTGATACGGTAAATTGGAAGTGGGACGCTAGTACACGGCCACTTCTAAATTTGTGAATATAGCCTAAAGCCCGCTCCCCTACGGGTCGCGGCTAAACATTTTATTATCCCACAATTTTAGCTATGGCCGCGTACTAGGGCGAAAAACGAAGAACTGTTTAAGCCACGTCGTTTAATGTGATCCACATATAGTTGTTTTGCAAGTTCTATTATCCTAAATTTCACAGTTACTGTGAGCTTGTAACCGATCTGGGCTCACACGGCCATCCGTTTTAACCAGGTGCCTACCGTACCTAGAACCATAGCGGGGTTACTTTGTATCGAAGCCATTATTGACAGCTCGAAGCCA
The DNA here is from genome assembly GCA_049509395.1 of Thermoguttaceae bacterium. Lineage (GTDB taxonomy): Bacteria > Planctomycetota > Planctomycetia > Pirellulales > Thermoguttaceae > JBEKIK01. The sequence continues at coordinate 2,392 of JBEKZY010000192.1, read as the reverse complement.
AATTCTATACCCCTACCGTGGAAATGACAGCAGTTTTTGGCCAGTCACACCTGAAAATGCGCAAGAACACATGCGCGGCAGTCTTCTCGTTACAGAGTTGTTACGAAGATATGTATGAGAACTTGCTAAAATGATCAAATAAGGTCCAGTAAAGTTGTTTTTAAAGGAGAAACATTCATGAAAAAGCTTGCCGCCGTTTTGCTGATTATAGGTTGGGCTGCTGTCGTCTTTGCCGACGAAGAAAAGCCGCTTACAACTCGAATTACCTCGCTGGGACTCTTCAAAAATGGACTAGCCGTTGTCCAACGGACCGCCAAAATCGAAAGGGCTGGCACATATCGCGTGGAAGACGTGCCCGAGCCCATTCACGGAACATTTTGGGTGGAGAGCGACGCCTCGGTATCCACCAGAGTAACGCAACGTACCGTGGAAGTGCCACTGGACAAAGCCATGCCCGGCAATATTCAGGAAGACCTGGCGGGGCGCGACGTTGTAATCCATTTTGCCGAACAAGGCATTGGTCCCGCCGAAGGGACCGTGCTGGCCATCGACCCGCCGCACGGATCGGCTGCCTGGAACCGCCGCTACGAGCAGCCGAATTATTACTACGGCTATGGGGCATGGGATCGTTATAGTGGAGGAAATCCAGTCGGATCTGCGTCCAGCGCACGCTTCCTCTTGCTCAAGACCAAGGACGGTCAGTCTTACATCGATTCATCGAAAATAGCCTATCTCGAAGCCAAGGGTAAGTCTGCCGCCGTCCGGCAGCGCAAGGCGGTATTGCTCTTTACCGTTGGTGAATTAAAACAAAAAAACGCTATGCTTTCGATCAGCTATCTAGCCAAAGGAATGGCTTGGGCGCCAAGCTACCGCGTGGATATCTCCGATCCGAAAGAATTGCTGATTCGGCAAAGCGCGGTCGTAAAAAACGAACTTGAGCCATTCGCCGATGCCCAGTTGCGGTTGATCTCGGGTTTTCCCAGCGTGCAGTTCGGACACGTAATATCACCACTTTCGCCCGACACCACCTGGGCCAACTTTTTCCAGCAATTGAACCAACGCATTGCCGAAGGACGCGGATCGATGATCACCCAGCAGGTCGTGGCTTCAAACAGCGTCGAGCCCAACCGCGGACTCGATCTCAACGCCATCCCAACCGGTGAAGGCGTCGATCTGTACTATCAAGACATTAACCAGCAAACGCTTGATGAAGGCGATTCGTTGGCGGTGGAAACGGCTTCGGGTAAAGCCATTTACGACCGTATTGTGGAATGGATTATACCCGACACGCGCCAAGCCAACGGCCGATACATTGATGAATCCCAGCGGCAAAACGAGCCTGATAAATATCAAGACGCCGTTTGGGACGCCGTCCGCTTTCGTAATCCGTTTGGCTTCCCTATGACTACCGCTCCCGCCATGTTCGTGGCCGACGGAAAATTCAACGGCCAGCAGATGAGCTACTGGGTGAATTCGGGCGAAGAGACTACGTTGCACATAACCAAGGCGCTAAGCGTACGGACGCGGAGCGTCGAGCAGGAAGTGGACAATGCCCGCGACCTGATCTACATCGCCGGCGAACCTTTTCGTAAAATCACACTGGAGGGCACGATATTGGCCAACAACCACCGAAACGAGCAGATCGCTTTGGTGATCCGCCGACGTTTCTCCGGCGAACTTGCTTCAGCCGACAAGGACCCTAAGATCTCACTGCTCGAAGAGGGCGCGGGCTACATCAACAAACGCAACCAACTCACCTGGAGCTCAACCCTTAAACCGGGCGAAGAAGTGAAACTAGTGTATCGTTATACTTTGCTCGTGCGGCAGTAGGGGACAACCCAGCAGTCCGACAGCAGGATCTACATTGCAGTATCTCTCTAATCCATACGTTATTTAACTCTCTTAAAAAACCACCCCTTTTTCAGAATGCCTTCTGCGGTGCCATCAAACGTTCGCGCGAGCAATTTGAAACCGAAGGGTCCTCGTTCGGGGGAGATCGCCTGGCGAGCAGATCCATCAATGGAAGGGTTGTTGACACCCGGTACAGACCCACTACAGTGAGGGAACGATGGTCCATGCGTTAATGCTGACCGGCCGGCATCGATCGGTAAGTCGGCAAGTTGCGACCATGCCGTCCGGCATTACCGATCAGGGGAGTACTCAATGAAGGTGACTCTGGCACGTCTGACGTTAACGGCATGGCTGGCTTGGCTGCTCACCCTGGGCATCATGGTGTACCTGTCGTACTGGCGCATCCTTCACCCAAGCTTCCTCTATATGGCCATTCCGTTGGCCGTGCAGGTAATTTGCACCGTCGCCGTGCTGGGCGGTGGGATCTGCCGCATCATTCGTGGGCCGCGGCGATGGAATGCTGTGGCGTGGATGTTGCTTG
>JBEKZY010000191.1:0-9431 GCA_049509395.1 Thermoguttaceae bacterium | reverse complement strand
CGTCGGAGACTTTGATCAGGCGGTTTTGCGTAATAAGCAGTTCGTCGTCCCAGATGAAACCGCCGCTTATGGAGGGGATATAAGCGATGAAAACCGCAAACACGATTATCGCTATTCCCGCCGGCAAATAGAGATTCAGCCCGGATGGAGCAGAAGTTCCCGACCGCACCTGGTGAGCGTGTTTTTGGAAAGATTTCTTGCGCTTGAGCATCTGCGGGCCGAGCGAAAGGACCAGAAATGTTTTATTCTGGATTTTATCTTACAGTATTTTGGCTCAGATCGCACTTAGGCGCCGGCGGAATTTCCACTTTGGGAACAAACGCTGTAGCATGCTATTTTACGCGGCGGATGGATTTGACGATCACGGCCTGGACTGGCGTTTGATCGAACATCTCGGTGTTTTCGACCGGCGTGTTGGCGATTCGGTCGACCACTTCTTCCATGCCTTTGACCACTTTCCCGAAGACGCAATATCCATATCCTTCCGGCTCGGCCGGGTTGCGAGTGCGGCAATCAAGCTGCGGGTTGTCGACCACGTTGATAAAGAATTGACTGGTGGCGCTGTCTATAATGTCGGGCTGGCGATACATGGCTATGGTTCCGCGCAGGTTTTTCAAGCCATTATGGGCTTCGTTGCTTACCGGAATTCGGGGACGAATTTCGATTAAACTCGCGGTATAGCCGCCCGCCAAAACGCCTTGGTTCTTATAGACCTGATGAAAAATGGTTTTGTCGTACGAGCCGGCATCGACGTAAGCCAGGAAATTGTCGACGGTTAGAGGCGATTTTTCCTTGTCCAGTTCGACGGTGACGCTGCCCAGCGAGGTATCGATGATAACTTGTGGGTGTTTCAAGCCGAAGTCAGTTTTGGCAGAGTAGAGGCCTTTGGTCTTTGAGACGCCGCCGCTTTCTCCGCCGATGGACGCGGCAGGCTGGTTTTCGGAAGAATTTCGACCGCAGCCGGGAATTGCCAGTATTGCCGCCAGCGCCCAGGCGGAAAGGAGTATTTTTTTATATCGCACCTCAATTATCTCCAAAATCGGGTAAATAATCGGTTTTTTAATAGGGGCTTTGGCCCCCCCTCCGATCTCTCTGGGCTTATATCATCCCTGGAATGCCGGTTTTATGCAATGGCGGTTCTTGCCGGATTATTGGCAGTATGGAGAATAGAATAATATAGAGGTCTCTATTATGTTGGGGCGGCAGTTTAACTGCTGCCCCATCACAGCGGACTAAACTATTATGTATAGCCGTTTATTTAACATTATTGTTTGCTTGATGTGGCTGGCAACCATGACCTGGCTGATATCTCAGAAGGTCGTGCCTGCCTTATGGGTGGGGCAACCGCCCAGTTACCAGGCTATTGTGGAGGCACAAAAACGGGAGCCCGTGGGTTGGTACTTGTGGGTCAACAATAAGCAATTGGGCTGGGCCTTAAGCACCTTGGAAGAACAAGGGCAGGGGGCCAAGGAAATTCGCAGTTACATTCATTTTACTGAGCTTCCCATAGACGAATTGACTTCCGGTTGGGGCCGAGCGCTGTTTAGATTGATGGAACAGCCTTCCGGCAAATTTGAAATGGATGTGCAAAACATATTGACTATCGATAGCTTGGGCAAATTATTGCGTTTCGATTCGAGAATACAGTTGGACCCTTTGAAGAATATTTTGCGGATGCAGGGGATTGTCGACGGGCTGCAACTGCATGTGGAAATCCGCTCCGGCAATTTTTCTTATTCCAGCGACGTGTCCTTGCCGCAGCATGCCTTGCTGAACGACGCCCTTTCGCCGCAGACGCAATTGCCCAATCTGGCCATCGGTCAAAGTTGGGCTGTTCCGGCGCTGAATCCCCTCCGTCCCACCGCCAACCTTATGGAGGTGATGCGCGCCACGGTGGAAGAGAAAGAGCCGATTTACTGGAATTCGGAAATTTACGACGCCTGGGTGGTGGTTTACCGGGGCGATCCGGGCGCAGGCTTTGCAGCGAAATCGGGTAACCGCGGTAAACTATGGGTCCTTGATGACGGCACTGTCATCAAGCAGCAAGCCATGATTTTCGATTCCATACTGAGTTTTGTGAGAATGTCCGCCGCGGAAACCGCCCATTTAGTGGAACTCCGCCGACAAAAGGCTGAATACGAAGAGTGAAGGCTTTTATTAAAGCGGTTATCAAGGCCCGGCAGCCGCCAGCAGGGAGCAAAATAGAGTTTGTATGATCGAATTTGACCACATCACCCGTTCTTATTCCGGTAAAGTGGCGGTAGACGATCTGAGTTTGATCGTACAGCCGGGCGAGATCTTTGCGCTTTTGGGCGCCAACGGCGCGGGAAAGACCACCACGATCAGGTTGCTCACGGGTTTGCTCCGGCCCGATTCCGGCACGATCCGGGTGTGCGGTCACGACCTGGACGGCGATCTGCGACAGGCGCTTAGGTGTTTGGGTTACGTGCCCGACGAACCGTTTCTCTACGACAAGCTTTCCGGGCGGGAGTTTTTGGAATTTACCGCCCAAATGCGGGGCTTAAACCGCCGCGACGTCGAGGCCTGCATCGCGCAAGAGACGCAAAATTTCGAGTTGGCCGATTACCTGGACGACCTGATCGAAACCTATTCGCACGGCATGAAACAGCGACTGATCTTTGCCTCGGCCTTGTTGCACCGGCCCCCGGTGGTGATTATCGACGAGCCCATGGTCGGACTGGATCCGCGCAGCATGCGGATGGTAAAGGATCTGTTGCGCAAGCAATCGGCCTCGGGCATGATTGTTTTCATGTCCACGCACATTTTGGCCATGGCCCAGGAAATCGCCGACCGCATCGGCGTTCTCGATCGCGGCCGCCTGCAATTCCTGGGATCGATCGCCCAATTGCGAAAGGAATTGGCCTCGCCCCATACTTCCCTGGAATCGTTATTTTTGCAACTTACCGGCGGCGCAAACGGAATGCCGGCGCCGACGGCCGCTTCCCGGCCCGAACCAGCGGAGTGACGCGCTGTGAGCCAATTAACCTGTTCCATCCCGCCGCCAGCGGAATTTCTCTCGGCCGAAAAAGAGGCGCGGGCCTTCTGGCTCCTGCGCTGGCGGATCGGCAGGACCCGGCTTAAACAGATTCTCCGCCAGGCGCGTTTCCGCGCCTCTTTGGTGGTGGTGCTGAGCTTATTGTTATGGTGCGGGCTTTTAGTCATGTTTCTCAACGGTTTTGGGTTTTTGCACACGGCCATCCCCCATCCTGAAATGCACGACGAAATGGTCCACGGAATATTCGGAATGTTCTTTGCGGCACTGATGGTAATGCTCATATTTTCCGCGGGCATAATCTTGTATGGATCGTTGTTTCATTCGCCTGAAACGGCCTTTCTCTTGACTATTCCCGCACGCACGGAAAGAATTTTCCTGCATAAATTCCAGGACGCGGTGCTGCTGAGCAGTTGGGGTTTCATCCTTTTGGGCAGTCCGGTGATCTTGGCATACGGGCTTATGGCCGGTGCGCCCTGGTACTATTACCTGATGATGTTTCCTTTTGTATTGTCGTTTGTGTACATACCCGCGGCTATTGGGGCCGTGATATGCATGCTGATAATCTATTTCATGCCGGGCAAGCGGCGGATGATTGTGTTCGTCATCGGCGGGCTGCTCTTGATCTCCGCTTACTGGCTGGTCTGGTCGTTATTGAAGGGCCCCGAAAGCAACCTGCTTACACCCAATTGGGTTCAAGAGATTTTGGGGCGATTGCAGTTTACCGAGCGGCGGCTATTGCCCAGTTGGTGGTTGAGCTCCGGCCTGTTGGAGGCCGCACGCGACTCCTGGTCCGAAAGTCTGATGTTCCTGGCATTGATGTTTTCCAATGCCTTGTTATTTCGCCAGTTGGCCCTGTTTACCGCCGTCCGCATCTATCGAAAAGCATACAGTTCGCTCTGCGGTAATACGGCAAAAATCCACCCGGCGCGAACGGCATTGGTCGACTGGATGCTCTTGGCCGTAACGCGATTTTTCCCCTTGTCCATGCGGCTGTTGATGGTCAAGGATCTGCGGCTCTTTCGCCGCGATCCCATGCAGTGGTCCCAATTTTTGATTTTTTTCGGGCTTTTGGCATTGTATTTTTTCAACGTCCGCCGCTTCAACTACGACTTGTATTACATCGGATGGGTAAACATGGTCAGCTTTTTGAATCTTTCGGTGGTTGGCTTGTTGATGTCCACGTTCACGACTCGATTTATTTACCCCATGCTCAGCCTGGAAGGACAACGATTTTGGCTATTGGGCCTTTTGCCCGTCCGCCGCGAAACGATTCTCTGGAGCAAGTTCCTCTTTGCCGTCGGCACGGCGATTTTGCCTTGTTCAATCTTGATTCTGCTCAGCGACTTAATGCTGGATATCTCCCTGGTGGTCATACTTAGCCACCAACTGACGTGTTTGATATTGTGTTCCGGGTTGTCGGGAATTGCCGTGGGAATGGGGGCCCGACTGCCCAACATTCACGAGACCTCGCCCTCGCGGATCGCCGCCGGTTTCGGGGGAACGCTTTGCCTGGTCATCAGCACGCTGTACATTCTGATCGTGGTCCTGCTGACGGCCTTGCCCACCCATTTCTTAATCGCCGCCGGGAGCATTTATGGCAGCCAAACCGTGATTGATCTGTACTGGCTGCGACTGTGGCTGTTGGTGGGCATGCTGGGAAGCATCGTCCTTGGTATAATTGCCACGTTCCTGCCTCTGTTCATGGGAATTCGCACTTTTAAACGCATGGAATTTTAGCAATTATTAATAAGGCATCCGATATAATGTAGCAGGCACACTCCGTGTGCCGTCCGCCTATATAATGTAGCAGGCACACGGAGTGTGCCTGCTACATTGTAGGTCGTCAATGGTCACAAACAAATATATCCTCGCATTGGATCAAGGCACTACTTCCAGTCGTGCGATAATCGCCGACCGCCGCGGCCGCATCGTGTCGGCGGCGCAAGAGGAATTCCCGCAAATCCTCCCGGCCCCGGGAATAGTCGAGCACGATCCTATGGCCATTTGGGCCTCGCAACTTGCAGTAGCCCGCCGGGCAATCGACGCGGCCGGGCTCTCGGCCGGCGATATCGCAGCCATCGGCCTGACCAATCAACGCGAGACCACGATCCTTTGGGACCGCGCAACCGGACTGCCGGCAGCAAACGCGGTTGTCTGGCAAAGCCGCATAAGCGCAGGTGTTTGCGACCGGCTTAAGGCCGACGGCCTGGAGCCTCTGATCCGCGCCAAGACCGGACTGTTGATCGACGCCTATTTTTCCGGCAGCAAAATCAAATACCTTCTTGATAATATCGAAGGGCTGCGCCGGCGGGCCGAAAGCGGAGATATCCTTTTCGGCACAGTCGATACATGGCTCATCTGGCGCTTGACTGGCGGCAAACGCCACGTCACCGATTACAGCAATGCATCCCGCACCTTGATATTCAACATCCACACGCTCGATTGGGACGACGAATTGCTGGCCGTTTTCGACATTCCCCGCGCAATGCTGCCCGAGGTTTGCCCCTCCCGCGAATTTTTCGGCGAGACTTCGCCCCAGCTCTTTGGCCTTTCCGTTCCCATCACCGGCGTGGCCGGCGACCAGCAAGCGGCGGCGTTCGGCCAGGCCTGTTTTCAACCCGGCAGCGTGAAAAATACCTATGGCACCGGTTGCTTCATGCTGATGAACACAGGCGAAAAGCCGGTCATCTCGGAAAACAACCTGCTTTCGACCATCGGCTGGGCCTTGGGCGGCAAGGTGACTTATTGCCTGGAAGGTTCGATCTTTATTGCCGGGGCCGTAGTCCAGTGGCTCCGCGACGGATTGGGTATTATAAAAAACTCGGCCGACGTGGTGGAACTTGCCGCTTCGGTGGCCGACTCGGGCGGAGTGTATTTCGTGCCCGCCTTCGTGGGACTCGGGGCCCCGTACTGGGATCCCTACGCCCGGGGCGCTATTCTAGGCATCAATCGCGGCACAACCGCCGCGCATATCGCCCGGGCGGCAATCGAGTCGATGGCCTATCAGACCTGCGACGTGCTCCGCGCGATGCAAAAGGACGCAGGCATGGAATTGTCCGAATTGAAAGTCGACGGCGGGGCATCGGTAAACGATTTGCTCATGCAATTCCAGGCCGATCTTTTGGGCGTCCGCGTCAGACGACCCAAGGTTGCCGAAACCACTGTCCTGGGCGCGGCCTATCTGGCCGGGCTGGCCGTCGGCTATTGGCACGATCTGGATGAAGTGGCCGGCTGCTGGGCCCTTGATCGCGAATTCCATCCGCAAATGCCGCCTGACGATCGCGAATTCCTCTGCCTACGCTGGCAGGAGGCAGTGCGCAGGTCCTTGAATTGGACGATATAATGTATCATTGTTTATTGGATCTTAGAAAAAATGTTATATTCAATAGCCGGCGGCTAACAGCCGCCGGTGGAATTTCGTAAACTTTCCGGCGATCGTTGACCGCCGGTTATTAACAACAATCTTCTGAGCATCAATACGGAAAATATGCATTATGAACGATCGCAATAAAATCATCGAACAACTGACCGGCGCCGAACTCGACGTGCTGGTGGCCGGCGGTGGGATTGTAGGCGCGGGCGTTGCTCGCGATGCCGCCATGCGCGGTTTGCGCGTGGGACTGGTCGAACAACACGACCTGGCCTTCGGCACCAGCAGCCGATCCACGCGGCTCTTGCACGGCGGACTGCGCTACCTGGCGCAAGGGCATATCGGCCTGGTTTACCAGTCCAGCCACGAAAAGAAAATCGTGCACCGCATCGCCCCCCATATCTCCCGGCCGCTGCCGATCATCTTTCCCACGTATCGGCTCACGCAATGGCCGTTTTGGAAATTGCGAATCGGCGTGAAAATTTACGATTTGCTCTGCGGCGGGCGGAATCTGGGGCCTTCCTACGGGCTGAGCGCCGGCGAGACGCTCGCCCGCGTGCCCGGATTGAATCCCTACGATCTTACCGGCGCGGTGCGGTACTTCGATTCCCAAAGCAACGACGCCCGGCTGGTAATCGATACGCTTCGCTCCGCGGCCGGGCATGGGGCGATAGTTGCCAACTATCTCCGCTTGGAAACGGCCCTTGCCGGCAAAAACCGCTGGGAATGTCAACTCCGTGACACCTTTGCCGATCAAACGCATCGGATATTCGCACGCACGGTGGTCAATGCCTGCGGCCCATGGTCGGCGACGCTTCCCAACAGCAGCGTGCGATTGCGACTTACAAAGGGGGTTCATCTGGTTATCGACCGGCGGCGTTTGAACGTCCCTGATGCGGTGATGGTCACCAAGGGCGAGCGCACGCTGTTTGTCATCCCCTGGGGCGAGCGGTGCATACTGGGCAGCACCGACACCGACTACGACGGCCCGCTGGACGACGTGCACACCGAGACCGACGACGTTCGATACGTGCTCGAGGTGATAAATCACTATTTTCCGGATGCCAAAATCATTCCGTCGGACATTCTTAGCACTTGGGCCGGCCTGCGCCCGCTTATCGCCACCGGGAAAGGCGGGCCGTCGGACATTTCCCGGGCACATCAAATCCGCATGCCCAAGCCGGGTTGGATCGACGTGGCCGGCGGAAAACTGACCACCTACCGGCTGATCGGCGAGCAAGTGGTCGATCGCGTTGTCCAACATTTGGGCAAAAAAACGCCGCCCTGCCGCACGGCGGAGGAGCCGCTTTGTGAAAATTTAGAAATCCTCCCCTCTCCCTTTGGGAGAGGGGCAGGGGGTGAGAGCGAGGCCCAGCATGACGCCCGCATCGAAAGCGGCGTTCTACCCCCGCCGGTGTTCAGGGAAGTAGTCGAGCATTATTGCCTGAATGAATGGGCCGTGCATCTCGACGACGTGATGATCCGGCGGACCAGTTGGCATTATTATCTCGACAATCCGCTGGAAACCGCGCAACAAGTGGCCGCCTGGATGGCCGAAATCTGCGCCTGGGACGCCCAGCGCCAAGAGACCGAATTGACCCGCTATCGCCGCCAAGTCGAAATCGACACGGCTTGCAAGAATATTGCATGAGAATATTTATTTTTATATTAGAAATATTGATATGAATGAGATGAGCATAATTTATTATATTAGTCAGGCAGATTTAATTTTTTGACTAAATCGATTACAAGTGCCCATGCTTCATTAAATGGAATAAAATCTTTACCGGTTTGCTCCCGGATGCGCGAGTCATATTCATATTCCGCCATACTTTGTACAACGGTATTGAATGCCGATGATTTTGCATGAACGTCCCGAATTTCAGCTTTTTCTTGAAGATATTTGGCTATTTTTGCATAATCAAGACATGATCTATTTTTAGTGAACATTTGAGCAATATCATAAACATCTTGTCCTCGATTCCGATTCCGTAGAGGTTGTTGCAAGAGAGCCCTTAATTTTTCTCCTATAATATCCTCAAGATTGCATACTCTTAAATGACCACGAGAATCACTTGAAAGGGAAATAGAAATAGATTCGCAGACCTTGTCATATAAACTGATTTCCACGTGAATGACGGTCGGCACATTTTTTTCGTCGAAATTGTGATAATATCTATCATCTGGATATAAATATCCTATAGTGATTTCGTAAGTAGGTCTTGTAGCCCCTTCTCTTGATGGATTACGTTTTACGCGTTGACACTTGGCTTTAATTCCAAAACGGTTTTCAACGCGAAATAGAGCAGAATCAAGTTTCTCACGCACGGAAGTTTCATTATCGGTGAAACTTTCTGCATCGATTGAAAAGTCTAAGTCGAGAGTGCTTCTCGGACTGCCATAGAAGAATCGAAGTGCATTTCCTCCCTTTAAGACTATAGTTTTGGAAAGCTCACGATCGGAGGCTATGCAACTTAGAATTACATATTCTGCATATCGTTGCCTTCCTTCGTGGGGTTGAAAATTATTCCGTCGGCACCAATATTTGATATCATCAATCGAAATGGGGAAAGCCAAGAATTCCATCAGGATCCCCGTAATTCCGCAAGCATGGATTCAGGCACATTCAGAGATAAATTCCAACGTTCCGAATACTGAGAAGAGAATTCTCGCTCGGCCAGGAGGCGTGCGGAGCTTCCACGGATAGATTTACTTGCCCATTGATCAAATATGGGGTCGGAAAACCCCATAGTTTCCAAGATAAAGCCAACCCGTTGTCGGAGTAGTGCTTGATTAAAATTTTCTATGTACTCAATTATATTTTTAATATTAAGATTATCTGCGGCTTGGCGCCATGCCTTAAACACTTCTAATGCGCCACCACATTTGCCTGGAAAACGCAAGCCATCCAGCAGGGTCCGTTCAATATCTGTAACATAAACAGGATGTCCTTGAAGATAACCAATAGTTGTACCAAACTTCCAATCGCATTTTGTTGTTATCCAATGAATTGCACGATCCTTGACTTTTATTGGCATGCGTTTC
>JBEKZY010000190.1:0-9453 GCA_049509395.1 Thermoguttaceae bacterium | reverse complement strand
AAACGGTTGAACTGTTGATGCAATGCGTCTTTGCTATTATACTTATGTTCATGCCGCTTAATGTTGAACTCCTCCGACTTCCACTACGTAAATATGGGTAAGGACAAGACGTAAACGTCGGGTCTATTACCGCTGCGCGGAAACGCCCGTAAACGGGCGTGACGCCATGATTTACTCTACAATTGAATGTTACTCGTTTGCAGTTTGAGTTCATAGTATTTTCAAGAACCGTTCGTAGGCCTCGTCCCAGGCGGAGGTGTTTTGGGGATCGTATTGCTCGACTTCGAAGCTGCGGCGGATTACATCGCGGGCTTGGGCGATTGAGGACACGTCGCCGGATGCCACGGCTTGCATCATTACGTTGCCGGTGGCCGTGGCTTCGATCGGTCCGGCCACAACGCGGCGGGCGCAGGCGTCGGCGGCGAATTGGCAGAGTTGGCGGTTTTGTGTGCCGCCTCCCACGATGTGGATGGTTTCGATCCGCCCGCCGGCAAGTTGCTCGCACATGCCCAACGTATGCCGGAATTTCAGGGCCAGGCTTTCCAAGGCGCAGCGCAGAACAGCGCCCTTTTCGCCGGGCACGTTTTGGCCGGTGCGTTTGCAATACGCGCGGATGGCCTCGGGCATGTCGCTGGGCGCCAGGAATTCGGGGGCGTCGGGATTGACGAACGATTTTAGCGGCGGCTGTGAGGCGGCGAGTTTGGTTAAATCGTCCCAGGAAAATTTCTCGCCGGATTGGTTCCATATTCGGCGACATTCCTGGACCAGCCACAGCCCGGCGATATTGCGCAACAATCGGGTAGTTCCGCCCACGCCGCCTTCGTTGGTAAAGGCCAATTTTTGCAACTGATCGGTTACGACGGGCTGGGGCGACTCGATGCCCATCAAGGCCCAGGTGCCCAGGCTGATGTAGCACCAGTCCGGACGTTGGCCGGGCTTGCTGGCCGCGGGCACGGCCATGACCGCGCTGGCCGTATCGTGCGTGCCGGGCAAAACCACTTGCATCGCGCTTAGGCCGGTTTCGGCGGCCAGATTTTTCCGCAGCGGACCAAGCCGAGTGCCGGGCTGGGCGATGCGCCCGAAAATTCTACTAGGCAGGCCGAATTTTTCCAAAAGCGGCCAGGCCCAATCGCCCGTGATCGGATTGTAACTCTGGCTGGTGCTGACGTCGGTCATCTCGTTGCTTTTCACGCCGGTCATGAGCCAGTGGAAGAGGTCGGGCATCATCAGCAGGTTTTCGGCGGCGTCCAAAAGCGGCGAATTGCCCAGCTTCATCGCCAGGAGTTGATATAGCGTATTGAACTGCATGAATTGCAGCCCGGTGTGCTTAAAGATTTCTTCCTTGGGCACTATTGAAAAGGCCTTTTCCATCATGCCGTTGGTTCGGCCGTCGCGGTAATGATAGGGATTGCCCAGCAGTACGTCGCCGCGGCCGAGGAGTCCGAAATCCACTCCCCAGGTATCCACGCCGACGCTGACGATCTGGCCGTTGGTTTTACTTCCCGCAGTGCGCAGCCCTTGGCACACCTGGGACCATTGCCCCAGCAGGTCCCAGTGCAGGCTGCCGGCCACATCGACCGGACCGTTATCGAAGCGGAAGACCTCTTCGAGTTGCAGTCGTTGGCCGTCGAAACGCCCTAGAACGTGCCGGCCGCTGGAGGCCCCGATATCTACTGCCAAATAAGCCTTTTCTTTCATATAGCCTGGCGCCTTTATAGTTGTTTAAGTGTCCAAATTGATAGAGAAAAATGACTTGTTTGCCATAATGCCCAGGGGAAAATCATTAGTCAAGTAGGGCATATATTCGCTTGGCATGAGGGAATAAAATACTTGCTATTGTTCACAAACATTAGTATAATTGATTTTTACACTAATTAGTTGATAATATCAATGTGAGCTTAATTGGTAAGTATTTATTTTTATCAGTGAAATTATGAAAATCTCCGCAAAAACTGAATATGCCTGCATAGCCATGATGGAGTTGGCCTCTCAATTTGGGACCGGCGAGCCCGTTCGCATTAGGCGGATTGCCGAGCGGCACGATGTTCCCCCGCGATTTCTGGTGCAAATACTGCTTCAATTAAAAGGGGCCGGATTGGTGGCGAGCATTCGCGGCGCGGCTGGAGGGTATCAACTGGTAAAACCCCCGAAGGATATCTCGCTCGGACAAATCATGGAGGTTATCGAGGGTTCGACAGAGGAGAACGGGCAGACCTGCAGCGCATCGCCTGATTCTCCGGCAGTCAAAGTACTCATGAAAACCTGGCAGGACGTGACCGCCGTGGAACGCCAGATGCTCCAAAACATCTCCCTGGCCGAACTGCTCGAACGGGCCAAGGAACAAGACGAGCAGATGTATCATATATAAGGGACTAGGGATTAGAGACTCGGGGCTAGGGTTTTTGTGTCTAGATCTGTGTACATATAAAGATAAAAAATATTTAGCCCCTGGTGAATACACCGGGGTTTTTTTAATTGCTAACACTAAAGTCATATTGTGTTTGGGTTGCGGAACCGGGGCGTCCCTTTTATACTGTCAGGTTAATTAGGCTTCACGACTGAGGCCGGAGTCCTAAAAGTTATTATCACGAAACGTAAACTGAGAACTGATAACCGAGAACTGAAAACTGAAAAGGAAATGCCGATGAGCGCCCTAGTGCCCCCGCATGGCGGATTGACCGAGCCCGTTTGCCGAACCGTGCCTGCCGATGATATTGCCGATTTTCTCGCCCGGGCCAAAACGATGGAGCGAGTGCCCGTCTCGGACGCCGATCTATCGACCGTTTATCGTTTCGGCGACGGGGGCCTGAGCCCTTTGACCGGACCCATGGATTCGGCCGCGTACAACCGCGTGCTGGACGAATCGGTGATCGAACACAACGGCCGGAAATACGCCTGGACCATTCCGCTGTCATTGCCGGTAACTGCCGATATGGCCAAAAAGCTGAAGCCGGGCCAAAAGACCGCGCTGGTGAATTCCGATGGCCGGATCGTAGCAGTTTTGGACGTCACCGACGTTTTTCCCTGGGATAAAATGCGTTACCTCCGCGGCGTGTATCTCACCGAGCGGACCGATCATCCGGGCGGGGACATGGTGCTTAAGGGCGACGCCGACAAAACTCACCTCTTGGGCGGAACGATCGAGGTCTTGCCGCAACCCAAGCATCCGGTGTTAGGCAAGTACGTGCTTTCGCCCCGCGAGGTCCGTAAACTGTTGGCCGAAAAGGGCTGGCAACGGGTAGTAGCCTTTCAAACCCGCAATCCTTTGCACCGCGCGCACGAGTACGCCTTGGTTTACGGATTGGAAACGCTGCTCCGCGCGGGCCACAACGCCGGGGCGTGCCTGAATCCGCTTATCGGCGAGACCAAGGGCGACGACGTTCACGCCGACGTGCGCATGCACACTTACGAGGCGCTTATCGATCAACGCATGCTGGGCGAAGGCGACAGCGACCCGACCCTCTGGGGTCCGCGCGGCGAGTCCGTGCCCGATCGCGTCATCCTCCTGGGCCTGGACATCAAAATGTTCTACGGCGGTCCCAAGGAAGCGGTGATGCACGGCATTTATCGGCAGAACTTCGGTTTTACCGACATCATCATCGGGCGGAAACACGCCGACGCGCCTTACCACGACGGCAAGCCCATCTGGGGCGATTTCGACGCCCAGGAGATCTTCAACCGCCTTGCCGGCGATCTAGCGATCAAGCCGCTTAACGTGGGTTTTGCCGCCTATTACGAGTCGCTCGGCCGTGTCGACCTGATGGAAAACCACAAAGAGGAAAAGCCGCTTTTCATATCCGGCAAAGAAGTCCGCCGCTGCCTGATGGCCGGCGAACCGGTCGATCCCCGCGTAATGCGCCAAAGCACGGCCGCAATCTTAAGCGCGGCAATGGCCAGTAAAGAAGGGACGGCGAACAGCGGACAACCAACAGGGAAAACTAGAATCTAGCCCGAAGGGCTTGTAATACGATAGCCCAGGGTTGCCGCTTTAGCGGCTACCCTGGGAAAACGTTTGCAATTATCATATCAACCCCACAGGGGTTGTGTAATGAGTCGCTTTAATCCCAAACGTACTGTTCGTCGAACACCACACCGTGTTTTTTTAGAATCTGCCGGAACTCGTCCTGGAACGAAATCTTCCGATGATGTTCTTCTTGCGTTCGGATGTATTCCCGTACGCGCACTTTTTGCGACTGGCTGACTGAAAAAGCGCCGTATCCCGCCTGCCATTGAAACACGTTCCATTGCCGGCTTTTTTTCTTGGCCCAAAGCGATGATGCCCGCTTCAGTTCTTTTACCCATTCGGCCAAAGTGATCGTCCGCGATTGGTTTGCCAGTAGGTGGACGTGATCGGTCGCTCCGCCTGCGATGATTGCGGGACACTCCAGATTGGCGGAAATGCCCACGAGGTATCGGTGCATCGCATTGCGTAGATCGGGGACTTGCAACAATGCGCGGCGCTCTTTGGTCGAGAAGACAATATGCACCAACACATTGGCCAGTGATTGCGGCATCGGTCGACACCTCCGAAACCCCGTTGGGGTTTCTTGTTGTTTATTGGGACCCGTTATCCCAGGGTAGCCGCTCAAGAGCGGCAACCCTGGGCTGCCATATTACAAGCCCTTCGGGCTATCTGTCGTTGCGGCAACCCTGGGCTGCCATATTACAAGCCTTTCAGGCTAATGTCGTAGCGGCAACCCTGGGCTGTCATCTTCAGCTTTTTATTCCTTTTCCCTTTCCCCCCTTTTCCCTTCAGTAAATTTTGATCTGGCTAATTAGCAATCCCGGATCGAGCGGGGCGATGCGAATTTTTATGGTGCCGCCCGTGTCGAGTTTGTGAGTAGACTTGCCGATGGAATAGCCGCGCAAGACGTTCTTTTCCCATGGTGGCGTTTCCGCCGCGGAGTTGACATCCACGATCGTCGCAGTTTCGTTGCCGAAATATAACGCATAGCGCAAGCCGCGTCCCGCATGAATTTTCTCCGTTGGGGTGCAAATTACTTCCACGCTTCGTTGCCCGGCGGGCAGTTCGACTTCATACTCCGCAAACGGGGCTTGCTCGGCATTTTCGTCCGATATGCTGGGGCTTGTGAAAGGAAGCATCGTTATGCTCGTTCCGCTTGCGCCCAGGTCTTTTATTAATTGCAGTTTGGCAGAAGTGCCTTCGCCAATTTTCGCGTAATTAGCCGCATCGATGACGGCCAGCGGCGAATCGGGTTTAAAGACTTCCTTTTTTTCAGTCGATGGGCCGACGGCCGGCATGCGAAAAACGGGCCGGTTGCGGGGTTTCCAGTCCATCATTTTATTCCACTTCCCTCCGGCTATTTCCGTGTTGTATACACGAGTCAACCTTTGTATTTCCGAATAAGCGGCCCGGGCCTTTTCGGCGTAGTAGTCCGGAGTGTTTGTATCGCCCGGCTTGGGACTGACGCTCATTGCGGCATAGATGAACTTTTCGTTCATGCGGCATGCGCCTAAGGTGGGATATAAAACCAGTTGGAAATATGCGTCTTTCAGGCGGTCGGGCATTTTTTGGCCCAGTTCCAGGGCTTCTTTGCCGATGTGTTGGTAGGCTTCCAATCGCTGTTGGGCCTCCGCGCGGCTGAAAGATATCAAATCCAGATGCTCGGGTTTTCCGGTTTGCGCCAATAGATAGTAATTCTGTTTTATATCTGCAATCTGCTGAGCGAACTCGGGCCCGAAAGTTCGGGCGGCCCAGTCCTTTGTGTAAAGATGGGCTTTTTCCGGCGGCCACTTTGAAACATTCCAGGCCAGATCCATGGCGAATTCAATTTCAGCCTCCGCCGGCTTGAGGTCGCCGACGTTAAAGACCCAAAGCCTGGTTGCTCCATATTCATAAGCCTTGGTCATCTCAAAAGAGATCAGCTCCGGAGATATTGAGGAAAGCCAGAGATAGTCGCTCGGCGCGCCGTAGTACGAAAGGTGATAATACACCCCGCTTTTGCCGGCGCGGAGTTGTTCTTTGGGCGTTGATAACTGGCGGATATAGCCATGATTGTCATCGGCCCAGACAATAGTCACGTCGTCCGGCAGATCGAGGCCCTTTTGATAAAGGAGCAGGACTTCTTTATACGGGCAAAAAATCTGCGGAATCTCATCAATGGGTTTTTTTAACCGGGCGGCCAGTATTTCCCGCTGATCCGCTATGACTTTGTCAAGCAGCGCGATCTTTTGGTTTTCGTCTTTAGGGCCCGGCATGCCCGAGTCATGAATCCCTCGCACGCCGACCGTATAGACCGACTCGTACTTGGCGGATTCTTTGGCCCGATCGTCCCAATAGCGATAGATTTCATCTTTGTTGGTGTCGTAACGCCACGGGCCGGGCGGTTTGCCGTATTCGGCCTGGAAGTTATTGGTCCACTCGTCGACGTTGTTGCGGAGCATGGGTTCGCAGTGGCTCGATCCCACGACGATGGCGTATTGGTCGGCGACTTTCGGATTGTCTTTATAATAATAAAAGGCCTTGGTGCAGGAATGCATGGCCGGCCAGATGAAATTGGCCTTCAAACGCAGAAGCAGTTCAAATATCCGGGCATAGGTTTTTGGTCCGATGTCCTTGATGTCGGGGTCCATATTTGCCGCCGCCCAGGGCTTTAGGCCCCAGTCTTCGTCGTTTAGAAATATTCCCCGATACTTTACCGACGGCGGTCCATCGACAATCGCACCGCTCTCGACGAACAAACTTTCGTGTTTTTCAGGCAGAACGTCGGCCCACCAATACCAGGGCGAAACGCCGATCTTTTTAGATAGCTCAAAAGTGCCGAAAGCGGTGCCCCTGGGATCGCTGCCGGCAATCACAAGGGCGCGATCCACGTTTTCAAGCGGATGTTCGACGATTGTGATCAGAAAGGTCTCCCATTTTCCCTGAAGCCGGTCGGCCGGGAGTTTTTTTGCTTTGCACATTGCCTTAATAAGGCTCGATTTGTCCATAGAACCGATGATGATGGCGAGCTTGGGAAGTTTTTCGCCGTTCTCCCAAATGCCGGGTTTAGTCCCGGTTACCAGGGCGATATCCTTGGCAAGGGCCTGGGCAACTGTTTTCACAACGGCCGCGTCGTTGGCATCAAACACGATCTGGGCGCTCTGGCCATCCTGAACCAATGGAAAGGCTCCGGGCGTTTGTTGAGATTGAACAATTAAATCCGTGCCTTGCGACACAATTTCACCCGCCTGCAGGTATCCAAAAGCAAGGAAAAAGAACATCAGGAACCGAATGGGTAAAGTCTTTGTCATGGTTTCTCTTTCGATTGAAGATTTCGCATGGAAAAAAGGGGTCATTCCACGTCTGTTCGGCACGATGCGGCATGATGAGTATTAAGTATAGCGATTTGAGGCAGCATTTGCCAGCGAGGCAGTTTTAGAGTTAGCGGACACTGCCTGTAGAAGATTATCAGGGTATGCAGTTCTTTTCCTGATTGCCGCTGTAATTATTTATTGGTTGAACGGTTAGCTGTCCCGTCGGGCTTGGAATCGCCGGAGGCCAGGACTTTGCCTTTGAGGTCGGGATTTTTGGGATCTTTTTGCACGGCCCAGAGATATTGCTGCGAGGCGACGTAGAGCACGCCATCGGAGACCGCGGGGGTGGAGCGGATTTGCGAGCCGAGGCGGATGTCGCTTAAGATTTTTTTCTCTTTGGCGGCGGCAAACACAAGCAGGCTTCTGCGGGTGCCGATGTAGACCTTGCCGTCGGCCGCCAGGGTGGAACTCCAGATATCGGACTTGGCGTCGTGCACCCAGTAGCATTTGCCGGTGTCGGCGTCGAGGCAATGAATATGTCCGTCGGCGTCGGCGATGAACACCAAACCGTAGGCGACCGAGGGCGTGGACATGCTGCGGTCGATGCCGTCGTAAGACCAGATTTTGGCGGTTTGCGAGACGTCGCCGATCTGGGTGGCGTCGATGCAATTTACCACGGCCTTGCCCAGCCCGTGCCGCGGATCCTGTCCGGTGGCCACGTAAACGCGGTTGTTGTTGAAGACGGGAGTGCCGATGATTTCGCTGGGGCCGACGTAGGAGCCGTCGTTGATGAAGTCCTCATTTTCCAATTTGCTGCCGGCCCAATAGTCGATGGGCTTGCCGTCTTTGTAACGGTACTCGGGCGGATTGCAGTCGAACGACCAGACTTTATGCAGGTAGGCGGGCTTGGGCGGGGCGGCGTGCAGGGCCTCGAAGGCGTAACAAACGCCGTCGCCGCCGCCGAAGAATACCAGGGCCTTGTCGCCCATGTGGCCCAGCGAAGGCGAAGACCACTGACCATGGAAAATCCGCGAACCGATCATCTCGTCGTCTTTGGCGGCCAGCCGGCCGGTGTGCTTGTCCAGGGCGATGAGGCTGGGCGACATGGGAAAGGGGGCTTTTTTGTCGTCTACGCCGTTGCCGGTGTTCACGTACACCAGATCGCCGTAAACGAACACCGAGCAACTGGCCGCGTCGTGGGGAAACACTTGAAGTTCAGAGAGCATGTCGTAGCGCCAGATGATGTCGGCGTCGCCGGGGATTTGGCCGGGCGTGGGATCGCTTAGCGCGCCGGTATATCGCCGTTCGTCGTGGAATGGTCCGTCGTTGCCGTTGGCCAGGCCTTCGGTGTCGAGACACAGCACCTCGTCGCGGTTGGTGACTACATACACACGATTGCCTTCCACGCACGGCGTGGAGCAAATGCCCAACTCCATATTATCGAAATCGGTGCTGCGCCGGCCGGATTCCAGTTTTGGAACGACAAGTCGCCAGAGCAATTTTCCGGTGGCTTCGTCGAGGCAGAGCAGCACGCCGCCGCCGGTGGGCTTGTAGCGGGGATCGTTGAGATTGACATCGTTTGTGCCGATAAAGACTTTGCCGCCGGAGACGACCGGGCCGGAGTAGTTTTCGGTGCCCAAGCGGGCGACCCACTTTACGTTTTTCGTGGTTTGCATATCGATGCCCGAGCCGTCCGTGCGTTTTTTGCCGGGCACGAACGAGGCTGGCAGATTCTTTTCCTCGGAGACCATGTTGCGATCGTTGTCGCCGCCGAATTGGGGCCAGTCATCGGCCTTGGCCGCCGATAGCGCAAATGTCAAGATGGGAAAAATGAAGATTGCAAATTGCAAATTGCAAATTGCAAATTTTAAAATACCCGATAAGACGCGACTAGAAATCGCGCTTTGAACAAGGGGATATTCAGACTTGTGGATTATTTGCGACTTTAAACTTCGTCTGCGGAACATCAAAGCGGTCCGAGTGGATTGCTGCCGGTTCTTTGTTGCTGATAGAGGAATGCCAAAATAGCAGCTAAGCCGGTAAATTAGTGGTGGGTGGGTTTACGCGACATTTATTAGTCGCGGGGGAATTCTATCTATGGTTCGCTAAATAATAAGTTTCAGCAAATCGGTTCACAATTTTATTCTATCATAAACAGGATGAAGTCATCTTCCCCCATTTTAGTTATATTTGGAT
>JBEKZY010000019.1:0-28297 GCA_049509395.1 Thermoguttaceae bacterium | reverse complement strand
CTGCCGGCCATCCAAGCCGCGCGCGAGTCGGCCCGCAACATGCAGTGCATCAACCATCTGAAACAAATTGGATTGGCGGCCGTAAACCACGAACAAGTCCAGAAAACTTACCCGACCGGAGGTTGGGGATTCAATTGGGTGGGAGATGCGGACCTGGGTTTCGGGCTCCGTCAGCCGGGCGGATTCTTTTATAACATTCTCCCTTGGATGGAATATAAAAGCGTCCATGACATGACAAAAGGCGACCCTCAAAGTACAAGTACAAGACATTTAGCGGCATTAATGCTTACGCAAACCATAAGCGTTTTTAACTGTCCCAGCCGTCGCGAGGCGCCGCTTAATCCAATAAATCCCACTTACAATACCATTGTTAACGCCGAACAAGCCCCCACAGGCGGAACATGGTATCACGGCGACTATAAATGCAACGCGGGCGCGACTTTTTACGCGTGGGGCGGCGGTCCAGGAAGTTGGAGCGATGCGCTGGCCGGCAATGGATTTACTACCAACGTGCAAACCAGTAGCTCCGGGATTGCATACCAACGCAGTAAAGTCAGATTTAAAGATGTTGTCGACGGTACATCCCATACTTATCTCGCCGGCGAAAAATTCATGAATCCCGACTCGTACTACACCGGGATGGACTTTTCCGACGACCAGCCTTGCCTAGGCGCGGACGATTACGATCTTTGCGGGTGGGGAAATATTCAGCCTATTCACGATTGGCGAGGCATGGCTACGAACATTGCCACCCCTTTTGGAAGCGCTCACCGTTTCACTTTCAACATGTTAATGTGCGATGGTTCGACCAAATCCGTGTCTTACAACATCGCATATAACAGCGGAGGAGCGGTGGATTTGACT
Organism: Thermoguttaceae bacterium; assembly: GCA_049509395.1. Lineage (GTDB taxonomy): Bacteria > Planctomycetota > Planctomycetia > Pirellulales > Thermoguttaceae > JBEKIK01. Next base: position 27,433 of record JBEKZY010000019.1, on the reverse strand, counting down.
TTATTTCAAAGTCTTTGTTGTATAAACGACAGAAAATTTAAAATTAACGTCAACCTGTCAAATTTTCCCCCGACCGATTCATCGGGTAATTGAACCACGATGTATGTATAGCCAATTGGGCAGCCGTAACGATGGAAAAGAAATCGACTCCAATTTTTACTGATATTTTTGGCAGCCTAAGCGCCATGTTCTCACAACCGCAAAAACTCGTAAATGCGCCACAAAACCAGCGTGGATTTACGCTTGTCGAACTCCTGGTTGTGATCGCGATCATCGGCATCTTGATCGCTTTATTGCTGCCGGCCATCCAAGCCGCGCGCGAGTCGGCCCGTAGAATGACGTGTTCCAATAACCTCAAACAAATCGGAACGGCGGCCCAGAATCACGTTTCCACCAATAAACACTTCCCCACCGGCGGCTGGGCGTGTAGTTGGATTGGCAATCCGGACTGGGGCGCAGGGCGGGGTCAATCCGGCGGTTGGTTGTTCAATATCTTGCCGTTCATGGAACAGAAACAAACATACAATTTGCAATCGGGCCGGACCGGCGGCGCACGGCAGGCCGCCGCCTTGCAAATGATCCATACGCCTATAGACACGTTTAATTGCCCCACGCGGCGACCCGCCATGCTTTTACCTTATCCAACTTCCGGCGGAGGCATATCCACATTGAAATTTGCCGACGGGCAATCAATCTCCGCCGACTCGATAGTACAAGCAGCGCGAAGCGACTACGCCGCCAATGGCGGCACCGTACACTTCGATCCAAATACGCAATCTCCGGCCTTTTCAGCGGATACGCGTGCGGATGCGATGAAAAGCCCTGTATTAGTCACTGCCACCGCCACTGCCACGGGCGTTATTTTTTGCGGCAGCGTCATCAGGGAGGTTGATATCCGCGACGGCACCGCTCATACGCTCATGGTCGGCGAAAAATACATCGAACGGAGTGCGATATTAGCGGGCACCGACGGCGGAGACAATGAGTGCCTGTATATAGGCGACAACCCCGATATCACGCGGTTTACCGGGAATGTGGATCCTAAATCCAGTGCGCCGACTTTGCCCCCAATTCGAGATCGTACCGGTTACACAAACGTTAGTCTTTTTGGCAGCTCGCATCCGACGGGGATAAATTGCGTAATGTGCGATGGAGCGGCCCATTCGATCTCATATGACGTCGATAGCACGATGTTTAGCCGACTCGGCAGCCGTAACGATGGAAAAGGAGTCGACGCCAACACGTATCAATAGGAAAGGCAGTGCGAAACGACTTAAACTATTATCATACTTTTATGAAACTAATCGAAAGTAAAACAACCATAACGTGTGAATTTTTTATACGTCCCAATTCCTGACTTATTTCGCTAAAGGAGGCTCTGAACGAATTTGCATTCGTCCCGGACGCGGTGGAAAGCATTAAGTCCCGATGTTTCCCGGCATCGATTTAACGCAAGCCTCCGCCGACGGACTACGCAATCATTATCCAGCGGTTCATGGGCGCGCCATCGCGCCCAATCGCCGGATAAACGTCCAACTGCAAAACTACATTGAATGAAAACGCGGCAGTAGGAGATCGGACCTTGCACCGGCGCCGGTCGCGTGAATATGAACTGTTGCCTCGAAAAGGAGACGGTAGGGGTGATTGTGCCTGATGGTATGCGCACTATTTGGGCATGCGAAAACCCCATATTTTACGGTATTTTTATTGATTTGCGCCTTGTAAAAAAAAATAATTATGTTAAACTAAAACCACATAAAACATATAGAAGGAAGAGACAATCTTTTCCGCACAATCGAACTTTAACGCTACTGTGATTTGTCGACTAGGAAGTTCTCTTCACATTGAGCGTCGGCTTTTATTGAGAGACATCCAATCTATTTCTTTTTTGAAAGGGTAACGCTATGGCGCGGCAATCGAACGCATGGTTTGTGACAACTGGTTTAATGATTTGTATTTTTCTTTTGACGGCCGCGACATCTCAAGCGGCCACATATAACTGGGATCCCGGAACCGTCGCTGGCGGCGGCGTGTGGACGTGGGATTTAGCTTTATCGAATTGGTATAACGGCGCGGCTACGCCACCGGCCGACATTATTTGGCCCAACACCGCAGACACGGCCTATTTCGGCGCCGGCAATCTCAGAGGCGCAATCACCGGCGGCGCGGTTACGGTCGCGGCAGGGGGAGTCACTGCCGGCGGCCTAAACTTTAATATCGGCGGTTACTCTCTCTCTGGCGGACCCATTACTATGTCCGCTGCACCTGTCACGATCGCCAACGGTGTTACAGCGACTATCAGTTCTAATCTCCTCGGAGCCGCCGGGCTTCAGTTGACCCCCGTGCAAATAGGCACGGAGTATTTTTCCGGCACGCTGGTCTTAAACGGCGACAACTCCGGCTTGGGCGGAAATTTTAATCTCGGCTCCGGTCAATCCTTAGCTCCCCCGCCCAGGCTAATCATCAATAGCGCCACTGCCCTGGGCAGCACTATTGTTCAACCCAATTCCGGCATCAATGGTTACTCCATTATTGACTGCACTGTACCCGGCGGTATTACGCTTACCACCAATAATACTGTAAACATTAACGGCAACCTTTATTTTGGGGGAACGCAAAATCTGAATTTCGGCGCCGGTTCGGTCCTCCAATTAGACACGACCAGCGAAGATACCAGAGTTCTCGGAATTAACGGCACTGCGAATTTGCAGTTCGGAGCGTTGAATAACACGCGCACTAATGTTAGGAACTTGGTTCTCCCCGGCAACGGCACGGGCAAGCTCATCCTGGGCGCAATTGGTCTTATGCCATCAGGCACCAACGCAGCTCTGGCTCTCATAGGCACGCACAGTGTGGACGTTACGGGCACGATCAGCAATGCTCCCGGCGGCGGCGGCACCAACTACGGTGCATTTACCTGGAATGATTCAGGCACTCTGACCTTGAGCGGGTCTAACAACTACATAGGGACCACTATTTTGCAGGCCGGCACGGTCGTGCTGGACTTCACTACCAACAATAACAATAAGTTCGGCGGCGGCGTGCCGTTTACGAATTTCCAAATCAGCGGATTGGTAAATCTGCAGTTGAAAGGCGGTAGCTTTGCCCAAACCGAAACTGCGACCACTTTTAACGCCGGCGGCTCTTTGGAACTAAGCCAGACCGGGGGCGGTTCTTCGACAATGGTATTGAACGCAATCACAAGTGGTAATGGAACGGCAATGAACCTGGCCACCGGCAGCATCGCTACTACCACAACGACCACTAACGCCACTGCCGGCATCCTTGCGCCTACTGCCAACCGAGCATGCATCACGGTCGGCGGGACTGACTGGGCGATAAGCGGAGCTAGCGGAACCAATCCAATCACCGCTTACTCCGGCTATACAACGGGCTGGTCGGCTAATAATCAATTGGTAACAGCCGCCGCCACCACGCTCCCTTCTACCCCTGCTACATCTGTATATACTCTCAAAGTCAACAATTCCGCGAGCGGAAGCCTGGATATCAACGGCAGCACGCTAACCCTGAGTTATGGCGGCCTGCTCTTTACCGGCAGCGCGCCTTATGAAATCAAAAATGGCACCCTCAATAGCGGGAGCACTACAAACTCGGACCTGATTGCGATAACAAACGGCTCGGGCGCTTTGACAATCAGTGCGATTATCAACAACGGCGTGGGCGCTCAGACCTTGACCAAATCCGGCACGGGCACTCTCATCGTTTCCGGATTGAACACCTATACCGGCGCCACATATGTTAACGAAGGCCTGCTCCAATTGGGTTCCTCGACGAACGCGGGCCATACCGCCGGCCCGTTAGGCACCGGAGTCGGCACGTTACAGGTTGGCGGGACCGTCGATCTGAACGGCCAGAATCTGACTGTTGGGGCGATTGCCGGAAGCTTCGGCACAATTTTGAACAACAATGCAAGCACTCCCTCCAAGTTGACAATCGGTTACAACAACACGGCTCCGAATTCCAGAGTGATTATCTCCAATGCGGGCGCGGGTACGATCTCGGTTGAAAAGGTGGGCACCGGTACATGGACTATCCCTTGGGCCCAAACCTACACCGGCGGCACAACCCTCAGCGGCGGTATTGCAGCCTTATCCAACATCGTGGGACAAACACTACCTTTTGGCTCCGGCCCTGTTACGATGAACGGCGCCACGTTAAACTGGTATAGCAACGGCAACCAGAGTGCCAGTAACATCATTGGCGAAAACTTTGTGATCAATAATGTCACGGGTAACATATTTGCCTTGGAGCCGAACACTATTTGGACGGGTTCCTTTACCGGCAGCGGCTTGCTATCGCTGCGAGCCAATCAAAGCCAATCTCAGAATTACGATATGCAAGGCGATTTGACCGGGTTTACCGGCACCTTTGAAATCAATGCTACTACCACAAATCCCGTCTATTTCGGCATGTCAAATTCGACAACAGTCGGCGTTCCAAACGCGGCGGTTACGATGGTATCCGCTACAACTGGCACCACCTGCTTGCAATGGGGCGGCACCGCCAGTGCCGTGACGGTTCCCGTCGGTTCGCTCGCGTCCGCTTCCGCTAACTCAATATTGAGGAATAATGGCGCGGCCAGTTCCACGGCAACCTTCTCGGTTAACGGCCTTAACAACGCCACCACAACCTTTGCCGGCTCAATCCGAGACGGCACCGGTACTAGCCAAATTACGGCGCTGACCAAGAACATAGCCGGCAACGGCACATTCACCCTAACCGGCACCAATACATACACCGGCGCCACAACAGTAAATAATGGAACCATCGAACTCGCCGGCACCGGCATTTTGGGCTCCACCAATATTACCGTCAATAATGGCGGCACTTTCAAATTTGACGCCGGCTCTGTTCTGAATAACGCCACCGCCACATCGATAACCGTCAACAGCGGCGGAACACTCCAAACCGCTGCAGCACTCACTAACCTGAGCGCGCTAAACGTGCACGGCGGCGGAGTATTGAATATCCAAGGCAGCACCACTATTAACGCGTCTGCTACAGGCAGCGGCATAACCGTGGATGGCAGCAGCACGACTCCGGGCATCCTCAGCATGGTCGATGGCTCCGTTGCCGCCGGCACGCTGAACCTTTCAGGCGGCGCGGGTACGTCTCTGACACTCGGCGGCACGGCGACCAATCCTTCGGTCTTGAATTTCGAACTGAGCATTGCCGGCACCGACCAGATATTTACAGACTCGAAAATACAAGTTAACGACGGCGGCGCCACGGTCAACATTACCGGACTGGCCGGCTATTACAACGGCACGTTCCCCCTTATTACTTTTAATTCTAAATTAGGCGCCGGCACATTCACCCTTAACAGTCGCCCCGCTACAGGCACCTTCTCGCTCAATCAAACCGGCACTCAACTGCAGTTGGTTGTAACGGGATTACCCAGCGTGGCGACTGTTTACTGGAAAGGCGACCAAAACGGCACATGGAGCTATGTCAATGCGGGAAATACAAACTGGCGTACTGTTCTAGGCGGTACGGAAGCGAATGATCCGGGCTCCATCCCCACCGGCGCCACAGACGTATATTTTACCGACACCGGACCAAGCAACCTCACTACAACCTTGGGCGCCGACATCGGCATCTCGAGTTTGCACTTCAACAACACGGCAACCAGTTCGGTAACGATCGGAGGATCTAATACTCTCTATCTTGTCAATGGAATCACGGTCGATTCAGGGTCAGGCGCACATACCGTTAGCGCAACCAACCTGACTATGGTAAATCCCCAGACCTGGTCGAATAACAGCAGCAATACCTTTACAGTCAGTTCATCTATTAAAGGCAGCGGGGCGGCTGCACTAGAATTGTCCGGGGGCGGATTGTTTGTATTCTCCGGCCCCAGCAACACCTATAGCGGAGGCACGACCATCGATCCCAGCAGCAAGCTCCAGCTTGGAAGCGCCAACGCAGTGGGAACAGGTCAGCTTACCGTTAACGGAAGTTTGGACCTGCACGGAAATAGCGTGAGCGTCAGTGCGCTTTCCGGAACTGGCACGATCACCGACAACAGCCCGGCCGCAACCATCACCGTAAACGTCAGCGACGCTTACAGTTATTTTAACGGCCTTATCCAGGACGGCGCTGGAACCGGCGTCATTTCACTGATTAAGTCCGGAACCGGCACTGCAACGCTTTCCACTAGCAACAACTACTCCGGAGGCACGACCATCAGCAACGGAATCCTGGCCATCGGCGATGACAATGCCCTGGGTACCGGAAACCTCAAGTTTGCCGGCACCGGCGCCACGCTCCAGTACGTATCGGGCACTAAGGATTTTTCCAGCCGGATCAAGTCCAGCACAAGTGCGATTATGATTGACGTCGGCTCTCAGGACGTCACTTATGCCGGCAGGATTGACAGTACAAACACGGCCGGATTGACCTTGAAAAACGGAGGCTCGCTAACCCTTTCCGGTTCCAACTCTTTTACCGGCACTGTCACCATTTCTGTCGGCACGCTTAAACTTGGAAGAGAAGCCGGTCAAACCACCAGCAACGCGCTGGGCAACGCCGCCAATAACCTCACCATTGCCAGCGGCGCGGTCCTCGACCTCAACGGTCAAAGCATTACTCAAACCGGCACTATTACTCTTGGTGGTTTGTCAACCGGCATAATCACCAACTCCGATACCAGCAATCCCGCCACATTCAACGCCGATATCATGAATTTTGCAGGCGGCACCACCGGCCTCACTCTGAACAGCCCGGGCGATATCGCTTTCAAGCGGATTGATCAAGTCACGGGTAACGCAACGGGCCAATTGCTAATTTGGGACAGCCCCGCCACTATCACACTGGGCACCAGCCTTTCGACCGATCATAACAGAATGTTAAAGCTCCAGCTTAATCAAGGCACGGCGCTGCTCAACATGCCCCAGTTAACCACCGGCACCACTAATCCTATCTCGGTGGATCGCGGCTTGATTATAGGCAGCATCGCCAACAACACCAGTGCGACCGTGAGAATAACCGGCGCCAGCAACAACCAATTATCGGTTGGCCAACCCGTACAAATCGATTACGGCGTTTTTGACTTCAACGGCCATAGCATAACAACCGGCGGCGTGATAAGCGACTATAGCACCGGTGTAATCGAAAATACGGCCGTTGGCACTACCTCCACGGTGTCCATAGACACAGACTACGCAACCATCGGATTAAACACCTTTAACGGCGTAATCCAGGACCACGACCCCGCCGGAACCGGCGGCATTATTGCCGTTACCAAGCTCGGCCCCTCAGGCACCCAGACTCTTACCAGCGTTAATACCTATACCGGTCCGACAGCCATCAACGAGGGAATCCTGCAACTTAGCGGATCCGGGTCGATTTCCAATTCCTCGGCAATAAGTATCGCCTCGGGGGCCACTTTCGATGTCTCCTCCACATCCGGGGCCTACTCTACAGGAGTAGGGCAGACCATCTCCGGCTTCGGTACGATCCTTGGATCTTATACCCACAACCAGGGTACGATCGCTCCGGGTACGGACGGCACGGCCGGAACATTGACCTTTGACCTTAGCACCACTGGCGGCACCCTTACCATTTCCGGCGGCAATATAAAGTACGACGCCTTGTCGACGGGCAGCGACCAGATCGTCATTAACGCCGGCACGGGCACCATGAGCGGGGCTGTGACGGTCAACGTCAACACCGGCGCAACCAACACGCCCGGGACGTATACCCTCATCAGCCAGACGCCAGGAGGCACGTTTAATCCTCCTACTATCGGCCCCGGCGGTTGGACAACCACTTGGGATAGACGCGGAACTGCCCCGACTTTGAGCACGACGGCAAACTCGGTTCTATTGACCGTTAACGCCGCAGCCCCCGGAAATGCCCTGAACTGGTCCGGCGCCGCCAGCGGCGCGTGGGACATTGTCACCTCGGTGAATTGGTACAATACCACCACCCACGGCCCAGACATGTTCTACAGGGACGACAGCGTCACCTTCGGCGACACGTACGTCGGCGCCACGCCGCCCGCGATCACCACGGTCACGCTCAACACGACCGTCGCTCCTACTTCAGTGACGTTCAACAATTCTGTGCAGAATTACACTCTTGGCGGGACAGGCGGAATCTCCGGGGCCACGAGTCTGGTCAAAAGCGGCTCGGGCACGCTAACCATCACCATGACCAACAGCGCCAACAATTCCTACAGCGGCGGCACTGTGATCAACGGCGGCATCCTGTCCATCAGTGACGATAACAACGTGGGCGCTGATGCAGGCAGGATAACCATCAACAAGACCGGCGTGTCGCAGGCGGTCCTCCAGACAACGGCCACCCTCGGGTTCGCAGTCATCCGACCGATGACAATCGGCTCCGGCGGCGGCGCGATCCAGGTCGCGTCTGGCACCACATTAACCTTTAATCCGAACGCCGCCACGTCCGCCACATGCGATTTTGAGGGTCCTTTGGCGGTTACAGGCGACGGCGCGCTGACCGTTAATTTGGCCGGCACTCCCATCGTAGGCGCAGGGGCCTCGATGAGCATCGGCGGCACCAGCACGCTAAACGTCGGCGGCTCCGATCCGTTCACCAACGGCTCGACCCACATGTCCGTAACCAACAACGGCGCGTTGAACATTACCAGCGGCTCTAAAACGGTGGGCGCCCTGTCGGGCACAGGCAACACCACGCTATCGGCCAGTACGCAATTGACCGCTACCTCGGTGGTTCAGAACACTCTGACCATCGGCGCCGGGGCCACCTTGACCATCGCCCCCATCCCGGGCGGCCCGCTTGCGGGCATGGGCTCGATATCACCGGTCCCCGAACCGTCCACATGGGCACTGCTCATGCTGGCCGCCATGGGATTGGGAATGTACTGGCGCCGCAGCCGGTAAACGTATAAATAAGGAAACCACATAGTTGGGGTGGCAGTTAGTTAACCCTATAATTGCCACCCCGACAAATTACGATACCTGATTAACGTTTAGAACCTATACTAAAACTAAAATGTGGGGGCGGGAGTTGTACTCCCGCACCTGGAAAGCTCGGTGTGTTGGGGTGGCAGTTTAACTGCCACCCCAACGCAATCCGGTATTTAAATAAGTTATTAAACTACCTCACCCGCTCCTGAGCCTCGGCATGGGAGCGGTTTTTTTATAATAGACCCAACCGGCTGCCTATCCCTATATATATAGGTGTATCCATGAACTGCCGTATTATGCCCACTCAGCTTATTTGTCGCTTCAAATTGCTTATAGTTTTATCGACGTTTGCGGTTTTTATGCCCTGGGCTTCCCAAGGCCTTGCGCAACAGGCGCCGGGCAAGGATCGAGTCGAGGCCAAACTGATTGCACCGGGTATTTGGATGATCCGCTTGGGTATGCCGGAGAAATTCACCCCCGTCGGTTTGCGCGAGGACCAGCCGCGGACAGAATCGCTTAAAAACCTGCCCAGTATTGAGCAGCCGCCATTCGATCTCAGCAGGATCGCTTTTAAGATCACCCCGGGCGCCTGCGTCGCGGTTCTGCCCATGGTTCCGGACGAAAATATTTTCGGCTTCGGCATGAATTTCAAGGTCTTCAACGCCACGGCCAAGCGCCGCGTGATGCGCGTGACCGACACCCAAATTATTATCAACAACGACCAGGGCGACTCGCATGCCCCTGTGCCGTTTTACGTATCCACGCGTGGATACGGCGTATTTGCCGACACCGCCCGGACAGCCGGTTTTTACTGCGGAAACCTGACTGAAACGGCAAAGCAAGTCGAGCAAGACAAATCCAAAAACGAAATCAAAACCGACGTGGCCGAAATCTACGCCCAGGGTCCGGAGCCGGTCAAGGATATGACAATCGAGGTCCCTGTGGCTCGGGGAGTTGATCTGTACGTCTTTGCCGGGCCGGATATGAAAACGGCCGTAGCGCGTTACAATCTATTCTCCGGCGGAGGCTGCCTGCCGCCCCTGTGGGGACTAGGCGTGTGGTATCGCGGATACACCAAGTACGACGCCCAGGAAGTCATCAAACTGGCCGCCGAGTTCCGCCAGGATCATGTTCCCTGCGACGTATTCGGCCTGGAGCCGGGCTGGCAAACTCGGACATATTCCAGCTCGCTCGTCTGGAGTTTAAAACGTTGGCCCGATCCGGAAGACTTTGGCCGTCAAATGGCCGGCATGGGATTTCGCATCAATATCTGGGAACAACCGTTTATCAACCCCGATTCGCCGCTGTTCGCTCCATTAAAGCCATATAGCGGCGATTACATGGTTTGGAACGGCCTGGCGCCCGACTTTTCGCTTGCCAAAACCCGGCAAATCTTTGCCGATTATGAGGAGCGCGAAATCATCCGAAAGGCCGATGTCAGCGGGTTTAAACTCGACGAATGCGACGATCAACCGCTATCGCCCACCCCTTGGAGCTTTCCCAATATCACACTGTTTCCCTCGGGCATGGACGGCGAACAAATGCATCGTCTGTTCGGCATATTATTGCAACGCACAATAAACGACATCTATAAAAAGGACGGCTTACGCACCTACGGCCAGGTACGTTCGTCCGGGGCATTGGCCGCGCCGTCGCCGTTCGTGCTTTACAGCGATTACTACGACCACCGCGACTTTGTCCGCGCTTTATTGAATTCCGGATTTTCCGGCCTTCTCTGGCAGCCGGAAGTCCGCGACAGCAAATCGATCGACGATCTTTATCGCCGCATCCAGACCGCGGTCTTCTCTCCCCAGACGCTTGTTAACGCCTGGTACATCAAGATGCCGCCCTGGAAGCAAAACGTGCGATCCAAGAATAACCAAGGCGACTTGATGCCCAACTGGAAAGAGGTCGAAGCGGAAATCCGCAAAATGTTCGAAGTGCGGATGAGCCTGATTCCGTACCTGTACTCCAGCTTCGCCCAGTATCGCAACAAGGGCCTGCCGCCGTTTAGAGCCTTGGTGATGGATTGGCCGGACGATCCCAAGACATACAAACTCGACGACCAGTACATGATGGGCGAGGCCTTGCTCGTGGCGCCGTTGTTTGCTCCAAGGACCGAGCGCGAGGTTTATCTGCCGCCGGGCGAGTGGTACGATTTCTGGACGCATAAAAAATACGACGGGGGCCGGTCTTACACGATTCAAAAACCGGCCGAGACCATTCCGGTATTCGTTAAGGGCGGCACGCTGCTGCCGCTGGCCCGGCCGGTCGAATATGTCAAGGACGATACGCGCTTCGACGTGACAGCGGTCGCCTTCGGCAAAGAGTGCCGGCCCTTTGAGCTATATGAAGACGACGGCCTGACGTACGATTTCGAAAAAGGCAAGCAAAACCTGCTCACGCTTACCTGGTCGCCGGATAAAGGCGGTCAGGTCCAAAAGGTCGGCAATTATCCAGGCAGCCGCTATAATATCGGAGAGTGGAAAATTGCTAGGGAAGAAAACGCGGATGAGCCGAAAGATAAATGATCCGAGGCCGGCGGTGAATTGAGTGAGAATATCGGGATGATATTGCACAATTTGCCCCTCTACCCGACCATGCCGGCCAACGCGGCCATGCTTCGCATGTACTCCGCGGCGCCGATGGCGCCCGGTCAGGGCTAAACGAGAGATGGGTTAAAGGGGGACAATTAACCGGCTTGACTGGGTCATGCTAAAGTTTATACTTGACGCTTGTTTTGCCATGTTTATCGGAAGGGAGTTGCATGAAGAATAAAACCTTTCCCATCCTTTTGGCGTTTTTGTGCATGGGATTCGGCGACGCGGTGGGCCCGCTTACAGGTTTGGCCAAAGAGCATTTCCAGCTCTCGAATTTCATGGCCCAAATGATTCCCTTTGTGGGTTTTATAATGTTCGGTATTCTCTCGGTGCCGACGGGCGTTATACAAGATCGGACGGGGAAGAAATTCATACTGCTCCTGGGATTGGTCATTGCCTTGATCGGCCTTGTCATTCCGATTTTTGGAATGACGGAATATATAATGTTATTGGCGGCGATATTCTTGCTGGGAGCGGGCGCCAGCATACTGCAGGTGGCCGGCAATCCCATCATGCGCGACGTTTCTCCGCCCGAGAAATATTCCCGCAATCTGACTATCGGCCAGACCGTTAAAGTAATAGGATCCATGTCCGGATCGCTGATTCCCTTTGCCGCGGCAAAATGGTGCGGCATTGACTTTTGGATCCTGTTCCCAATTTACAGCATCGCCATGCTATTTACCATAGTCATGATCGCCATGACTCGGATTGAGGAACATAAGGACGCCAGTGCAAAACCGGCGACTATGGCCTCGTGCCTTTCGCTTTTGGGCAACGGATATATCCTAATGATGGTGCTGGGCATTTTTCTATACGTTGGAACGGAAGTGAGTTTCAGCAGCCACATATCCATTTATTTAAGCGGAAAATTCGGCATCGATCTTAAAACCTGGGGAATATTAGGGAACACTTTCTTTTTTATCTGCCTTTTCATGGGACGATTTCTGGGCTCGGTGGTGTTGAATTGGATTGCGGCCAAGAAGTTTTTGATCCTTACGGTGCTAATCGCGATAGCGGGATTTTTGGGGCTGCTTTTTGTCGATGACCGGGACCTTGCAATTGTGTGCATCATGTTGGCCGGCATTGGTTGCGCAAATATCTTTCCCCTGATCTTTTCCATCACGGTAAATAACATGCCCCAGAGGACCAACGAGATATCGGGGTTGATGGTCACGGCGATCGTGGGCGGGGCCTTTGTGCCGCCTTTGGTGGGAATCGTCGTCGATGCGGCCTTAAAAATGAAATATTCCGACGCGGCAGCGGTAACAATGGGATTCGCCGTTCCACTGGCCTGCACGTTGTATTTGTTGTTTGTTTCCTTGGTTTCACTTAAACAAAGAACTATCGCCCATGAAAATTGAAAACGATCAACGCACCGTTATGACCCTTGACGCGGGGGGAACGAACTTCGTTTTTTCGGCGACCCGGGCAAATGAAGAAATCGTCGAACCTATCAGGATGCCGTCAAACGGCCACGATCTGAAGAAGTGTCTGAAAACCCTGGTGGAAGGATTTTCGCAGGTCCACAGGGCCCTCCAGGTAAAGCCCGTGGCCATAAGTTTCGCCTTTCCCGGTCCGGCCGATTATCCGGCGGGAATCATCGGCGACCTAGCCAACCTGCCCGCTTTTCGCGGAGGCGTGGCCGTCGGGCCGATGCTGGAAGATGAATTCCGCCTGCCGGTATTTATCAACAACGACGGCGATTTGTTCGTCTATGGCGAGGCCATCTCGGGTTTCCTGCCGTACGTCAACGAAAGATTAAAGGCCGGCGGCAGCGGCAAACGCTACGAGAACCTGTTTGGAATCACGCTTGGTACGGGTTTTGGCGGGGGCATCGTGCGAAAAGGGGAACTCTTCATCGGCGACAATGCCGCCGCCGCCGAAGTCTGGGCGATGCGAAACAAACTCTACAACCGCTCCTCGGCCGAAGAAAGCGTCAGTATTCGGGGCGTTCAGCGAGTTTACCTGGCACATAGCCGGGTCAAGCACGAAATCCCGCCTACGCCCAAAGAAATTTACGGGTTTGCCAACGATTCTGGTCAAGGCGATCCCCAGGCCGCCGTTTTAGCTTTCCAGGAGATGGGCGAGGCCATCGGCGACGCCTTGGCCAACGCAATTACGCTGATCGACGGGCTGATTGTAATCGGCGGCGGATTGGCGGCGGCGTCAAAGTTTTTCCTGCCCCGAGTAGTCGAGGAAATCAACAGCACATATGATATGTTTGACGGATCAAAGTTCCACCGCACCGAACTGACGGCCTTCAACCTGGAAGATGCCGAGCAGATGGCGGCCTTCATTCGCGGTCAGGCTTGTGAAATCGACGTGCCCAACTCCAATAGGAAAGTCGCTTATGATCCGCTGAAGCGCATCGGCGTCGGCCTATCCAGGCTGGGCACAAGCCGGGCCGTATCCATCGGCGCCTACGCCTTTGCATTGCACGCACTGGATACGGGAAACCCGACATGATTCGTTACGCCCTTACTACTACCCTCTGTCTGTTGATCGTCGCAGGCGGGGCTTTTGCACAGTCCGCATTAAAAACCCACCGCTTGTCGGACGTGGTCGATCCCATGCTGGGCGTGGCGTACAGATATGGTTCCTGCGTTCCCGGCGCATGCCTACCTCACGCCTCGATATACCCGAGTCCTGACACGCTCAATGGCCGCACGGCCGGATACCTGCCCGGCCAGGACATCGCGGGGTTTTCGCAACTGCATACCCAGGGCACGGGCGGCACGCCCTCGTACGGCAATTTTTTGATCTCGCCTCAGATCGGGCTTAAAACACTGGAATCGGAACACGCCTCGCCCAAGGCAGACGAAAAGGCCGCCTGTTACGGGTATCAAGTCCGTTTGCTTCGTTACGGCATTTTGTGCGAAGTCGCGCCCGGCAGGCACAGCGCTTTGTACAAATTCACCTTTCCCGCCTCTGACGATTCGCATATACTCATCGACGCGGCCCGCAAGCTGGGCGACTCCGCCGTGATGTCCGATGGATCGTTAAATATCGATCCTGAGACGGGCGCGATCAGCGGCAGGGGAACATTCTGGGGAAACTGGAATCCCGCCCAGTACAAAGTTTATTTCTGCGCCAAATTTTCCAAAAAGCCGGAGTCTTTTGGGATTTGGGAAGACGCCGACGTTCACGCCGGCGCGACCCAAGCCGTCTTGAAGGAAAATAAAAGATTCGGGGCTTTTACCGGCTTTAATACGGCAGCAAACGAAGTCGTCTATTTGAAAATCGCCGTCTCATTCAAGTCCCAGGCACAGGCCGACGCCTGGCTTGCCCGGGAAATACCGGGATGGGATTTTGACGGGCTGAAATCGCATGCGGCGGAAGCCTGGGACAAGGCCCTGGCCGCGATCGAATTGGAAAACGCCTCCCCGCGGGAAATGCGCAAGTTCTATTCTTCGTTGTTCCATACCATGGTCCAGCCGCGCGACCGCACGGGCGACAACGGCAATTGGGACTCCGCTTCGCCGTTTTGGGACGATCATTATACGCTGTGGGACACCTGGAAAACGCTATTCCCGCTGATGGCCGTCATTCGCCCGGACGTGGTTCGCGACAACGTCAATTCCTTCATCGATCGACATAAACACAACGGGTACGTGGCAACGGCGTTCATTCAGGGCAAGGAATACAAAGTCGGCCAAGGCGGCGACGAGGCGGACAACGTCATTGCCGACGCCTACGTCAAGTCGATCCCCGGAGTAAATTGGGATGACGCTTATGAACTGCTCCGTTTTCAGGCCGATCAAAATCGCACGGCGAATTATCGCGATCGCGGCTACGTCTCACTGGACGAAAAGAACGACTATTGCAGGCGGATGAAATCGGGTTCGAGCACGCTGGCCTTCGCTTACAACGATTTTTGCGCGGCTCAGGTCGCCAAGGGTTTGGGCAAAACCGACGACTATCAGCGTTATCTCAAACGCTCGCGGAACTGGGAGAACGTTTGGGATCCGACCGCCGAGGACAGCGGCTATGCGGGCTTTGTCCGCGCGCGGCGCGAAGACGGCCGTTTTGCGCCCACTCCGCCGCGCAAGGGCTATAACACCGATTTTTACGAGGGCACCTGCTGGATCTACTCTTATTTTATTCCACATGACGTACCCGGCATGGTGCAAAAGATGGGCGGGCGGAATAAATTCATCGAACGGCTGTGTTTCGCGCTGCGAAATAACCTCATCGACTTTACGAACGAGCCGTCTTTCATGACCATCTGGCTTTTCGACGCGGTCAATCGCCCATACCTGGCTTCATATTGGGCCAACGAACTGCGAAAACAATTCGACGACCGCGGGTATCCGGGCGACGAAGACAGCGGGGCCATGGGTTCGCTGTACGTGTTCCTTACAGCCGGCTTCTTCCCCTTCGCCGGACAAGACGTTTACTATCTGCACGGCCCGAGCGTTCCCAAGATCACGTTTCATCTTCCCAGCGGCAAAGCTTTCGCTATTTTGGGCACGAACGTTTCTGCCGACAATATATACATTCAGTCGGCGGCGTTAAACGGCAAACCGCTGGATATTCCCATGATACGCCACCAGGACATTCTAAATGGCGGCGTTCTGGAATTCACGATGGGCCCGGCGCCTTCAGCGTGGGGATGCGGCGGCGAATTCGACCCGGCACTCGCCTTGCGCGAGATAAATCCTGCCAAGTAACACGGCCATACATGCCCTGATTCAAGAACCGGATGTAAACTTCATTTCGTGAAATGTTCTTCGATTTCCTCGAGAGTTTTGCCTTTGGTCTCGGGCAGGAGGAATGTCGCGAATAGGAAATAGGAGGCAGTTGAACTGCCGGTCCAATTATATTTGAAGTACAAGTATCTTGCCTATAGCATGCAGTTATCAAGCCCCCCTATTTATGTATGATTACAAGAAATCCATTTTTCCCACAAGTTAATGCTTGAAAAACCAATTTATGTTGCTACACTGAAGCATGTTTAAATAGATAAGAGGGTTGGTTTTATACCTTTTTTTTAAGGTGTGCGTCCATTTTTGGCATTTTCACTCAAAGATTATAGGACATGGGGTGAGTTGTTTTTTAAAGAGGCAGCGGCATTTGATGTTTTGAGTCCATAGAGCAAGATGCCTAAGAATGGAAGATTGTCATTCTCATACATCCTCAACTAGTTCCTTGATTTCCAGGTTGCCCCTGCTAGGCAATGGGAATGCGTTTGCCGGGACTTAAACAAGTATTAACAATTCTTTTTTTCAGCAGATTAGAGTTCGCGACAGATCAGAGGCCGTGACAGATTAGAGCGATGGGTTTCTTCAAATCTTATTACATTTCTCATTTTTTGCTTTAGAAAGGGTAATGTCTATGTCGCAAAAACTGCAAGGCTCGCACTTCGACTATTGTACCAGAATACTAACCGTGACAGTGCTTTGTTTAGGGGCCGTATTGGCGATAGCCCCTTCCTCACCCGCAGATGTTGTAGCACGTTACGCATTCACCACCGACGCCTCCGAATCCATCAGCGGCCAAAATCCTGGCACCTTAATGAACGGCGCCACCATTTCCGGCGGCAGCGTGGTCCTTAATGGTATCAATCAGTACGTTGATTTGGGAGTTGCCCCTTCCATGGTAACGATGAATTTGACAGGCAGTTGTTCATTTGAGGCCTGGGTTACATGGAACGGTACGGGCAATCTTAGTCAGTCAATTTTCGACTTTGGAAACGGCATCGGTACCGATACCAACGGCAATCCCGCTATCAATCCCCATATGTACCTCTCGCCAAACTACGGCACCTCGGGCAGCGGCAATCTAAGGTACTCCCTTGAACCAGCGGGTACCACAGGAAATAACGGCCCATTAAACGCCGCTGGTCCACTTCCGAGTACGCCTACTTATATTGCGGTTACATACAACGCCATTCGGGCCGATTTAGCCACCCAGACCCTGTATGTCAACGGCGTCGCAGTTTCGCAATTCGTCCCATCTGCGGCAGGCTCTCCTTTCCCCAGCAGTCTGGCCTTGGGAGGAGTTAACGATTACTTGGGCAAGACCCAAGCTGATGAAATCAATTTCCTCTCAACTTATTTCGGCGGCAGTATCAGCGACTTACGTATCTGGAATAACACCCTCAGTGCTGCCGATATTGCATCACATTACAGCAATCCTGCCGGGGCCGATGGTTTAGCCGTCTGGACCGGCAGCATCGGCGACAACTTCATTCAAGCCGCAAAGTGGGATACCGGTGTTGTGCCTGGCGCCAACACCACGCTTGTAATCGTCAACGGCAATACAATGGACCTGAACGGATCCAACGGTAATGTAGGCGGAGTCTCCCTGTATAACGGCACAATTCAAGATTCCCTGGGCACGGGCAAACTCACCAGCGCCACCACCATCAACGTGGAACAAGGGACGATCTCGGCCAAACTGGACGGAACGGCGGGCCTGGCCAAATCCACTGCTAATACGGTCATACTATCCGGAGCGAATACGTTTTCCGGCGGAGTCACGGTAAATGCCGGGACATTGCAGTTGGGAAACTCCGCGGCCTTGGGAAGCACTTCTAATACAGTAACCGTTAACGGAGGCTCGATATTGAACATCCAGGGCAATAGCCCCAGCATTACCGGAATCGTGCTCGCAAGCGGCAGCCTGATGGACACCGGTTCGTCATTGGGTGCGATCAGCGCTACTGGCACCTATGAGTTGCAAAGCGGCAGCGTCTCGCTAATACTCAACGGCACGGCAGGCTTGAACAAAACTACGACCGGCACGGTTACCATAAACGGTCCTTCAACCAGCATCAGCAATGCATATACCGGCGGCACCACGGTCACCGCAGGAACCCTAACATTAGCGGATGCATTCGCGACATTAGGCAAAAACTCGGCCGGCAACGATGTCACAGTCATGAGCGGCGCCAGACTGGAGATGGCTAATTCCGCCAATATTGGATCTCTTCAAAACTTGACAATCCAAACCGGGGCCGTGGCCACGATCAACGCGATTAATCAGGGCTTAATCAACAAACTCGGCGTTTCGGGTTACGGCGTTTTGGCGATGAATGCCGATAATTCTTCTAACCTGAACTTCAATGCTGCCGCGTGTCTTTCTCCGGTCAGTCTTGGGGCCGCTGGCAGCACCACCCTAAATTATTCTGGCACAATTACCCCTTACGCCAACACCTTCCGGCTGGGCGGCGCCGGGGGCACGCTGAACGTCACCGGGCCCTTGCAAGACGGTACGCCGGCACGCAGTCTTATTGTCAACGGCGGCGGCACCGGAGGCACCGTGATTCTCGCCGGCGCGAATACTTATAGCGCCGGCACCACGGTGGTCACGGGCACGCTCCAGGTGGCCGCGAGCTCGAGCCTGGGCAGCAACATCAGCAGCAACACGGTTACGATCCAAAACGGAGGCACGCTGAATCTGGCGCAAGCGACCAACATCGGCTCTGCCCAACCGTTAACGATCAACTCCGGCGGAGTGGTCTCCATAGCCTTCCCCATCACTACCGCGTTCCTGGCCAAGCCCACTCCCGACAGTGCGGGCACAATTGCCGTGTCCGGCAACAGCGCCGATCCGCTTACCTTCACCAGCGGGGTGAGCATCGGGGCCTCGGCAGCCTCGACCTTGTCAGGCACTATTACGCCTTATAACAACACCTATTGCTTTGGCAGCGGCGGAGCCGTGCTTACGGTCACCAGCGGTTTGGCCGATGGAACCAATCCCTGCTCCCTGGTGATTGCCGCCGGGGCCGGCAGCAACACCAATTGTGTAACTCTCAATCCAGACCCGGTGAATTTCCCAGCAGGCAATACTTACTCCGGCGGGACTACGGTGAATGGCGGATACTTGATGCTCGGCAGTGGAGTTGCCCTGCCTAAAACGGGCACATTAACCATTAACAGCGGCACGGCAGATCTGAACTCGCAAGCTGTAACAGTCGGTAGGCTTGTCCTAAACAGCGGTACTCTCACGGGTGGCACGCTTACCGCCACCCTGGGAGACTTCGTTGCAAACAGCGGCACAATCTCAAGCTCGCTGAACGATTATACGGATCCCAATACCAGCCTGGTCACGCCTCGAAACTTAGTTAAGTCAACCACCGGATTGCTTACTTTGTCCGGCGCAAACAACTTTACCGGCAAGATCTACGTCAATCAAGGGACGCTGCAAGTCACTTACGATGGGGCCTATGGCGCCGTGCCTGCCGCGGTTGTGCCGGATTCAATAAATCTGGCCGATGGCACGCAGCTTAACGTGAACCAATTCGATATGAGCACAACTCGCGGGGTTAAAATCACCGGCATGGTCACGATCAACGCCTATAGCGGCACCAGCATTTGCCGCTTCATGGGTCCGATCTCTGGTACTGGCGGCTTTACCTTAATCGGCGGCGACCCCTTTGGCATTGGCAATCCCGGTGATACAAGTCCTATGTGGAACACCTACCAGGGCGATACCATTGTCACTTCAGGTAGCACGCTTAGGTTTAGAGAAACAAATTCGCTTCCCTACGGAGCAGGCTACGGCAACCTCTACATCCTCGATGGCGGTTATCTAGACTTGATGTACAGCTCGAACGTCAACGGATTCTACGGAGCCGGCATCGTGGAAAATTATACCGGCAACGGCACAGTGCTCACCGTGGGCAATAACAACGCCGACAGCTTGTTTTCCGGTTCAATTGGGGCCGGGCTGGGCACTTCCTTGAACAGATTCTCAATCACCAAAGTTGGCACCGGCACACTTACCCTTACGGGAACCAGTAGTGGCTATACAAGGCTCCCCACTGAAACAGATGCCGCCACGACAATCGACCAAGGCACCTTGGCCGTGATGAAACTGGCCAACGGCGGCGCGCTGAGCAGCATCGGCCAATCCGAAGCCACCTCGAACAGGCTAGTAATTGGCGATGCAACCAGCACCAGTCCCGCCACGCTGAAATATATCGGCACGGGCGACACCACCGACCGCAGCTTCACCATAGGCCTTAGCGCGGCCTTTGACGCCTCGGGCACGGGCCCCATCCAGTTCCTTCCCGCCACGGGCTCGACAATGGCTTATATCGGCACCGGCGTTCACACCGTAACCCTTACGGGCACGAATACCGGCAATAACATCATGAACGTCATACTCACCGATACAGATTCTCCCACCAATCTGGTCAAATCCGGTACGGGTACATGGATGTCCACTATCAATCATTCATACACGGGCAACACGACCGTCTACAACGGCATCCTGAGCCTCGCAGCCATAAATACCCCGAACGCCACGGTTTCAGTCGCGGTCGGCGAACTGGACGCCACCTCCATCGTGGCCAATACCTTGACCATAGGAAACGGAGCCACTGTAGTAATTAAGGCTATTCCAGGCGGCCCGCAAGCAGGCATGGAATCGTTGTCTCCGGTCCCGGAACCGTCCACTTGGGCCTTACTCATCCTGGCCGCGCTTGTGTTTAGCATTTACCGGCGCCGCAGCCGTTAAATTTTTGACAAAATCATGACTTAAAACCTTGTTGGGGCGGCAGTTAAACTGCCGCCCCAACGGATACGCGTTAAACGAATAAAATACACTATTTTTTTTGATATGGCGGGACTTTTTTGACATGGCGGGTGGTCGCTAACCAGCATGGCACCCCCCCCAATGTATAGTCACGTCCAAAAAAATTCCTCTTTAGGTACTTGAATTTTTTAGTTTTTTTGTTAAGATGGCATTCGCTTTTACTGATCAATCTGAACAATATTACGTAATTCTGTAGTAATAATTACTCTATTCATTAGAGAGGCAGCGCTTCCCTTCATGGGGTTTCTGGAAACGGGGGTCCGCGAATTGCGGATATCCTGCGCTGCCTGAAATCTTAACCGCTTCTTGCCGCGCCCTCGGTTTCCAAACATCCCGATCAGTGTGCGTGCGGGATTTCGGGCGTGCTCCGACTTCAATCCGTTTTAGCGTAAAGAGTTTGGCTTTTTAGTTTCTCAACTTTTTGGCATTTTATGAAAGGGTTATGATTATGGTGAAAAATTCTTTTGCGATCTTCAGTATTGGATTGCTCGCCGCGGTGTTGTGTTTTTTGGCAACGACAAACATCCAAGCGACGGTGTATACTTGGGACCCCCTTGAACTCTGGAACGATCCAGCCTCTTGGGACACCACTGATTTTACGGCTTGGGATGCTGGAGCTGGGCCTACTGCTTGGGTCAACGGCGACAATGACGCCCTATTTCCAGAGGCTGGTGATGGTAATCCCCATGTCATGAATGTCCAAGCCAACGGGATCACGGTAGATAACATCACTGAAGTTGGTTCTGGAGGCTTAACCATTTTTAACGGTCCCGGCGCCATTACTATAACGGGCGCATCGCCCACATTTACTATTCCTTTTGGCACCGACGCCGCATTCAACGCCGTCATAACAGGAGCGGCCGGCTTGACCAAGGCCGGCTCTGGCTCCTTGGATCTTTATGCCCATAACCTTTACTCAGGTGGAACCACTGTCAACCTCGGCACGTTAACGTTAGCCGGCGGCGTTGATACACTGAACAACACCGGGGCGATTACGGTTAACGGCGGCATATTGGCTTTAGGCGGCAACATTCAAAACACCTCCGCCGGCGTCACGGTTACGGGCGGAACGGTGCAGAACGGCACGATCATCAACACCGGCGCCCTCTACGCCGTGCAAGCCGGCACTATCACCGCTACCCTCGCCGGCTCAGCAGGACTGACTAAAACCACGACCGGCACCTTGGTCCTTAGCGGAGCCAACACTTATACCGGCGTTACCACCATCGGCAGCAGCCCGGGAGGCGTCGTGGATTTAGGCGCGTCCATCCAAAGTCTTTCCGGCGGGCTAACCCTCATCGACGGCACCTTACAGAACGGTACGTTCAACAACACCGGCGCCACTAACTACGACCTCCGCTCCGGCACCGTCTCCGCGATCCTTGGCGGCGCAGTGGGCCTCACCAAATCCGGTACCGGCAAGGTGATCCTCACCGCTCTCAACACCTTCACCGGCAAGACCGTGATCAACCAAGGAACACTGGAAATTCAACTTGGCCCTCTTGCCAATGGGAGCGGTTTAGGCCCAAATCCAGCCGCGTTAGTCGCTGATCAAATTACCATGGCCGCAGGCACCACATTGGCCTGTTACGCGCCACCAGGATATGGCAGCGCCATAATCAACTTTGGTAATCGCGGGGTTACGATTCTAGGTGACGTGACTTTTGGCATAGACAGCCAAGCCCCCAACACAGGCACCTCTCCAAACAACAATAATCCGCAGTTCAGGATTGACTCCGCGATTGTAGGCACCGGTGGCATTAACATTGTAGAAAATCTTGGCCCATATCAGGTTGGAACAATTTCCGTTGCCGGGGGCGGCGTAAACACCTATTCCGGCGATACGCATATCATAAATGGCTGGTTATCATCCAGAGCAGCCAATGCGTACCCCTACGGGCCCGGAAAAGGAAACATGGTTATCGAGGCCGCAGGAGTATGGAATACAAACAACCAAAGCCACCTTATCAACGGACTCAACGGTTCCGGCTTTGTTGATCAGGGAACCAACAGCAGCCTCAAGTGCATCACCCTTGGCAACGGTGATGCCAACGGCAGCTATGCCGGGTCCTTTAGCTCCGGCACTGGCGTCACCAATTATCCCGCCCATCTACAGATAATTAAAGTCGGCGCCGGCACCCAGACTTTATCCATGAACACGCCGGGCGCCATCACCGTTAGCGCAGGTTCGGTAGTATTGTCAAGCGGCATTGACACCAGCAATATCATAGGCCTCGATGTTGCCAGCGGAAGTTTCCTCAACGTTGCCAACATGACCCTCGGCTCGGCAACGCAAACCGCCGCAAGGACTATCTACGCCAGAGGCACGATTACCGGCAGCGTCAGCGATATAATGGGCGCATCCGGGTTCGCAACTTTGGTTAGTCCCGGAATAACAACGCTAACGGCAGGCAGCACCAGCATTGCCACCGGCATCGGCACGCTCTCTGTCACGGGCGATATGACCTTAGACAGCTACGGCGGTTTGGCTGCCGAACTCGGCGGCACAACCCAGGGAACCACTTACGACTACCTAAACGTCGGCGGAGCCCTTAACTTGCTCACCAACAGCGTGCTGAATGTGTCGCTGGTCAACTCTTTTGTCCCAAGTTTGGGCAATAGCTTTACGATTATGGGTTGGGGTACCCGGAATGGCACGTTCACGACCGTTACTTTGCCGGATCTGAGTGCATCAGGACTTGCATGGGACACCAGTAATTTGTATACAACCGGAACACTTACCGTTGTTCCCGAACCGGCCACTTTGGCAATGCTCATCCTGGCTGCCATGGGACTGGGCATCTATTGGCGTCGCAACCGGTAATGCCTTGAAAAAAGAAATCGTTGGGGTGGCAGTTTAACTGCCGCCCCAGAAGATCTAAAAACCAGATTAACTCCTAAACAACCTTACCCGCTCCAGTGTACCCGGCACAGAAGCGGGTTTTTTTATTCTTGCTTGACATCGTCTTGCCCAAAAATGTTGTCGTGGAATATATCGGGTGGCAGAACAGATATCGCCTGCCCCTGCCTCGGTTGTGTTTTGCCAAAAACGTAGACTGGGGGGCTGGCCATACACCGATGCGCGGGCTTCTGGGAAGCTCCAGAGGCTCTCTGAGGCCACGTACAAAGCAACAGAGGCGCCGAGCCGGTTTACTCCTTTTCGTCACCCAAAAGGTATCTCCCAGGCCAAGAAACGCTGATGACCGCGTCGAGCGGCCGTTCCGTAAGTCTTTTTGTGATAAGGACTTGTTTCTAAGTCGGGGCGACTGGCGTTCGTTTGAACCGTTGCTTGCGTCATATGTCGAAGCCGTCCTCTCGCCAAGCCCAGAACTCCTTGTAGCCACAAGGGTTGTGAGGCTTTCGGCGTAGTCGGCGGCCGATATCCTAGCGAGGGTTCGTTACTATCTTGAGGCGGTAGTGACCTGTCCGTGGCGACCCAACGAACTCGATTACCGCGTCGTCCTTCAGGGATTTCAGGTCGCGTTTGGCCGTCTTCAGGGAGCACCCGAATTCCTGCACAATGTCTGGCGCGCGTAGCTCTCGTCCTTTTCCCAGTTCCTGAAGAACCCAGTTGCCCCGAGCCTCCGCCTTGTCATCAGGGACATTGGGGTCATCGGAATTGGGGTCATTAGGGACATCAGGGTCATCGTGATAAGGGACATTGTGCCCGGCCTTTGGCAAGTCATGACCCTGAATTCCGACGCCGGTGCTTTCATCAGCGTCGTGGACAGTTATGAAATCCTTGAATTGGTAGCCCTGCTTCGTTCGCACGATTACATCGTGGCGCCCGCACTGGATTTGGATACTTCGGAGTTCCTCGCTGATTCGCGTGCGGATGTCCCGAATTAGGCTAGGCACACTGAGCGATCCCCCCTCACGTCCGATCATCTCTGCGAGATTCCTGCTGCCAAACGCTCTGAAATCCCCCTTGATGTTCTTCTGACGAAGCAAGTCCAATGTCTTTCGGGCCTGTTCGCAGCGCGGACCGCCGCAGATGGTGGTACCGCAGAGTTCGACGCGATCCCGAAAGAAGACCATCGCGCCACCGCTGAATACCTCTAGTTGACTTGCCTGCTCGGCCGTGGCATTCTTGGGCTGCACTACAGTTGCCAACTGGAGCGCCGGAGAAACGTCCTCGCCCATGCCGGCAAGCGCCTCACGAATGCTTTTGTCAAGGGTTCGGCCAACGCTCTTGAATGGCTTGGTGACGTAATCGACGGCTCCCTTTTTCATAACGTCGACGGCCAACTCGGGGCCATCTGTGCCATGCGCCGTCATGACGATGATCACTGGCTTTCTCTGCATTCCAGTGCGTTGGACAATCTCCTCTAATAGGTTCTCGCCATTCTGAATTCTCGCAAAGCTCTTCCCCGCGCGAACCGGAATCTCGAGGTCCAAAAGGATGTACGTGTACTCGTTGCACTCCAAGTACTGGCGTGCTGACTCAACAGAGTTCGCGTGGTCGCAGTCATGCCCAAGCGACTCGAGGATATCGCTTACAGCATCTAAGATGTCGGGGTCGTCATCAACGACGAGGGCCTTCGGAGTCATTCGTCTGGTTCCTGCTGTGATTCGAGCGGTAAAACGATGCTCACGGTTGTTCCGACGTTCTCCGCGCTATCGATTGAAATCGCCCCGCCGTGGGCCGCGATGTAGCGATGAACAATCGGTAGTCCAAAGCCGGTTCCGGAGCCCTTCTTAGTCGTGCGGCCAGGAACAAACGCGCGGAGCTCGCGGAGATCGTCGGCCTTCACACCGATCCCATTATCTCGAATGACAATTCGCACTTCCGCATCACCGACGCGTTCAGCGGTGATGCTGACATGACCCGGTCGGCCGTCATCGGTGTCGTAAACGGCCTCGTAAGCGTTCTTGAGCACATTTGCAATCGCGGCGACGATTTGGTGTCGGGCGAGTACGACCGTAATGCTGTCGTCGATGGCAATTGAGGCATTGACTCTCTTTGTATCGAGGTGTGCAGGGCGAAGGGCATCGAGGGCTACGCCATGTGCTTCGCCTACTACCTGCGCCAGCCGCACCGTTGCTCGCTCCGGTGGAATAGCTTGCGAGTATATGCTCATCGCATCCACAAACTTTTCAAGGTATGCCAGGCGGTCGGCAACCTTTCGCAGGCCATCCTGAATCGCCGGCCCATCAAGCGACGATTGGGCTGCCTGGTTTTGCAGGCGTGCCACGTTCGCACACGCGGACGTTAGCACGCCCCGCAGGTCATGGACCGTAGCGCCAACAACGACCTCGTACAATCGCATAGCCAATGTGCGGGTTTTGTCGCCCGCCTTCTTTCCGTGGGTTGACCCAAAGAGATCGAACTGTGCGAGTACCTGGTCGATGCCTTTTCCACGGTAACCTCCCGCCCGAGTTCCCTTTCGTCTTATGCTTAAAGCTCGTTCGGCCGCCTTGCGCACAAAACCATTTGAATCATCAGTCAGTCTTGCCGCCAGAGGCACGAACTCGGCATCGGAAAGCAAGGGCAGAAGGCTCGCAATTTCCTTGCGGACCTCCCACTTAGGGTCATCGGCCAAAAGGTGAAATAGCCGCAGGGCCGCTTCGTGCTGTTCCGTCTGAGCCAACATCTCTCTCAGAGACACGGCAAGTGCCCGTCGTTCCATCCACGAAAGGGCGTCCCAGCTCGACTCCAGGTCGGCAAGCACTTTCAGCAAGTCACATTGTCTGGGCGCTGCGGACATTCAATACCTGTACCTTTGCTTTCGAAGCTTGAATGCCTCTTCGCCGCCTTCGAGCAACGTAACGATTTGCTCGCTGCAATCGTCGACCGTGCCTTCCTTCTCTATCCACGCCTTAATACCGTTCGATTTGAACACGAACACCTTCGCGGCATCCCCCAGCACCGGAATGTTTGGGTTGTGCGTGACGAAGATCAGTTGGCGATGGGTCTTAACTTCGCGGATTCTCGTCACAACCGTGTCGTAGATGAAGCCGTTGTCCAGATTGTCTTCAGGCTGGTCTACTAACAGCGGGCGGTCACTGTCCAGCAGCAGGATCGGCAGGATTGATGTGCATTTCTGGCCTGTAGATATTGACAATGAGTCTTTGTAGGTGTCACCATCCTTGAGCTCGATCCTCGGCTTATCGTTCAGTTCGACGGCTTCCAGGGAGAAAAGGACCTGGGAGTTGTTCAAGGCGTCGATAACCTTATCGGCTTGGTCCGCATTCAACCCCACTTGGTCGACAAGCCCACGCGAATCTCGATCCTTTACGATCCCCGATAAATCCCGGGGCGGTAACGCTGTTGCGATCCGTTGTGCCACGACGATATGCCGAATTCCCGCTCCCTTGAGGGCATCCACCAAGATGCGTTGGTAGGCGCTAACGTCACCGAATTGCTCAAGG
>JBEKZY010000189.1:0-9462 GCA_049509395.1 Thermoguttaceae bacterium | reverse complement strand
GGGGAAATAAAATCCAAAAAGAAAAAATGGTTTATTGCAATCGAATCTAAGATAAGGCAATCTGCACTTAATAGTACGCAACTTAGAAGGCACAGATTAAACATTAGAAGACGAGAGAAAGAATATGATAAAGTAAAATTAGTCTTGCTAACGCCTTTTGGCCAAGATTGGATTATTGAAGAATATTTTCATGGGAAACATGTTAAAAATGTTAATTACATTAGTTGGAGAGATATACACAAATCTACGACTGCCATACAACTCAAGTTAAAAGATCCATCGCTTCGATTCGTTGTCGATCAGTATAAAAGGTATTTGCAGAATGCAGATTACAATAGTGCCGGAATTATCCAAATTCTCAATGAAGATAATTATGATGATAAATATTTAAATGCTGTTATTGCAGGGAAATATCATAGATGGCATGTTCCCAGTAAAAAGATAGGTTTTGATATTCCAAACTTTAAAGTATTTGCATATGACAAAAATAAAAATGGCATATTTGGCTATTTTATGTCTAAAGGAATGTTTGTAAATCCTAATAGAAAATACTGGAAAGAATGGAAGTATTATTTTAAACTTGATAATTTTAGAAAATTCAAAACCGCCATTTCCATCAAAGATATAAGGAAAATATTGGGAAAAGCGGAAATGGGTGTTGATTTTCATAAATATCGAGATTTCAAGAAAAATAATTGTCCTGCTCCATATTATGTTTTAAATACAAAAATGGTCGAAGCATTAGAAGAAATTGCATCTTAAATTTCTATTGATACAGGTGCCGCATGAAATTCTATTCGTTTGAGATCGTCATAGAAAAAGAAACAAAAGACGAAGGGTATTACGCTTACAGTCCCACATTGCCGGGCTGTTTCAGCAATGGCAAGACGATTGAGGAGGCTAAAAAGAACATCCGCGAAGCGGTGCAGTTACATGTGGCGTCGTTGATCGATCATGCCCAGCCCATCCCTCAGATGGAAAATGTCGTGCATATCGAGGAATTGACCGTGGGAGTGCCCGAATGAGCAGGATGCCGCAAGTCACTGCCAAAGAGCTTCTAAAATTCCTTAAATCTCGCGGTTTTGTCGAAGACCGCCAAGCAGGCAGTCATCTCACACTTTGGAACGAGGAACGAAAAGTCTCCGTTACGGTTCCAATACATACCGGATGCGATATTGGACGCGGATTGGCAATCCGAATCCTGAAAGATGCCGGTTTCACCGTGGACGATTATATCAAACGCTAGTCTAATCAAATCAAAGCAGCGGATTCACCACGTGCACCTTATCGTAAACAGCGCCATCCGGGAAATCTTCGGAATACAATTGATCGCACCGGGCCTCTTCGGCAGCGGCCAGGATGGCGGCGTCCCAATAGTGGATTTTATATTGGGCGTGTAGTTCCAAGGCTCGACCGATGAGGTCCGGCGTTACTAGCACGACTTCAAGTGATTGGAATTGGCATAACCGGCGGCGAACAATCGCAATCTCTTGACGCAGTTTATGCAGTGCTACACAGGCGTATTCCTGCAAAACTTGGGTCGAAATCACGCCCTTGCGCTCGGCAATACAATCGGAAACCAGTTTCGTAGCCAAAATTTGTTTACGCGGATCGCTTTTATCATTGGCATGGACCAAGATATTCGTATCGAGAAAAATCTTGCTCACGACCAACTCCCGCGTTTATGGATTTCTTCCCGGTTAAACCGCCAGCCCTCTTCCGAACATCCGGCCTGAGACAATGCCTCGGCGGCGAATTCCGCGGCGACTTGTTTTGCATCTCGCTCACCGGTGAGTTGTGATAGATAATCGCGGACGACTTGGTTTAAAGTCTTATTATGCTCTTTGGCATAACTTCGAGCCTTAGCGATAACCTCTTCCGGGGCCGATAGGGTAATGTTTTTCATCATAACAGATCTCCTTATGTGTACACATAAATGTGTACACATATAAGTGTACGCATAATATTTGTGGTTGTCAACTCTTGTTTTTCCATGCCCATCTTCTAAACCCCCATTGTTTTGATATGATTATCCGACGGGGTGGGGGAAATAAGCTTCTATGTTGGGGCAGCAGTTAAACTACTGCCCCAACATAGAAGTCAAAATTCCTGCCAAGGGCTATTGCCGGCGAAAAGGCAAATTGATATACTGTTCACACGTACACATAATCCCGTTCAAACTTATCTAAAAGAGATACAAACATGGCCAAAAAAGCAGCACAACAAGGCAAATCGGCCGCCAAAACGGCGGGCAAAGACGGCGCGGGCGATTTCTTCGAGGCCCATCCGGCATTGAAGAACACGGTCGCCCAGATTGAAAAAGAATTCGGCGAAGGGGCCATCATGCCCCTGGGAGTCGATCGCTCCGGGCCGATCGCCGGAGTGCCCACCGGCAGCCTTTCCTTGGATATCGCCTTGGGCGGACAGGGCATTCCCTCGGGCCGCGTGGTGGAAATTTTCGGGCCGGAATCGAGCGGCAAGACCACCCTGGCCTTGCACGTGATAGCCAGCGCCCAAAAACGCGGCGGCATTGCGGCCTTTATCGACGCCGAACACGCCCTTGACCCCAGTTGGGCCAAGAAACTCGGCGTGGAACTGGAGACCCTTTTGGTATCCCAGCCCGGCTCCGGCGAAGAAGCCATGCAAATCACGGAAATGCTGATCCGCTCCAACGCCGTGGACGTGATCGTGGTCGATTCGGTAGCCGCCTTGGTCCCCAAAAAGGAATTGGAAGGCGAAATCGGCGATCAACACGTGGGCTTGCAAGCACGGCTAATGAGCCAATCGCTACGCAAGCTGACCGGTGTCATCTCTAAAAGCAAGACGGCGGTTATTTTCATCAACCAGATCCGCGAAAAGATTGGCGTGATGTTCGGCAATCCCGAGACAACGCCCGGCGGCCGGGCATTGAAATTCTACAGTTCCTGCCGCATCGACGTGCGGCGCATCGGGCAGATCAAGGAGGGCGAGGAGGTCATTGGCCAGCGGGTTCGGGCGAAGGTGGTGAAGAACAAGGTCGCCCCGCCCTTCCGCGTGGCCGAGTTCGACATGATGCACGCCAACGGCATCAGTTACGAAGGCGACATCCTCGACCTGGCCATGACCGGCAAACTCGTTACCCGCACAGGCACCTGGTTCCGCTACGGCGATATGCAACTTGGCCAAGGCCGGGAAAAAGCCCGCGAATTCCTGCGCGAAAATCCCAAACTGACCGAGGAACTCCGCGAAAAAATCCTCAATTCCGGCGAACTCGCCGCAGCCGCTTCCATTGTCACCGCCGCTGACGTGGAGAATGTGGTAGAATAGAGGGCACAGAAAGGATGAAGGATGAGGGATGAAGGCAGTTGCTTGCATCACAGTACTATCCACTAGCCTCTGAATCCTATTCACTGATGCCTTGCCTATGATCTATCCAGCCAAAAATTTCCTGTTAACGTTTATCGCCTTGCTAGGAATAACAAGCTGGGGGATTGCACAGGAGCTTTCGGGCGTCGACGCTGCCGCGGCGATCGAAAAAAACCTGGTCGACGTAATAGCCAATGCGGAAAAATCGGTGGTGGCCATTGCTCGGGTCCGCAGGGAAACGTCGGGCGAAACCTTTCGCATGGAATTGCGTCCCGATCCCTTTGATCGCCGGCCGATATTATCCGCAGTTCCGCTGCCTACCGATCCGGACTTCATTCCCAACGAATACGGCACAGGCGTAGTGGTCGACCGGCGGGGATTGATTTTAACGGCATATCATGTGCTGGGCGAGGATAGCGACTATTATGTAACCACGTCCGATCGCAAGGTGTACAAGGCCTTGCCCAAGGCGGCCGATCCGCGAAGCGATCTGGCCGTGCTGTCTATCGAGGCCGCCGACCTCGTGCCGATCACGTTGGGCAACGCGGCGGAATTGAAAAAAGGGCAGATCGTCGTATCCCTGGGCAACCCATACGCAATCGCCCGCGACGGACAAGCCAGCGCAGCTTGGGGCATTGTGTCGAATCTTGCCCGCAAGGCCCCGGCCGGCCCAGGCCAGTCCGATCCGGCCGGCAAAACAACATTGCAGCATTTCGGCACGCTGATCCAAACCGACGCCAAATTAAACCTCGGCACAAGCGGCGGCCCGCTGATAAATCTGCAAGGTGAAATGGTAGGCTTAAGCGTGGCCCTGGCCGCGGCGGCGGGTTACGAAAACGCTGCCGGATATGCCATTCCCGTAGACCAGACCTTCCGCCGAGTGGTGGAGACCTTAAAGCAGGGCCGCGAAGTGGAATACGGCTTCCTAGGCGTCCAGCCGACCAATCTGGCCGCTGGTGAAGTGCTCAAAGGCATGCACGGCATTCGCGTGGCACAGACAATTCCCGGCACGCCGGCCGTAAAATACGGGTTGAAAACCGACGACATCATCACTGCCGTTGACGACACGCCCATTCAAGACGCCGACTCTTTCGTGCTTAACGTGGGTAAACTGCCGGTCGAGGCGATAGCGCATCTGGACGTGATCCGCGACGGGCGCCCGCGCAGCGTCGAGGTCAAACTGACCAAGTTCGCGGTGCGGGGCAAAAAAATCGTCACCTCGTCCGATCCGCTTTGGCGCGGACTGCGTGTGGAATATCCCTCGGCAATGATGAGCGCTGAAGTGAAGGCGACGGGCCCCTCGCCGTTTGCTAGCGAAGGCGTGATAGTGGCCGAAGTGGCCGAGAACAGCCCGGCCCTTAAAGCCGGACTGCAACCGGGCATAATCATCACCCACGTCGGGCGCACCGCGGTAAACACGCCCAAGGAATTCAGAGCCGCGGTCGAGAATATTTCCGGCCCGGTCGTCTTGCGCATCGCCGACGACAAAAAAAATCCCACCCGCACCGTGGAGCCGGGGACGTAAAGATTTTTTTAAATAGTCTTTGCCGCGGCGGAACTGCAAATAGCGGGATGATCCTTCGCTTTGCTCATATCCGCATTTTTCAGATAAGAACCGTATTACGGTTCGGGCCGGCTTGTTGGACCGGATGCAAACACGATTTTCTTGCCGTCCGCAGACCAGCAGCTAAGCACGTTGTTACGCGACGGGTCTTGGCCGGCAAGCTTCTGCGGCAACTCTTTTCCCTCGACATCGAGAAGATACAACTGCCTGTTGTCGTCGCCATCCATCTTTATCGAAGTCAGTAGGCGTTTGCCGTCCGGACGCCAGGAAAAATAAACCGAGGATTCTTTTATATGCTTTATAGCGTCGTTTGGCAGCAGGACTTTAAAGCCTTTCGATTGCCCTTCAGCGCTGACGATGGCCAGTTCCGGCTCTCCGTCCGGAGTCTCAGCCTGATAACACAACCACCGGCCGTCGGGCGACCACGCCAGGGACCAATTGCTGGAAGAAAAATCTTTGTCGAGCAGGGTGCGGACTTCATTGGTTTTCAGGTTGCGCACCACGATCTTGCCGTCGGTGGAGCTCCTGATATCGACCCCGGGCCCGTCAGCAGACGCAATATAGGCCACTTCGTCTTGATTCTTCGGCGACCAATCCACGCTCCAGACGTTGTCTTCAATCAGTTTTTTGTTCGATCCGTCGGCGTCCATAATCCAGACACCGCCAGTAGCATACCGGCTGAAGGCGATCTGCTTTCCGTCCGGCGACCAACTGGGCATTGACCCGTCTCCTAAATCCTTTGGCGAACTGCCGTCGGCGTCGATAGTGAAGATATGGCTGCCGTTCCTCCAATTCTCGCCGAACACTGTTCGGCAGGCGTAATACGCGATTTTGCCGTCGCGCGACCACTTGGGCGAACTGCACGAAAGGTATTCACCCGTGGACGGTAGTTGATGCAAATCGCTTCCGTCGGCGCCGATCACAAACAGCGGCTGGCCCGTATAGCGGTGCAAAACCAGATCCATGTCGTTGTCCGCCGCGCCGAAATCCGTGGGCCGACCCTTCTTGGCTTCGTTCAGGCTGATTTTTAAGCGGTCGCCATTTAATGCCCAGATGCCGGGCATGTCCTGGCCCTGAAATTTTACATCGATCGCCGCGGGACTCTGCGTGGAATCCAGACTATATGGCATTTCGGCGAATTTTTGATCGCCTACCCGCATGGTTATTTCTTTTTCGGCGATGACAACGCTGATAGGCTTCTGAGGAACGCGCGGCATAGTTTTTTTCACGCCATTTTCCAATATGGCGACCGAATCGGGGTTCCAGGGGCCGATAATGCTTTGTTCCGCTTGTTTGTCATCTTGGGCGGTTTCGCCCCGGCAGGGAATTCCCCCTATCAAAACCAGCAAACCGGCGGCTAACAATATTGGGCAATAATATGAATGTCGCATGGCGGCTCCTCCGAAATGGATTTGGGATTATTAATTGAAAACGCATCATACCCCTTCCGAAGATACTATACAATACGGTAAAAGTGGGGCTGAAATGTGTCAATTTCCGCCGAGCCGCGCTGTACTTAAAACTTCGTAGAGTGGTCCGCCGCGCTGAAGTTTGCTGGAAAAGACGGTGGCTTTTTCCACCTGCATCCGCCCGGCGTTGAAATCGGCGTGCTGTTTGAGCAACCGGCCTAACTCGGCCACGTTTTTGCCGCTCCGAGTCCGGCCGATGGTCAAGTGGGTTTGAAATTTCCGATCTTCGTCTTGATAGCCCAACTCGGCCAGTTCCAAGGCCACGAACTCGTGCAACTCGGCCATCTGTTGGCTGCCTGCATTGGCCCCGATCCATAGAGTCCTGGGCCGGTTGGAATTGGGAAAGGCCCCGGCCGCGCCGATTTCCAAATCGAACGGCCGCACCTGGGCCACCCCTTGTTCCACGGCCTTGCACATCGCGGCGATTTGTTCTTCGGGCACTTCGCCCAGAAATTGCAGCGTTATATGCAGGTTTTGCGCTTCCACCCATTTCACGTCGGCATCGGTTGCGCGTAGAATGTTAATGAGTTCCTCAGCCCGTGAGCGGATAGCGGAATCAATCTCAACGGCAATAAATGTGCGGGTCATTTCCAGGGGTAGCGTCGGTTCTTGAACCGGTGCGTCAAAGTTTCAAGCGGATATTATTATAGAATTCACTCATTCCATTTACCTCTTGCGGCCGAGCCGCTCAGGTTCAAGAACCTGAGCTACCCTCTGGATAGTGTTTATCGCAAAACCGCAAGCGGTTTGACTCATCCCTCATCTTTAAAAACTAAGCATCCGTTTGTATTCCGCCATTCGCGCATCGATATCTTCGCGGCCGATGATCTTCAGCCGTTCGAGGCTGAAATCTTCCACGGTGAAACTGGCCACGAGGATGCCGTAGGCCATGGCCTCCTTGAGCGTTTTAGGATCGAAATTGTCCTTCTCTGCCAGGTAGCCCATCATTCCGCCGGCAAAACTGTCGCCTGCCCCGGTTGGATCGACCACTTCCGGCGTGGGATAAGCGGGCAGGACATAAGTTTCATGCTGGCTGAAGAACATCGCTCCGTGCTCGCCCTTTTTGATGACCACGAAACTCGGCCCCAACTCGCGGACCGCGTGGCCGGCCTGCACCAGGTTGTCGATGCCGGTGAGCAGCCGGGCTTCGCTGTCGTTTAAGACCAGCCCGTCGATCCGCTTGAACAACTCCCGCAATTCATTGGGCTCCGTGCGAATCCACAGGTCCATGGTGTCGGCCACCACCAGCGACGGGCCGGTGCACTGATCCAGGACCTTCATTTGAAGCTTGGTCGAACCGTTGGCCAAAAACAGGAACTTGCAGCGGCGATAGGATTCCGGCAGCACCGGGTCGAACTGGTTCATCACGTTTAACTGGATGTCGAGCGTTTCCCGATCGTTCATATTGGCCGCATACTTGCCGCTCCAGCAAAACGTCTTGCCACCGCGGATGATCTGCAATCCGGTGGTATCGATGCCTTGGGCCTTGAGCACATTTGTATGTTCGCAAGGCCAATCCTCGCCGACCACCCCGGCCAATCGCACCGAGGTGAAATAACTGGCCGCGAAAGAAAAGTACACCGCCGACCCGCCCAAGATATTATCCCGCGTTTGAGTTGGCGTGACGACGCTATCCAAAGCAACCGAACCGACTACGACTAGGGGCATAATACATTCCTTTTAATTTGTTCCCATACTCCGGAGTGGAAACACAATAATATTTTTTATAGTTTTATATTGCCCACGATCCAGATACAAGTATCTAGGCTAACATTGTGATAGTCCCCGCGGTTTCTGGGGATAGTTTAACTCTTCTGTATGACCGTTTAAGCTAGGCCAGGTATCCCGGTTAAAGGTGTCAATTGAGTGGCTCCGCTCAATATGGTGATTCTTCGGCTTCTTTAAGGCGTTCGGGAGTAGTTGGACGATATTTGTCTGAGTATAGTTGTCCGATTGTGCTAATTACGCTGATCTCATCCCAAATCCAATCGATTGTAGATAAATCAACTTCGTCTTTTATTTTTTCATCAAGT
The DNA here is from genome assembly GCA_049509395.1 of Thermoguttaceae bacterium. Lineage (GTDB taxonomy): Bacteria > Planctomycetota > Planctomycetia > Pirellulales > Thermoguttaceae > JBEKIK01. The sequence continues at coordinate 1,051 of JBEKZY010000189.1, read as the reverse complement.
TGGTCTGCAAAATTGTAAAATCGTTTCATGTCTTTAATATAATCAGGTTGGCATAAGCAATTACCAATATCATTATGTGTCCATGAAATGGCAGTTTCCCATTGTTTTACCGTTACTCCCTTGGGACGACGATTAGCAAGATTTTCTACAGCGGTCCCAATTTTATCATAGGTGTGACGGAATCTAATTACTGGCTCCCATGAAAAATAAAATGCACATAACACAATACTAATAAATATGAGAGTTATTATTAGATCACGATTAGTTAATAATCGCTGAGATGGTTGATTACTCAAGTCTGGCGACTTACTTGCTTTTATTTCTCGCACAATTAACTCAAGCAATGTTACTACAACTTCGATTATTAATGCCCAAAAAGAGCCATATAACATACATCCGGCAAATAACCTATATCTTATTATTTGGAATAAGAACTCGTGCTGTTCATATAAAATATTTAATAATATGAGGGCAATGCTGAATCCTATCAGTGCTCCAAACCAAGCAATGACGTGACGTGCACCGATCCGACGACCCAGCCAGGAGCCGATGAAGCGAAATATAAGAGCAGTTATTGCAAGGATGCACCAGATCAATACTGTCATGCAGGAGCATTCCTATTGAATGTGGTGGCTTTCAACCACAACCAAACCGTGACCAATGGTCGCGGCTTCGGATGATTAAACAGCTTTATTTTTGTGACTTTTCTATCTTCGCCCATGTATCTTTCAATGTCACGGTGCGATTGAAAACCAGTTTTTCGGGCGTGCTGTCGCCGGAATCCACGCAAAAATATCCCAGGCGCTCGAACTGGTATCGGCTGCCAGGCGCAGCGGTTTTCAAACTCGGCTCCACGTAACATTCGGCAAGCACTTCCAGCGAATTCGGATTCAAATTTGCCCGATAGTCCAAACCCTCGGGCACGTCGTCGGGGTTGGGCTTGGTGAATAGCGAATCGTACAGGCGGACCTCGGCCTTAACGGCGTGGGCGGCCGATACCCAGTGGATGGTGCCCTTCACTTTGCGGCCGTCGGGCGTGTTGCCGCCCCGG
>JBEKZY010000188.1:0-13453 GCA_049509395.1 Thermoguttaceae bacterium | reverse complement strand
GGATTATTGAGACAATTATTCCTTGATGAAAAATCTCTCGTTCATATTGTGAATAGGAAATATAAATGCAAGATCAATTTTTTCGTCATTGAGAAGCATGAAAAGCCGCCATGTAATCCCGAGCTTGTATGGGACTCGCTTGGTCCATACCTCCCAGGGGCGAAAACTAGGCCAATGACTTTAGATCAATTTCTTGCTGTACCTGTTCTCACATTTAATTCCATGACTGCATCGGTCAAGGATGTGATAAAAGCCTGCGCAAATGCCAAGGGAGGTGTTCATTATGGTAGAGTGTCCGTCAATTCCGAAGAACTCCTTTTAGAATTTGATGGTTCGATTGGGTGGAATAATGTCGAGCCAAGTCTCCAATGTCTCTCAAACATATGTCTAATTTCATTAAAAGGTATTGAACCTATTGTAAGAGCGATACTATCGTGAGCCTAGCTCAATTTTTTACAGTAATTAAGATGCCGGGTGCTACTGCTGTCTTGTCCAACAATGCCATGCATTCGATCTCTCCAATTCCAGGGCCCGGCTTGTCATGTAAAAAAGGCCGTTGACAAATTAGGTATAATAAAGGTATATTTAATATATTATGGAATTTGAATACGACCTTAAAAAGAGCAAGGCGAACAAGAAAAAACACGGTATTGATTTTGTGGAAGCGCAGGCCCTGTGGGAAGACCCCAATTTAATGGAAATCCCCGCCAAAACCAGCGATGAACCTCGCTTTTTGGTGATAGGACTTATTTCTGATCAACACTGGTCTGGGGTGATCACATATCGAGGCGAAAAGATAAGAATTATTTCAGTGCGACGGGCTCGCACCGAGGAGGTTGAGATATATGAAAGCTAAAGATTTTGATAAGAAATTTGAAGAACGTCAAAATATATCTAAATTCCTTGATATATCAAAGGCTAGAAGACCCGTACAGGAGCAAAAAAGAGTCAATGTCGATTTCCCTATTTGGATGATTCATTTTTTGGATAAGGAAGCGGAACGACTCGGCGTCCCCCGTCAATCTCTAATCAAGGTCTGGGTGGCTGAACGTTTGGGAAAAACCTTATCTTGATTTATGATGAAAACTAAACTCATAAAAACTCAAAAAGAATATAGAGCAACTTTAAAACGCATTGAAAAGATAATGGATGCCAAGCCCCGTACTCCGCAGGGTGACGAATTAGAACTGCTTTCTACATTAGTGGAGATCTACGAACGAGAACATGAGCCTATTCCTCCGCCTGATCCACTGGAGGCCATGCGTTTTCGCATGGAACAGGAAGGATTAAAACCCAAAGATCTAATCCCCTTTATTGGCAGTCGCAGCCGAGTTTCCGAGGTTCTTTCTGGTCGCAGATCACTGACTCTTAAAATGATCCGAAACCTTCATCGCGGCTTAGCCATTCCTGCCGATTCGCTCTTTGGCGGCATGGAAGTGATGTCTTGAGATTAATGCCATGAAAAAGGAATACGATCTATCGAAAATGAAGCGACGGCGAAACCCTTATGCGAAACACCTGAAGCGTCAGGTGACTTTGCGCATGAACGTGGATGTTGTCGAGTATTTCAAAAACATGGCCAAGGAAACCGGCGTCCCTTACCAAAACCTGATAAATCTATATCTGGTTGACTGCACCAACGCCGGACGGCAGCTACAAATGCAATGGTCGTCCTGACATATAGACATTTCTTTTGTGCAGACATTGAAATCACAACATCCGTTCGAATTCGTCTCGAGTGATTTCGCAATCGGCGAGAATTTTAAGGAACAATCCCGGGCCGATATGTTCGCCGGCATGAATGGGTATGACCGTTCTACGGCCGTCCGGATGCTGTAAAAAATGATGACTACCGCGAATGCGAATGACGTCAAAGTCGGCTCGCTTTAATAAGGCGATTAGCTTCTTGCCGCGGAGCCGTGGCAACTTGCTCATACTTCCACCACTATCCGTTGCACGCCGATAAACTGCGATGGATTTGGCAATTCCTTTTCGACCTCGAGGCAAAGATCAATCGCTTCGCGCACCCGTTTCATGAGCGTGTCCAAAGATTTTGCCTGCGTGTGGCAACCTCGCAGTTCCGGCACCGTGGCAACATAAAAACCCTCTTTGTCCCGCTCAATCAATATGCTGAACTCTCGAGGCATTGAAACGTACTCCTTGAAATTATTTAGAAAACAATACATTCATTTCGGGCATCTAATCGGATATCCGTATTATAGGTGCGGCGTATTATTATGTCCACGTGAACATCGGCCCGGCATCCAAGCTCCGTCGCGGGGGAAATAACGAATACAGTGGTCGTCCTGATCGACTGATATTTGCTTCATTTTTGCTGCAAGCAATACAACAATCACGGCCGGAAAAACCGGGTTTGGGGTGGAGTTTTAAGCGGAATAATCGGCCTTTTCACACCATCTATAGGGGCGATTCCGATGCGGTCATAACGACCCTTGCTATGATGCGCGATGTGCCGATTGCGGCGAATTACGGCCTTGTGTCGGCAGCAGTAAATTCTTTCCGCCAAAGGCTTTCCGCATGCCGATACCCTGCATGGATTAAAAATTGGCAAAGGATTTGCACTTTCAAGGATTTGTGTTTTCAAAGGATTTACGCCCATGGGAAAAGACACCTATCGCGTGGTTACGCGCGGCGCGGACGGCGAGATTCGCATCCGCGATTACGACAATCAAGAGGCATTGCAAAAACGGCACACGCAAATCGGCGTGGACGATTGCAGCACCGACCTGGGCCTGCGCGGGCTGCCTGTTTTCCGCGGCCTGGTAGGTCCCATGCCCGAGGGAAAAAACATCATCCGCTACGAATCGCCCGAGGTCTTTGAAACGCTTACCAAGGATTGGAGCTCGGCCAAGGCTGCGCGTCGCCGGCGATCGCGGACACATGCGCCGCACACGCTGGGCATTCCAATCGGCGACGGCGACGAATTGTATTCCATCGGCTCGAATATAGAGCCCGACGTTCTGGAAGGCATAGAATAAGGAGACGCATCAAAATATACTGACCGATTTTAACCAGGAGGACAGGCATTCTCGCCTGTCCTTTTTTGTTGCCTGTCTTTTTCGAGCCAGACAAGAATGTCGGGCCTCCTGAAATCTAACCAGCGAGTATGGGTGTGCTCCAGATAAGATTAGCGTGTGGGTGAAACCGTTGCGGTCGTGCCCACACCGTAGCGAGGCGGGTCTTGGTTCAACCGGGCGATGCCCCCGATCTGCTGGCCGCCGGAGATTGAACCGGGATTTCCAACATACGTCTGCGCCGGATACGCAACTGCCTGCCCAACACACGGAACCGGACTGCTAACGGCCACGCGACTGACTACGACGTCTTCGGAAACCAGTTTCTGTGTTGTCACCGGCACTTGGACCTGCTGCGTCTCGGGCACCAGCTTTCGGCAGGTGACCGGCAGCTTTACCACTTCGGTTCGCTGCTGCCAAGTGGTTTGCGGAACCCAGCGCGTCTCCAAATAAGGTTCGACAAATGGATTCCAACGCCCAACCCAATAAGTTTCAGTCTGGTAAGTCGTCACAGGGCACCAAGAAACCTGGGTAACGTCCTTGGTCTCGGTATAGCACTGCTCTTTATAGACAGTTCGGGTGGTTGGCTGCATAGTGGTTTCGCAAACTGGCCGCTGAACCGTTCGCCGGGTTTCACAATAAGTGATGCCGTTCTCCTGGTAATATCGCACCTGGTCCCCTGCCGCCGAAGACGGCGAAAAAAACGACGCAAATATCAGGACCACAAGGATTTGACGAGCCAGCATCATCACCGTTCCCCCGATATTGAATGCATCCTGCAAAACAACAAACTCAGTCCTCGGGAACACCCCATCTCTTATTATCGGAGTTTCCGGCACAAACAGATTAGATTAAAGCGGATATGAGACAGGGTATAAAGAGTGAAAAGTGGGCAGTGGGCGGTTGACAGTGAGAGGGGGACAGTGAGGACACAAAAATTCGTACAGTCCCGCCCACTTGAATGTGAAAGAATTTGTGAAACCCAAGTGGATTTCATCCATCATATTTCATCCCTTAACTTTCATCTATCCGCCCTCACTTTCACCCGGCCGGATGTGCAGGCAGCAGCAGCCCTCGCCGTTGGGCTGATACGTGTCGGCCTGAAATGCAAAGCCCGCGGCCTCGAATGTGCCGTAGTCGATTCGCGAGGCGATTCGGCACAAGAGGGCGACCTTTTCTTCGGGCAAGCCGGCCTCTTTCCAGGCGTCGCGCAAGGGGCAGGCGTGAAATTTAACATCCAATCCGGACTCATCGCCGCGGATCACCTCGGGCTGGAACATCCGCCCCTCGTCGGGAAGGCCGCCCAAAAAGGCCTTTTGCAGGCCCGGTAGGTCCTTTGGCGCGTATTGAGAGTATTTTTCCCGGCCTTTTTCCGCTCCGCGGCGATAAATGGCCCGGCCGAGGATTTCTTCCGCGCGCTTGGGACCGAATTCGGCGCGCAATTCGTCGTAGATTAAATAATAGATCATCGCACGATTCTTGTACGAATCGTAAAGCTGAAGGCGGAGTGTTTCTTCTAGCATGGGTACGCTTCCGTAATTCCTTATTCGCTATTTATCAGTGGCCGACTTGCGGTGCGGGAGGGGACACATTGATCGGCCGGGGCGAAAACCACCATCTCGTCGGTGGCCATAAAACGCTGCTCGTGGGCAAGTACGCGAAACCGGCCCGGAAGTTTGCCTTCGATTTCCGATTGGTATTTGTCCAGGGTAATCACATAAGCCTGCGGCGTTTGCTCCAAAAATTGCCGCAACTGTTCGGGATCGTCGCAAAATTGAACCTCATGCCCGGCGTAGTAAACCATGCTCTGACGGAAAAAACGATATGCGCAAACGGGCGGCGGCTCGGGACTATCGCCGCGGATCAGGGCCAAAAGCCGTCTGGCATTCTGATGCCGGTCGACCCGCTGCGCAGCAAAGCCGAAAACGGCCGTTAAAAAAATCACCGCCGTAGCGGCAAAAACCGTTACGACCCGCTGGCGATGGTGGTGCCTGGCATAATACAAGCACAAGTATCCGCCCGCTATCAGGATCAATCCCACCAAGCCGATCAGTTCTTCGCCGGGCAGAAAAATCCGCGCCACGATGCCCACGGCCGCCATCATGCCCAAGCCTGCCGCAATGGTTGTTATCCAGGCGTTTTTCATCCAACCGGGGCCGACGCGTGCCGGCTCGTTAATCCAGGTCTCTAAAAAACACCCGGTCAACAACGCTAAGGCCGGATAAACGGGCAAAATATAATGCGGCAGTTTTGTGCTGCATATCGACCAGAAGATAAAAAATATGGAAAACCAGCAGGTCAAAAGCACGTACCCATACTGCCGGGGATTGCGATCGCGGATTCGCCGTATGGTCTCGATTATCATAGGTCCGAGAAACACCGACCAGGGGAAGAATCCGATCAAAAGGTAAGGAATGTGCAGCCAAAACGGCCCGCTATGTCCGAGAATGGGCTGCATGAAGGGGCGGAAATTGAATTTCGCGAAGAATTGTTGCAGCCATAGTCCGTCGGTGCGTTGTCCAACCATGATATACCAGGGCAAGGCCACGCAAAGAATCACAATCGCGCCTGTTATGGGACGGAGTTGCCACAGGCTTTTTAAAAAATTCATGGGGCGAAACGTATATAGTACGGAAAGGCATTTTGATTTCCATCCGGTCGCCACGGGGGTGGTTTTTAATTCGTTTGTGTCACGGCGAGAATTAACGATCATCAAAAACAAGCCCAGCGAGGCCATGGGCAGCAAGAAGCCCACCGGCCCCTTGGCCAAAATCGCCAGACCAAGGCAGGCATAAAAAATTACAAATAAGCCAAATTGGACAAAAGAATTATTGCAAATTGTAAATTGCAAATTGCAAATTGGTAATTTAGATACGGCTTCGGATTCATCATTCCCGCCCCCTGAATCCTGAACCCTGAACCCTGAACCCTGAACCCTAAACCCAGCGACAAAGCAAAGCAAGGCCAGCGTTGAGACGAACACCAAGGCCGAATCGACCGTTGCCGCCCGGGCCGAAACGGTGAAGATGATCGACGAGGCGGTTATGAACCCCGCCCATAGGCCGACTCTGGGATTAAACAGCAGCCTGCCTAAATGATATGTGACAAGCGCCGTGCCCACGCCCAGAACGGCGGAAAAAAATCGCGAGGCGAATTCGCTTTGCCCGAAAATCTCGAAACCCGCTATCATCAGCCAAAACATCAGCGGCGGCTTTTCAGGAAATAGATGCCCGTTGAACATGGGCACTACCCAGTCGCCGCGCTGGAGCATCTCACGGGCGATGGAGGCATAGAGCGTCTCGTCTTCGTCCCACAGGGACGCGGCCCCCAGATAGGTAAAAAATATGATCGCCGCGGCAGCGAGGATCCAAAGTTGATAACGGGTATTTTGAGTCATTGGTTGACGTTTCCTGTCTTGGCTCTTGATTTGTCAAATGATTTAGGAATCCGATTTGTTGTTTTTCCGTCGCCAATCGACCTTGACAGATTTTCACGCGCAGTCTAAGGAATTCTCTAGCATCCACCAACGTCATTTTTTCTTGAGATAATCGGCAAAATACGGCAAAGGGGAAATTTGTGCAAACTGCGGAAGCTAATAAAACCTGCAATGCTCTTTTGGAATCACCACATTGCTCGATTGTTGATTTGCCTTATGATGAACCTGCAAAACTCTATGCTGGAACGCAATTACTTTGGCTGGCGGTGCCGCTAACATTCATCCTCGCCGGATTTCTGGCATTGACGGTCGATTGCCAGTTAGGCCGCTGGTGTGTGGATAAAAATTGCCCCGTGTCGCTGGAAAATCTCTTTTCGACCATGGAACCCTTTGGCAACGGTTTGGGCGTGGTGGTCATCGGCATAACGATTTTTTGCTTGGATCCGCGGCGGCGTTGGGCCTTGCCTCGAATCTTAGGCTGCGCCTTTTCCGCCGGACTGGCGGCAAATGGGCTGAAATTGCTGGTAGCTCGCACAAGGCCGCATGCATTCGATTTTCACGGCGGCGTCTTACAGACCTTCGGCGATTGGTTCCCCATGTTCAGCGCAGGCAGTGTTGGGCAAAGCTTTCCTTCCGGGCATACCACCACTGCCGTGGCCTTGGCCGCGGCCCTAGTCTGGCTTTATCCCCGAGGCTGGTGCCTGTTTCCGGCGCTGGCCGTGCTGGTCGGTTGCCACCGGATCGTATCGGGCGCACATTTTACCAGCGACGTGCTTTGGGGCGCCGCATTGGGCAGCTTTATTGCCCTGGGCTTCCTAAAAATCGGACAACTTCCGCAATGGTTCGATGGGTTGGAAAGAAGAATGAAGGGGGAGGATTTAAGAATGCAGAATGCAGAATGCAGAATACAGAATACAGGATGAAGGATGAAGGATGAAGGATGAAGGATGAAGGATGAAGGATGAAGGATGAAGGATGAAAAAACCGCTTGCGATTTTGCGAATACGTTTGCATTTAAGTGGGCAGTAAACTGCCCATCCTTCACAGTCCACTGCCCACTGCCCACTATTCTCTATCTTCTGACTGCTGTACGCTTTCGGTTATTTCATACACTCGATAACGTCCAACCGTTTTGTAGGGCAGGCTGGCGAGATCCGCATATCGATAGGCTTGATCGCCGCGCCACTCGGGCAGCACGATAATCGTGCCGGGGGGAACTTCCGTCGGCTGATCGTAGAAAATCATTCCGATCTGTTTTTCTTTCAGCCGCGAGCGCAGGGCCGGGTCAAGATAAAACAGCAGCGAGCCCAGACGCTCTTCGGCTACCAGCAGGCGCACCGGGATCCGGCCGGCATGGTTGAAATACTCCGCCAATCCCCGGGCGGTGAGATTCTCCGCCACAATTGGCACGATCAAGGCCACAGCGGCGACGAATTGCAAGGCAGTCGATAGCGTCGATGCGGCCAACATCGCAGGCCATTGTTTTTTTTTCAAAAATACAAGCGGAATTAAAGCGGCACATCCGACCAAACTCGCGCCAACCCAAACCGGCCAGGGGACGGCAACCGCAAATACTTTATGCGCGACGTAAACCGCCAGCGGCAAAACGATCGGCCCGCCTATCGACGAGAAAAAAAACGTGCGAACCAGGCGTTGCCTGGCGTTTTCCATAAGCACTCCGTCGAGCAGCCTGGCCCAGCCCACGGCCGCCAACACGGCCACGGCCGGGAACACGGGCCAAAGATAAGTGGCCAGTTTTGAATGCGCCGACGAGAGCAAAACCGTGCATCCTATCAACCAGCAGAACAACAGCGCCGTGGCGCCATTGGAATCTTTCCGGTTTTTCGGGTCCGGCGCGTCGCTTATGGTTACCGGCAGATAACCGATCCAGGGCAAGCCCCCGCCTAAAAGGATCGGCAGATAATACCACCACGGCGCCTCGCCGTGCAATTGCGTGGACGTGGCAAAACCTAGAATATGACGCTGGATGAAAAAATAACGCAAAAATCCGGGATGTTTGATTTCCACGGCAATAAACCAGGGCAAGGCAGCAAATGCGGCAATTATAAGCACTGCCAGTACGCGCAGACAAACTCCCGTGCTCCACCGCCGGGTAACTAGCACAAAGCAGCCGTAGGCCGTTAGGACCAGTGCCACGCCGATCAGTCCCTTGGTAAGCACGGTCAAGCCCAATAAAAAACCTGTCGCTAGGACGCAGCCCGCCGCGGCGGGCGTTGATTCGGCCCGCTGGGATTCCCAGAGAAAAAGAATGGCCAGGTTGATGCAGGGAATAATCGCCACGTCGTGCGATGCGGCTTGGGCCAGGGCCACGGGCAGAATCATGGTGCCGTAAAAAATACCCGCCACCCAACCGGTCGTGCGCCCGAACATCCGCCAACCGATCAGGCCCGTGGTGACGGCCCCCAACAGGCCGAACGCCAAACCGGGCAGTCTAACGGCCGCCTCGTTCATGCCGAACAATCGCAGCGATAGGGCCTGACACCAGAAATATAAAATGGGCTTGTCGAAAAACGGCTCGCCCATAAAGTGCGGCGTCAGCCAATCGCCCCGCTCGACCATTTCCTGGGCAATCGAGGCATGCAGTCCTTCGTCCGGATCGAGCAGGGGAAAATGAACCGTCAATGGGAAGACAAACACAATCGCCGCCAGCGCCGCCGCCAGTGTGAACAGCCATCGGTCGTGAGTTGATGAAACCGTTTTCAGATTCGCATGGTCCACTGTCCACCACCGCTAAACACTATCCACTCTCTAACAAAACCTCTTATGCATTTAAGAAATCCCTCACCCCCGGCCCCTCTCCCAAAGGGCGAGGGGAGGTTTTGTTAGAGCCATTTATTCAATACCCGGCAGATAGCATCGGCCATTTCCCGCGTGCCCACGGCGGTGGGGTCGTTGCGATCGGCCTTCATGTCGTAGGTCACGTGCTTGCCCTCGGCGATAACGGCCGCGACGGCGGCTTCGAGCCGGTCGGCCGCCGCTATCTCGTTTAAGTGCCGCAGCATGAGCATGGCCGAAAGTATAAGCGCCGTGGGATTGACCTTATTCAGCCCTTTATATTTGGGCGCACTGCCGTGTGTGGCCTCGAAGATCGCACAATCCTTGCCGATGTTGGCACCTGGGGCAACGCCCAATCCGCCCACCAGTCCGGCGGCCAGGTCGCTGAGGATGTCGCCATACAGATTGGGCAGCACGATCACGTCGTAGAGTTCGGGCTTTTGCACCAATTGCATGCACATGTTGTCAACTATGCGGTCCTCGAATTGGATATCGGGAAACTCGGCGGATACCTTCCTGGCTACGGCCAAAAACAGCCCGTCGGTGAATTTCATGATGTTCGCCTTGTGCACGGCCGTCACCTTTTTGCGATTGTTCGCCCTGGCGTATTCGAAGGCGTAACGCACAATCCGCTGGGTTCCAGAGACGCTTATCGGTTTGATGGATACGCCGGTCTGCTCGCGCCCGGTCCTGATCCGCCGATCGGGCGATATCTTGTTGATATAGTCGATCAAATCGGCGGTAACCGGCTTGCCGCACTCGAATTCCACGCCCGCGTAAAGGTCTTCGGTATTCTCGCGGACCAGCACCAGGTCCAAGTTTTCATCGCTGAAATAACTCCGCACGCCGTGATAATATTTGCAGGGCCGGATGCAGGCATATAGATCGAATTCATGCCGCAGATGCACGTTTATACTGCGGAAACCCGTGCCCACCGGCGTGGTAATCGGGGCCTTCAGTGCGCAGTGTGTGCGGCGGATGCTTTCCAAGGTAGCCTCGGGCAATGGGGTTCCGGCGGTTTGCATCACGTCCACGCCGGCTTGTTGCACGTCCCAGTTGATCTTCACGCCCGTGGCATCGACGCACTGCCGGGCTGCAATAGCCAGTTCCGGACCGGTGCCATCGCCTAAAATCAATGTAACATCATGTGCCATAAGTAATTCCGTCTGCAAAAGGTGTAAATAATAATGGACAAAGCACCAAGATAGCAGATGATTTGCCCGGGGTCAATTAAAGTCAGATGATTCAGACACTTATAAACAATGGATATTAGCGGGATAATAAAATATTTGGAATCCCGCCGCCGTTGATTGCATCTATAATGAAGAAGGCGCAGAGAAAAGGCAAATTTGGAACTAATCCCCCATGTCCGGTGGAACCATAACCCCCCCACTACCGCCGCAATCGCCGACTCCGCCCGGTCAGCCGGTTGTTCCGCAGCAGTCGCCGCAGGCGGTCTTGATCGAAGACCGCATACACAAAACCCGGCGACAGGTTAAAGGCGTGGATATTATCGCCGGGCTTTTGACCTTGATCGTGGGCACGGTGACATATCTTTTTGCGGCGGCGCTGGTCGATCATTGGCTCGTGACCGGCGGTTTGGGTTTTTGGTGGCGGCTTTTGCTTTGGGCGATTCTGATCATTGCCGCCGTGCTGTATTTTGTCAAATCCCTGTGGCCTGCCTTGGTCTTAAGCATCAATCCCGTATTCGCGGCGCGGACCATCGAGCAGTGCAAGCCGACCTTGAAAAACAGCCTGATAAATTTTTTGCTCCTTCGCGGCCGAGAAAGCGATTTGGCGCCTGTGATTTATCAGGCCCTCGAACAGCGCGCGGCCTCCGACCTGAGAGAAGTGCAAATCGAAACGGCCGTCGATCGCCGGCCGGTTTTGCGTCTTAGTTATTTACTGCTGGCCGTGGTGGGCGTGATCTGCCTGTACCTGGCCCTATCGCCGAAAAACGCTTTGATTTCCGCCCAGCGCGTTCTCTGGCCCTGGACCAGCCTCCGCGCTCCGACCCGGGTGACTATTGAAAACGTGCGGCCCGGCAATACCACGGCCTATCTGGGCGATTTTGTCACCGTCTCGGCCGACGTGATGGGGCTCGACCAGGGCGAGCCCGTGCTCCTGCATTACAGCACCGCCGACGGCGAAATATTCGACCAGGTCATCCCCATGATCGAGGAAAACGGCGCTTATGGCCGGCAGGCCAAATTGCCGCCGGACAGCCGCGGCCTTCAGCAAGACTACAGCTATTCAATTACGGCGGGTGATTTTAAAACGGCGACGTATGCCATCGAAACCCAAATTCCCCCGCTGATAACCGTCGACAAGGTGGATTATCATTATCCGCCCTACACCGGCATTCCCGACACAACGATCCAGCGGCAAGGCGACGTCCGCGCAATCGAAGGCACTCAGATTACCATCCACGCCACGGCCAACCAGCCCATCGACCGGGCGGAAATCGATTTTTCCGGCGCCGGCGTGCGCGGCATCAGGATGAACTCCGAAGATCGCACGGCCGCGGGCCGATTCACCCTGCGCATGCTTCCCGGCGATCCCACGCGCGGGGAACACGATTTTTATCAACTCCACTTCAGCGATAAGAACCATCGCGAGAACCGCCGGCCCATTCGCTACAACATCGAGGTCCTCCGCGACCTGCCCCCGGAGGTGCAAATCGTCGAGCCGCAAAAAGACGAAAGCAGCGTGGCCTCGGACGGCAAGCTGGAGATTCGCGTGAGGGCCGAGGATCCGGATTACGGATTGCGCCGCGTCGTACTCCGCGCGAAGTTTGAAAATCAGGAGTTGAAAATTCCGCCCCTTTTAGATGCCCGGCCGCCGGAAAAACCCGTAAGCGGCGAAGTCCAGTCCAAGTACGAGTTCGAGCCGAAAAAATTCAACCTTAAACCGGGCGACCGCGTGGCGTATTGGGCCGAGGCCGAAGACAACAAAGAACCCTCGCCCAACGTGACCGCGACCGGCGAACAGTGGATCGTTGTTGTACCGCCCGAAAATCCCCCGGCCAAAAGCGATCAACAACCGCGCCGCGCGCAACGCCCCGGCGAGAAATCGTCTAACGACGCATCCCAGGAGCAAAAAACCGGCCAACAACCAAACGAAAAGTCCCAGCCCGGCCAATCGCAAGGCGAGCAAAATCAACAGCAAAATTCAGAGCAATCCAAGCCTGGCGAGAAAGGTAAAGAGCAAGGCAAGTCTGGCGATAAAAATGAACAGGGCAAAAAGGGCGATGGGAATGAGAAGAGCGAGAAAGGCGATGAAGGCAAGAATGGCGATAAGGGCGGCAACGGTGAGAAAGGCGGCAATAGCGAGAAGGGCGAAAAAAGTAATGAAGGCATGAAGGGCGAGAAGGGCGAAAAAAGCGGCGGGAGTGAGAAGAGCGAGAGTCGCGACCAATCGAAACAAGATTCGCAAGGCGGTTCGCAACAATCGTCGCCCCAGCGATCGCAATCGGCCAGCCAAGGCGATTCATCGCAAACCGGCAAGTCCGGCGAAAAATCGGCCTCGCCCGAGTCGGGCCGGAACACGCAACAATCTTCCGGCAACCAATCGGGCAAAGCCCAAGAGCCCATCGATCCCAACGCCAATCCTGGCGACGCAATCCAGAAAATCCTCGAACATCGCCAGGAGGAACAACAAAAAGGACAACAAAAAACTCAACCCGGCGAAAAACAGCAAAACAACCCACAGCAGCCCGGCGAGAAACAATCGGCCGGTGATGAAAAATCCGGCGGTCAACAACCGGGTGAAAAGCAGGCGGCCGGCGAGAAGCAGACACCGGACGAGAAACAACAAACCGGCAGCAAACAGGGCGAGAAACAACCGTCGGGCGATACTAAACAATCCGGCGAAAAACAGCAAAATAATTCGCAGCAGTCCGGCGATAAAAACCAATCTGACGGTAAACAAGGCGAGAAGCAAACGTCGGGCGATACTAATAAATCCGATGGCAAACAGGGCGAGAGGCAGCAGTTGGGCGATGCAAATAAATCTGATGGCAAACAGGGCGATCAGCAACCCTCTACTGAAAAACAATCCGGCGATAAGAATCCATCCGGCGATGCACAGCGCTCCGGCAGCAAACAGGGCGATCAGCAACCCTCCGCCGAAAAACAACCCGATGCAAAGCAAGGCGAAAAACAGCCGGCCAACGAGCAGAAGCCCG
>JBEKZY010000187.1:0-9528 GCA_049509395.1 Thermoguttaceae bacterium | reverse complement strand
TCGATTACGTTTTGCCACTGTTCTTGCGTCATGGCGCCTAACAGCCCGTCAAGAACGATGCCCGCCGAATTGACCAGCACGTCGATGCGTTGCCAGCGCTCGATCAACTGATCCACGATTTTATGCGCGCGGCCCAGGTCTCGCACGTCGGCCTGCAAGGCATGCACCTGGCCGGGCGAAGATTGGAATTGGGAAACCAGGCTTTCGGCGGCTTGCTCGTTGCTTTGATAGACGAAAGCCACGTTGGCGCCCTCGGCGGCCAGCCGGGCAACGCAGGCGCGGCCGATGCCGCGGCTTCCGCCGGTTACTAAAGCAGTTTTCCCATCGAATCGCATCAGTTCTATTTCCGAATATATTGTTATTCTCGCTAAAATTTCAACAAGAAACTTTTGACTGTTATTTCCGGCGACATCGCCCGGTACAAGCTAAAATATGGATTTATATGGCCTGTGCCATGTTTACATGGTCGAAACCGTGGTAACATCCACGCGCGGCTGATACAACAAGGCGAATTGGTTCCGCAATCCTTCTATAATGTGTTGATCATTCCATTCGTACCAGGGCCGCGTGTCGGCCAAATTATATTGCATAAGCGTGATCCGGGCGCTGACTATCGTCCGGCCGTCGACCATGCCTTGAGCCTTGAGCTTTGTTTCAGTTTCTCCGGATTTAAGGATCTCGGCGGTGACCAGCAGCGTCTGGCCCGGTTCGAGAAACTGGCCGTATTTGACGTTGACCGCCTCTTTCAGCACTACGATGCTGTGACTGAAATCCTCGTTATAACGAACCAGCCAAGCGCCGGCCTGAGTCATGGACTCGAGCATCAGCACGCCGGGCATCACGGGAAAGTGAGGGAAGTGGTCGGCCAAATACTCTTCCGCCATGGTTAAGGTTTTTACTGCTGTGATTCTTACATCCGGCTCAATCTCGACAATCCGATCGATGAGCGAAAAACGCATGATATTGTTTGATATGTGAAAGTAGACTAGGCAGGGGAACGCTGCAATAGCTTTAGTGTCCGCCTGTGCCCGGGGCAACATCGGGTACAAAAGCAAGAACGGCATGCTTACGCGTTTTTTAACCCCCAAGTCCTAGTTTTGGTTCTCGTAACCGATCTCCTCGCCCTAACGCAACCCAGATTTCTAAATATAGCCGTCAACTGACGAATCTACAACGGGTCCCTCGCCATTGGGAAAAATACTTTAAGTTGTTGAGGCGAAAGGGATTAGCAACAGCAAATCGAAATCACCCGGATTGGCCTGTAAAAAAACCTGCTAAAAACCTGCCATTCTGACAGGTTGAAGGATCAATATTTATAGGCGTTGTTTTGTCGTAACCTCTTATTTGACAATGTGTAATGACGATCTATTGGATTCTCGGCATGGGCTTTGCTACTTGGTTCTTACGGAATTAAGATTTAATCAAAAAATCGATATCCATAACCCGTAAATCGGGTAGGAAATGCTGGATCGCCAATCGACGTACAGACCGTAATCAAAAGGAGAAATGACAATGCAAATACTTGTTAATCCAATCCAACAATTGCGTAGCGAAATGGACAATTTGCTCGGCGGCTTTTTCGGGCCGACTTTTGACGGATTATCGCGGGAGTTTGTCCGCGGCCAACCGGCCGTGAACGTCTGGGATAAAGGCGAGGACTTGATGGTGGAAATGGAAGTGCCAGGCGTAAGAAACGAACAGATCGACGTTTCCGTGGCGGGCGATGAATTGACCATCAAGGCCCAGCGTCCCGATGTATCGGAGGAAGGCGTGACTTATCATCGCCGCGAACGACCGACGGGCAACTTCACGAGAGTGCTGTCGTTGCCCTGTGCCGTCGACGCCAATCGCGTTGAGGCCGAACTGGCCGAAGGCGTATTAACGCTCAGGTTGCCCAAGGCTGAAGCCGCCAAACCGCGGAAAATCACCGTGGCCTCGGCGTAAAAATTCAATTCCGGGTGAATATGTCCGGACATTTAGCCCCGGGTGAATACACCCGGGGTTGGTTGAGCACTCTCACGATAATGTAAAGAAAAAAATAATACAGGAAAAGAAAGGATATCAAATATTATGGCTACTAAGAATGTAATAACAAAACCTGCGGGCGAAGCTGCCGCCGCTGAACACACCCGTAACGGCCGTTTTTACCGTCCCAACGTAGACATTTTGGAGCGGCCCGACGAACTTCTGCTGTTGGCCGATCTGCCCGGCGCTAAAAGCGACCAGATCGACATCAATTTCGAGAAAGGCACGCTAACGCTTCATGCTACCGTGCCAGAACGCCAAGGCGAAGATCAGCTTTACCTGGCGCGTGAATACGGGGTGGGCGACTATTATCGCACTTTCCAAGTCAGCGAGACGATCGACGCCTCCCGGATTACGGCCGAGTATGCCGACGGGGTATTGACGCTGCATTTGCCCAAGGCCGAATCCATCAAGCCGAGAAAAATAAGCGTCAGCACGAAGTAACAGGATATAATTAAGTAGACGGCGGACCGGGGCCGGCTGAAAGATGATAGGGATAGTGAATAGGTGAGGGAAGATATTGGGAAATCGTTTCCGGTTTCGCGCTTCTAACCGAAAACCGATAACACAAAACTCATAATACCTGAAAGGAGACTTATACCATGAGTCTTATACCTTGGAGAAACAAACAGCACGATGGGATAGCTGGGGAATCGGCGCCCCTGGCCACCTTGCGCAATGAAATGGATCGGCTCTTCGATTCGTTCATCCGCGAGCCCTTCGGGATGCTCGATTGGCCGGCGTTCATGGGCGGCGAAAAATGGTGGCCCGCCGTCGACGTGGCCGAGTTGGACAAGGAAGTAACCGTTCGGGCGGAGATACCGGGCATCGACCCTAAGGAATTGGATGTCACGGTAACCGGCAACCAACTGGTCATCAGCGGCGAAAAAAAGGAGTCCACCGAGAAAAAAGACAAGGGCTTCTATCACAACGAGGCCCGATACGGCTCCTTCCGCCGCGTGATTCCCCTGCCCGAGGGCGTCGATTCCGAGCACGTAGACGCCAATTATGCCAACGGCATTTTGACGTTAACGATCCAAAAGACCCCAGCCGCCGCGGCGAAAAAAATCGAAATTAAAACGAAAGAGTGATGCCGGATCTTGGGTGATTAGGAAGAACTCGCTAAAAGCCGCTTAGTGGATTGGCATAAATTTAATGCAATCCGCAAGGCGGCTTATTTTTTCTTTCTCGCCATGTTGGCATGATTCTCGGCAACTCAATTCTTGCCGGGTGGTTGTATGTTTTTCAACGCGGTTTGCCGCGAGCAGTTCTTGCCAGGTCATCCATGTTTCCTATTACGAACAGTTTTTACTTTTCAAGCACTGCATGAAGAAAATGGTTTTTAGCCTTAATTTTCTTGGAAAACTCTTGAGGGGAGTAAACGCTGGCGTTTATCGGTCTTCCTAAATGCTCCTCGACCGCCTCCAAGACAGGACTGAGCTTGGAAAGACCTAAAGAACCTATCACAATCAGATCAATATCGCTAGAGGCGCGTTCCAGTGATTTTGCCACGGAGCCGTGAACGAAAGCTGCGGTAATATCCGGAGCCAAAGGCAACAAGGCTTCGCGTAGAACGTCAATTAGCCCCACTGTTTTGGCAATGATGCCTTGCAATTCGTCGAGAAATGGACAAGCCGGATCGGCCTGGAAATAGACCCTGTTGCCATCTTTCCGGCGGCACAATATACCCGCCGATACCAAAGCGGCCAGTGGTTTTTGCAGACTAGATGGTCGCCGGCCCAAGTGCTTGGCCAGATCGCTTAAATACCACGAGCGCTGCGGCTGCAAAACGGTAGCAGCCAATAATCCTTGGGTGGTTTTGGAAATCAGGGCATCGATCGGACTTGATTTACGCATATACAGTAAGAATATACGTAAATTGCGTAAATGTCAAGTTGGATTTTTAAATTGCACCATTGCCGCCAATTGTTGAGTAGGACAAATCCATCGATGCTCAAAGTTAATGGTTGGAAACAAGATTTAACGCACTGATGGGCAAGTTATGCAACGACAAAAGGTTAGTCGTGAAATCCGAGTTATTCCCGAGCTCTATTTCAGAAGAGATATTATTGTATTTGCCAAGTCCACTAAAGATTTTTCATATTTCTTGACAAAACCGAATTTTAAAACATATTTAAGATTATCTCGTACCTCAACGTTGATCTTAATGCTTTCATTTTCTGCATTCTGAAAGCCTAATGTAACCCTCTTGGGAAGCCTTGATTCCGAAACCCAAAACGCTCCGAAAACTTTTGTTTGCCAGGAAGAGCCAAAATCGCATTGAATATGCTTGTCATCAGCATATGCAATCTTTCCTCCGAGTGCTTGTAAGATCTTTAGGATGTTCTCTCGAACCTCTGAGATGGATTTGGTGACAACAACCTCTTTATAGACTGGATTTACTCCACTCATACTTATTGTCTCCGCAAATAATTGATATTGCAGCGTAAACCACTGGATTATTCTCAGTTTTTTCGCTAGATTAGTTCATTAGAAGCTACAGTTTCTCAGTCAAACAGCCTGTTAAAAAAGTCGCTTTTGCTAGCCCTGCTAAATGCAGGTTTACAGAGGATTTCAATGATTATGCATAATCCTTTGGTCTTTTGTCAATAAGCTGATAACCGCTTAGGAGCCGATCATGCAATGTCTAGGCGTTCGCGGGGCTACGACCTGCGAGGAAAATTCGTCCGAGTCGATTCTAAAGGCCTCTCGCGAGCTTTTAGCATTGATGATCCGCCAGAACGGCATCCGGGCGGAAGACGTGGCAAGCGCGATTTTCTCGACCACCCGCGATTTGGACGCCGAATTTCCCGCCCTGGCCGCCCGGCAGTTGGGCTGGTGGGACGTGGCCTTAATGTGCATAAATGAACTGGACGTGCCCGGCTCCTTAAGGCGCTGCATTCGCATCTTGCTGCATTGGAACACCGATAAATCGGCCGACAAGATTGTCCACGTGTATATAAAAGAGGCAGCCCGACTCCGGCCGGATCGGTCTAAAATCCCCCCTATAGACTGGGCGGAATTGGAGGGATGGATAAAAGATCATCTCGATGAAAATGCAAAACCCACTCAACGATAGGCGGCAGTAGATTTAGGACAGTGGACAGTGGACAGTGTGAAAACACAGACAGTTTTTATATATACCCATCATTTTATTATTCCCCATTTCTTATCCCATTCTCTCGTTGACAGGCCGTTCTAAGTTGTTTAGAGTAAATGCGTTGGGGATTTTGCAGTTAGATTATACTTGTTAATGGAAAAATAATAGTGGCTAAAAAGGCATGGAGTGGAGTTTTTAGCGAGGCGACGGATCGTCGGGTCGAGCAGTTTACCGAAAGCGTGAGCTTTGACCGCCGATTATACGCTCAAGATATTTCCGGGTCGATCGCACATGCTCAAATGCTTGCCAAGGTCGGCCTGATCAGTGCCGATGAGTGCCAACAAATTAGGCAGGCATTGGAACAAATTCGCACGGAAATTGAGCAGGAGAAATTCCCCTTCCACAGCGAATTGGAAGACATCCACCTGCACATCGAACGGGCCTTGATCGAACGGCTTGGCGAGGTGGGTCGAAAACTGCACACCGCACGCAGCCGAAACGACCAGGTATCGACCGACCTAAGGCTTTGGATTCGGGAATCAATCGGGCAGATTGACCAGCGTCTAACCGACGTTCAACGGGCTTTTGTTGCCCGTTGCGATCGGGATGCGGGCGTGATTCTGCCCGGCTATACCCACATGCGCCGCGCGCAGCCCGTTCTGGCCGCGCATTATTGGCTGGCGTATTGCGAAAAACTCGAGCGCGATCGCCAGCGCCTGGCCGATTGCCGAAAACGCACAAATGTTCTTACCTTGGGCACCGCCGCCCTGGCAGGCACGAGTTTGCCCATCGATCGTCAAGAGGTCGCCCGGGTGTTGGGTTTCGATGCCGTGGCCGCCAATAGTTTGGACGCATCAAGCGATCGCGATTTCGTCCTGGAATTCGTGTTCGCATTGGCTTTGATAGCCGAGCATCTGAGCACTTGGGCGGAAGAATGGATTCTTTGGTCCACGGTGGAATTTGATTTTCTAAAACTGCCCCAGGCGTTTTGCACCGGCTCGTCGATCATGCCGCAGAAGATCAATCCGGATGTTTTGGAACTGATCCGGGGAAAAACCGCCCGGGTTGTGGGCGATTTGCAGGCGCTGTTGGTGCTGATAAAGGGATTGCCCCTGGCCTACAACCGCGATTTGCAGGAAGACAAGCCGCCCCTGTTCGACGCCTTTGACACGGTTTATGCCTCGCTGTCGTTGGCCGCGCCGCTGGTGGAAGGGGCCGAGCTGAACAACGCCGCAATAGCCGGGCGCTTGGATCAAGGATATCTCGATGCCACGGCCTTGATGGAGTATCTGATTCGCCGCGGCATTGCCCAGCGCACTGCGCACGGCTTGGTGGGCGGCCTGGTTGCCCGGGCTATGGAACTAGGCTTGAGCCTCTCGAATTTGCCGCTTGGCGAATTTCAAACGGCCGATCCCAAATTGGATAAAAGCGTGTATGACGTTCTCGGCGCGGAAAAAGCGGTTGCCGCAATGGCAAGTTATGGTTCGACTAATCCGAAACATGTAGACGAGCAAGTTAGGGGATGGAAAAAACGCCTTGAGATAAAATCATGAAAAGTGGAATAAGGCGAATTGGATCTTGGTTGACTCTTGTTTTGCTTATGACGGCGTCGGCAAATTTTTCATGGGCTCAAAACCCGAAACCCAAAGCCGATAATCCGTCTGCCGATTCGCCTGCCAAAGCCGCAACAGCGGCTAAAACGGCAAAAACCGATGCGGAAGAGCCGGCCCTGCCCGAAGACCCGGCCGCGGCGGCGATATTGGAAACAAAGCCGTCCACGCCTGCCGAGTGCGTTCGGGCGGCCAAAATCCTTTCCGATCTGAAGCAGCCCGACCTGGCCAAAAAGTTTTTGCAAAAGGTAATCGAGGCCAAACTGGATTCTCAGGCATTGGCGAAATTGGCCGACGAGTTTGGTTCGGCGACATTTGTCCAACTCGGCGCCCGCTCCGATCTTCACCCGCAATCGCAGCAATTGGCCGATGCGGTTTTGACTGCCCAAAATGCGGCGCTGCAGAATCCCCAGCGCGTGGCCGAATTGATAAAACAACTGCAAGACCCATCGGCCGAAAAACGCGGCGCGGCGTTCTCGGGGCTGATGGATGCCCGCGGCGCAGCCGTGTCGGCGATGATCGAAGCCTTGGCCGATCCCGCCCGGGCCGCCGAACACCATTCCATTCGCACCGCATTGGCGGCGATGGGACGCCAGGCCGCCGATCCATTAGTGGGAATTTTAGACCAGGCCGATCCGGAACTAAAGCTGCAGGCCGTCGAGATATTGGGCGAGATGAAGGCCCCTGCCCTGCAACTGTTTTTATTCCAACCGTATTTTTCCGAAAAGAACGATGCTAAATTGCGAGCCGCCGCCGGCGCCTCTCTGAAAAAACTGGGCGGGGCACTGCCGACAAAGGATCAAGCGGCTCGCTTGTTGATGGAGAATGCCAAAAAATACTTTAATCACCGGCAGATTGTGCCCGGCGTTGTGGATGACAAAGCCGAGGTGTGGCATTGGAACCAATCCCAGCGGCAATGCGAGGTTGCGCGAATTCCGATCGACGACGCTTCCAGGGCGTTGGCTGCCCGGCTTGCCCGATATGCTTTCGACATTTCCCCGGAAAACGCCGCCGCCGTGCAATTGTATATCGCGACTATGTTCGAGGCGGCGGCATATCAAAAAGGTTTGCCAAATCCGCTTGACGATAATGCCGACGCCGCGGCGGTCGAAGCGAAAAATTTGGGCCCCAAGGCGGTTGAAGCGGCGCTGGGCTACGCGATGGCCGACGGTCACCCTGCTGCGGCTACAGCGGCGGCGCAAATTTTGGGTCAAATCGGCAATGCCGAGGAGTTGCTTTACGGCGGCCCCAAGCCCGGCCCGTTGGCCCTGGCATTGCAGAATCCGGACCGGCGTTTGCGCATCGCGGCCGCCCGGGCGATTGTGACGCTTAAGCCAAAGCGGCCGTTTGCCGGATCGAGTTACGTGCTGCAAACTCTAGAGTTTTTTGCCTCGTCCTCGGGCATGCGCCGCGCATTGTTGGCCGGCGCCAATGTGGAAGATCTGCGCAAATTGGTCCCGGCCTTGACTGCCGCCGGCTTCCAAACCGATACGGCAACCAACGGCCGCGAGGCCATGCGGATGGCTGTCTCATCGCCGGATTATGAACTGGCGCTGATCGATGCGGGCATCGATCAGCCGCCGCTAAATCTTCTCTTGCAGCAACTCCGCCATGACGACCGCAGCGCCGACTTGCGCGTGGGAGTAATCGCCCGAGATGGTTTTTCCGAGCGAGCGGAACATGTAGCCGAACAAGATCCCCTGGCCAAGGCCTTTGCCCGGCCGCACGACGACGCTTCGGTTGCCTGGCAGTTGCAGCAATTGGCCGCACTGAGACCGGATGAGTTCGTTGCTTTCGAGGAACGCCAGCGCCAGGCGGGCGAGGCATTGGACTTGCTGGGCGAATTGGCGCGCAACCCGGGCAAATTGTACGACATGCACCAGGCAGAGAAAGCCGTTTTGACGGCATTGAATACGCCTTCGCTGTGCAAAAAGACAATCGAGATACTGATCTCAATCAATTCGCCGGAAGCGCAACGGGTCTTGGTCGATACGGCCGGCCGGGTCACGCAACCCTTGGAAATTCGCCAGGCGGCCGTTTCGGCTTTTCGCCAAAACATACAAGCCCACGGCATACTTTTAACCAAAGAAGAAATCAAAAAACAATATCAGCAATATAATGAAAGCAAGAATCAGGACGATTCCACGCAAAAAATTCTGGCATTGATATTGGATTGTTTGGAAGCGCCTACGAAACCGGAAAAATAGTGGAAAGTAAAGAGTGGAGAGTGAATGGAAACCGCCGGCAGTTTCGCGCCGCCCGCCGTTTACCGCCCAATTAAAAAACTTAAAACTAATAACTTAAAACTTATAACAACAGCTCATGAGCCGTATTTTGCCTTCATTCGACGTCAGCGATACCGGGCCGCCGACTCCGGGATTGATCGGTTCCGGGCCGGCCATGCAGAAAGTGTATCAACTTACCCGGCAGGTGGCCAAATCCAACGCCTCGGTGTTGCTCCTCGGCGAGACGGGCACGGGCAAGGAATTAATCGCCAAGGCCATCCATCGGCTCAGTCCGCGGGGCAGCGGCCCGTTCGTGCGCGTAAACTGCGGGGCTTTGGCGGAAAATCTCTTGGAAAGCGAGCTTTTCGGCCACGTCCGCGGTGCGTTTACAGGGGCCATCGATAACCGCACCGGACGATTCGAGGCCGCCCATACGGGCACGGTTTTCCTCGACGAAATCAACTCCACCACGCCCAAACTGCAGGTAAAATTGCTCCGCGTGCTCCAGGAGTACGAATTCGAGCGCGTGGGCGATACGCAAACCATCCGCGTCGATACGCGGGTGATC